>DPJL01000203.1 GCA_003543035.1 Micromonosporaceae bacterium | reverse complement strand
CCCAGCGTCTTGATCGACGCGAATAGGGGTTGGATGCGCCCCACTCCCTGATCACCGTGATCAGGGAGTTATGAGCCCGCCACGCCGGAGACACGCCGGGAAAGGTCCCTGATCACGCGGATCTTGGGAGAGGGACCACGGCGGAGGTGGCGGCGTCGCGGGAGGAGCGGCCCGGACCACGACGGGCATCCGACAAAAAGGGTTGGGGGCTTTAGGGTTTTGGGCGTCTGAGTTCGGCGAGCTTGGCTTCGATCTTGAGGCGTTGTGCGGTGAGCTCTCGCTGTTGCGTTCGTTGCTGGGCGACCAGGGAGTCCAAGGTCCGCTGGGTGGCCGCGTAGCGTTCCGCGGTCACGGCCAGCTCTTTGATCTCGAGCTGCCGATGCTGAGCGAAGACATTGAGGACCAGCAGGCGATCGCGCACCTCGCCGGCCGAGCCCGCGTCTAGCAGCACGTTGAGCGAGTCGGCGCGGTAGGTCCGATAGCTCGCCGAGGCGAGGCGCCCGACTGCGACGCGGCGCTCCTTCATCTTCTTCTTCAGGGTGTCGATCTGGCGTTGCATGACTTCGGTCTGGGCGATGGTCACCGCAAGATCTTCAGCCAGGGCCTGGTAGTGGGCTATGTTCTGGCGTAGTTCGACGTCGGGTGCGGGTGGCGCTGGCGGTGCTATCACCATAAGTACGGCTAAGAGGGAATTCAGCACGTATAGCACAACGACTAATCGGGGCCAGCGTTGCCGCTCATACCCTAGGGGGGTATAGTCCAGCTCATGAGCGTCAGTTACAGCCAAGCCGAGGACAAGGATGCCTTGCTCGCCCGGTTGCGGCGGATCGAGGGTCAGATCCGAGGGCTGCAGCGGATGGTGGAGCAGGACACCTACTGCATTGACGTGCTAACCCAGATCTCGGCGGCGACCAGAGCGCTGCAGGCGGTGGCGCTCGGCCTGCTCGAGGGACACATCGCCCACTGCGTGGTGGAAGCCGCCCGCGAGGGCGACCCCCAACTCAAGGTCAAGGAAGCCACCGACGCGATCAGCCGTCTGGTGCGGTCTTAGGAGTTAGTCGATGTCTGTTACCACGACCTACCAGATCACAGGCATGACCTGCGGCCACTGCGTCAGTGCGGTGACCGCTGAGTTGACCGCGCTGCTCGGCGTCCGCTCCGTCGAGGTGGACCTCGCGAGCGGAAAGGCCGCGGTTACCAGTGACGCGCCGCTGCGGTTGGATGAGGTGCGCCACGCCATTGACGAAGCCGGCTATGCCTTGGCGGGCGTGAATGGCTGAGCAACAAGGGATCAAGCTTGGGATCTTCGTCGGCGGGCTTGCTGTCGCGTTGATCGCCGGGTTCGGCCTGGGCAAGCTGATCACCCCTCGTAGTCCAATTGCCAATCCGCAGACCGGTGCGCCTGCGGTGCAACCGAGCGGCCATAATCACGCCGGTGCCCAAGCCGCGGCGGGCACAGATGTCGGCGGTCTCGCGATCAGCAGCACCGGTTACACCCTGGTCGCCGGGCCGCAAGGAAAGACCTTTGTCATCAAGGGTTCTGACGGCAAGCCGGTGACCAACTTTGCGACCGTGCACGAGAAGTTGCTTCACCTGATCCTGGTGCGCCGCGACTTCACCGGCTATCAGCATCTGCACCCGACCATGGCACCCGACGGGACTTGGACGGTGCCCGCCGATCCGGTTGGGGCGGGCCCGTGGCGTGCCTATGCCGACTTCACCGCGATCAGTGCGGGCGGGGTTCAGACTCCGCTCACGTTGGGCTTCGACATCACGGTCAGCGGCGACTATCGGCCGCAGCCGGTGCCGGTCGCGGCCCGTGAGTCCACAGTGGACGGACAGACAGTGACCTACGAAGGCACGCCTGTTGTCGGCGCCACCTCACCGATGCTGTTCCGCGTCCCGGGTGCCGAGTTGCAGCCATATCTGGGTTCGTTTGGGCATCTCGTGGTGCTGCGAGAGGGCGATCTGGGTTACGTGCACGTGCATCCGGAGCCGCAGCTTTCCGGTGGCGCGGTGAAGTTCTGGCTCTCCGCACCGAGCCCCGGCACCTATCGGATGTACTTCGATTATCAGGCCGGCGGCCGCGTGCGGACCGCCGAGTTCACGCTGAAGGTGGCGTAAAGATGCTCGTGCGAGACATCCCGGCGGCCCGTCCTTTGGCCGCCATGACGAGCGCCATCTTGCGTGAGGCCTCGTCGATCATCTCGTCGCCGAGCATGACCGCGCCGAGCTTGCCGCCGGCGGCCGAGGTGTAGAAGTCGTAGGCGTCGAGGATCAGCTCGGCGTGGTCATAGTCCTGCTGCGACGGCGAGTAGACCTCGTTGGCCGCGTCGAGCTGGCCCGGGTGCAGCACCCACTTGCCGTCGAAACCCAGTGCGGCGCTTCGCTTTGCCACCTCGCGGAAGCCGTCGACGTCCTTGATCTGCAGGTACGGCCCGTCGATCGCCTGCTTGTCGTGCATCCGGGCGGCCATCAGGATGCGCATCAGAATGTAGTGGAACGGGTCGCCGGGATAGTCCGGGTGCAACGCCCCGACCACCAGTGACTTCATGTTGAGGGAGGCCATGAAGTCGGCCGGGCCGAAGATGATGGTCTCGACTCGCGGCGAGGCGGCGGCGATCGCGTCCACATTGACCAGACCAGCCGCATTCTCGATCTGAGCCTCGATGCCGATCCGGCCGACCGGAAGCCCGAGCGTCTTCTCCAGCTGGGTCAGGGTCAGGTCGAGCCACTCGATGTGTGAAGCCGACTGGACCTTCGGCAGCATGATGCAGTCCAGGTTGGCGCCGGCACCCTCGACGATCTCGATCACATCGGTGTATGTCCATGGCGTGGTGAGGTCGTTCACCCGGACCACGCGGGTCTTGTTGTTCCAGTCGCCGTCGTTTAACGCGGCCACGATGTTCTTGCGGGCGCCAGGCTTGGCCAGCGGCGCAACCGCGTCCTCGAGATCGAGAAACACCTGGTCAGCGGGGAGGCCCTGGGCCTTCTCGAGCATCTTGATGCTGCTACCAGGGACGGCCAGGCAGGACCGGCGGGGACGACCGAAACTCATTACGCGACGGTAACCTAGCGCGGAGTAGAAGGAGAACGGGACTGTGGAAGATCTCACGCCTCATGTAGTGATCACGGGTGCCAGCTCCGGAATTGGCCAGGCGGCAGCTATTGAAATGGCGCGCCGGGGGTGGCGGGTCACCCTCGTCGGCCGCAGCCGCGAGCGCCTCGGCCCCGCGGGGCTGGTCGCCGACTTCACCGAGCTGGCACAGGTCCACGAGCTGGCACACCGGCTCAAAGGCCAGCGCATCGACGTGCTGGCCAACAACGCGGGCCTGATCAAACGCGGCTCCACAGTGGACGGCTTCGACGCCACCATGCAGGTCAACCACCTGGCCCCGTTCCTGTTGAGCCACCTGTTGCGCGAACAGTTGCCCGACGGCGCTCGGATCGTCAATACATCGTCGGCGGCGTGGGCGTGGGGTGCCGACCCGACTCCGCCTGGACGTCGCTTCCCCAGTGCATGGCTGGCCTACAGCACCTCCAAGAAGGCCAACATCCTCTTCGCCGACGAGGCCACCCGCCGCTGGCCGACGCTGCGCAGTTACTCCTTCCACCCCGGCGTCGTGCGGACCCGCTTCGGGACTCCGGGGGCGAAGCTCTGGTACAAGCTGGCTCCCGGGCTGTCCACTCCGGAACAGGGCGCCGACCAACTCGTGTGGCTCTCCACAGCGCCGGCGGAAGAGCTGGTCAACGGCGCCTACTACGTGGACAGGCGCCCAGTGGACCACGCAAAGGACGAGGCGGCGGCGTCCCGGCTTTGGGACGCCACCGCCTCACTTCTGGCTCTCGTCTAACTACGAGTTGAAGGCACCGCCCGCGGCGCCCAGCGCGATGATGACGATGTATCCGGCGCAGCAGAGCACACCGAGGCCGGTGATGATCCAGCCGACGATGATGCCGGTCTTGGCCATCCCCTCGCCGGACTCACCGGTCTGGCGGATCTGCTTGAGCGCGATATGCCCGAGGATCGCGCCGACCGGCGCGGTGATCCAGCTCAGGATGCCGACCAGCGACAGGATCATCGAAATCAACGCCATCGAGTTCTGCGGCGGCGTTGCCGGGTAGCCGTAAGGCGGTGTGGGCTGGCCGTAAGGAACCTGCCCGTACTGCGGTTGAGGCTGACCGTATTGCGGTGCGCCCGAAGCGGGTGCACCTGACACCGGCGGCGTCGGTGGAACAGGCGGCGTCGCATACGGATTCGCCGGTGGCTGAGGTGGCTGCGGCGCGTAGGGATCCTGCGGCGGCTGGCCGTAAGGGTCGGTCATGTAGGGCTCCTTGGGTCAGTCCCAGTCGTAGTTGTTGAGGAAGTCGGTGCTGTTCATCGCGAAGCCGGCGATGAAAAGGATGATGCCCAGCAAGACCGCCACCCCGCCGGTGGCGATGCCCGCGATAGCCATGCCGCGGTTGGTCTGGCCGCGCTCCTTGATCTGGTTCATCCCGATGACGCCGAGCACGACGGCTGTCCCGCCGCCGATGATGCCGAGCGGGGAGCAGCAGCAGGCCAGCAGAATCGACACGATGCCGGTCACCATCGAGCCGATCGCCAGGCCGTTGTTCCCCGCCACCGGGGTCGCGCCTACCGGGTACTGGCTGTAAGGCTGGTCATAGGGTTGGTAGGCGGGCGGGGGAGTCGCCTGCGCGTAGGGGTTGCTCTCCGGCTCAGGCGGAGGCAGGGGCTGGTAGGGGTCCTGCCCTCCTGGTGGCGGATAACTCATGCGGTTGGTCTCCTTCTTGCGTCTACTGACCGGTGAACCTTTTCACAGCCCGATTACGCGCGCACGCCCGCGTGCTATTTCATTAGCTAGCTGAACTTTCGTTTAAGTCATTTGGAGGCAGCCGTGGCCCGTCTCGCACGTACCCCTGGTCTGACCGAGGAGCAGGTCGCCATCCTCGAGACGGTACGCGAGTTCGCCGACAAGGAGATCATCCCACGGGCGCAGCGCCTCGAGCATGCGGATGAATATCCTGAGCAGATCATCGCTGGGATGCGCGAGATGGGCCTGTTCGGCCTGACCATCCCCGAGGAGTTCGGCGGGCTCGGCGAGTCTCTGCTCACCTACGCGCTCGTGGTGGAGGAGCTCTCCCGCGGCTGGATGTCCGTCTCCGGCATCGTCAACACCCACTTCATCGTGGCCTACCTGATCAGCCAGCATGGCAGCGAGGAGCAGAAGCAGCGGCTGCTGCCGAAGATGGCGACCGGCGAGGTGCGGGGCGCTTTCAGCATGTCCGAGCCGGAGACCGGGTCCGATGTGGCCGCGATCAAGTCCCGCGCCGCGTTGAGCCCGGACGGCGGGGAGTATGTCCTCAATGGACAGAAGATGTGGCTGACCAACGGCGCTTATTCGTCCATTGTGGCCACC
>DPJL01000249.1:29504-45589 GCA_003543035.1 Micromonosporaceae bacterium | reverse complement strand
CGGCCAGCAGGCCCGCCTCGATCCGCTTTGCCAGGTCCACTTCCTGCTCGGCGGTGAGCAGTTTGGTGCGCCCAATGAGGTTGAGGTAGGCCCGTACCAGATCCGAGGCGATGCCGCGGTCGTCGATCTCATCAAGGTCCAAAGTGGATGTCATCGCCCTCTCCCCGTAGTGCTTTGTGGTGTTCCCCCACTGTGACCGTGGGCACGTGAGGCGGGTGTGAGCTCAAGGATTGGGAAAAACCGGTGATAAGCGGCTAATGCGGGCGTTTGGCGTCGGCGGAGGTCGCTACCGACTGATCGAGACATCTTCGGCAGGTTGGTAGTCGACCCGTCGACGCTCAGCGATACAGACTGGTCAGGCGTTCTTGCCGATTGGCTGGAAGCTGTATAACGAGATGGCAAAGATTTAGATTTGGCTATTCTGTGATGGCCTTCCCAAAGCGTTCCCTTGGTGCACCCACATTGGAGGGAACATGCAGATGTACCGCCGTAGCCGAGGCCGGAACGGCCTCGCCGCGATTGCCGCTCTCGCGCTGGCAGTTTCCGTTTCCGCTTGCGCCAAGGGCGAGGACCAAACAGGCCCGGACTCCTCGATCGGCTTTGCCGAGTGCGTGACCAAGCCCAACACCTGTAACACCGGCAAAACCAAGGCCGGTGGCACGATCACCTATGCCTTGGGCAAGGACATCAAGGCGTGGAACACGCTCTCCAGCGCGGGAAACACGCTGGAGTATTCGCATGCGTTGTTCGGCGTGATGCCCCGGGTGCACCACTACTATCCCGACCTTTCGGTCCAGGTGAACAAGGATCTGATCGACTCGGTCGAGATCACCAGCAAGTCACCGATGACCGTGGTCTACAAGATCAAGAAGGAAGCCGTCTGGAACAACGGCGACCCGGTCTCGGCCGCGGACTTCGAATACACGTGGAAGGTGCAGAACGGCAAGGACTGTCCCGGCTGCAAAGCCGCCAGCACCTCCGGCTTCAGCTCGGTCGAGTCACTCACCGGAAGTGCCGACGGCAAGATCGTGACCGTGGTCTTCAAGGACAAGGAGGCCTTCCCGGACTGGCAGGCGATGTTCGTCCCGCTGTACCCGGGCAAGATTGCCGCTCAGCACGGTGACCTCGCTGCCAGCTTCGCTTGGTTCGAGCAGAACGTGCCGACCTACTCGGCCGGTCCGTACAAGATCGAGAAGTACGAGCCGAACTTCGCGCTGACCCTCGTCCCCAATGACAAGTGGTGGGGTGCCAAGCCGCCGCTGGACAAGGTGATCTTCCGGATCATCACCAAGGACTCCGAGCTGATCCCGGCCATGCGTAACCGCGAGATCAACGCGATCGCTCCGATCCCGACAGCTGACCTGGTGACTCAGGCCAAGGAATTGGCGGACTCGCACTGGTACCTCGGCAAGAACCTGTCCTGGGAGCACATCGATCTCAACCTGAAGAACACTTTCCTCGCCGACAAAGCGTTGCGGCAGGCCATTTTCACGGCGATCGACCGGCAGGCGATCATCGCGAAGACCGTTGGCCAGTACGCACCTGACACCAAACCGATCGGCAACCACAACTTTGTGCCGGGGATGACCGCTTACAAGGACGTGGTTTCCGCGACCGGGCAGGGAGCGGGCAACCTCGATCAGGCCAAGAAGATCCTCACGGATGCCGGCTACAAGATCGAAGGCGGCAAGCTGCTCACCAAGACCGGTGAGGCGGTGCCGCCGCTGCGGATGCGCCACACCACGGGTAACCAGCTCCGCAAGGACAGCTGCGAGCTCGTCGCCAACACGCTCAAGCAGCTGGGCATCGATATCAAGGTGGAGCAGACCGACGATCTGGGCGGAACGCTGACCAAGGGCGACTTCGATCTGATCATCTTCGCCTGGGTGCTGAGCCCGCTGCGCATCGGCGGCGCGAAGCAGTTGTGGCACAGCACGAGTGCCAGCAACTACGGCAAGTGGGTCAATACCGAGTCGGATAAGCTGCTCGACGAGGCGGCCAAGACGGTCGGCGACGACCCCAAGGCGCATGACCTCATCAACCAGGCGAACACCTTGATGGCGGCCGACGCCTACGTCCTTCCGCTGTTCCAGCGGGAAGTATTCATCGCGGTTAACAAGACTTACGTCTATGTCCGTCCGAACCCGACGAACCACGGTCCCGTCTACAACGTCGGCGCCTGGGGTCTGCTGGACCAGGCGGCCTGAGATCAGCACATCGGTGGTCCCGGGCCCTCCAGGAGGGCCCGGGACCATTGGTAGGCGGAAGGATAGACATGATCGCTTTTGTGATCCGGCGATTGCTGATCTCGATCCCGGTACTAATACTCTCCTCATTCCTGGTCTTCATCATGGTCGCCAACTCGGGTGACCCGCTGGAGGCGTTGCGGGTCACCAACCCGCCCACGCCACCGGAGACGATCGCGCTCGAAGCACACCGGCTGCACCTCGACCTGCCCTGGTATGAGCGCTACTGGGTCTGGCTCACCGGAGTCGTGCAAGGCGACCTGGGCCCGTCGGTGAACGTGCGCGAGAACATCAACTTTGAGATCTGGTCCAGGTTTGGCATCACCATCCGCCTAGTCCTCATCGCCATGGGGCTGGCGCTCGTGCTCGCCATCGTGGCCGGGGTGACCAGCGCGGTGCGGCAATATTCGAAGGTCGACTATTCGGTGACCTTCTTCGGCTTCCTGTTCCTCGCGATGCCCTCGTTCTGGCTGGCCATCCTGCTCAAGGAGGCCGGGATCTTCGCGAACCAGGTCGACGGCGATCCCAGTAGCCGGATCTTCTACACCTACGGCGATCGCTCGGCATTCCTCGACGATCCGAGCCCGTGGAACAGGTTCACCGACGTCGCCGGGCACATGATCCTGCCGACCATCGCGCTTGCTCTGATCACGTTTGCCTCTTGGAGCCGATTCCAGCGTTCCTCAATGCTCGAAGTGCTTGGCAGCGACTACATCCGGCTGGCTCGGGCCAAAGGGTTGCGCTGGCGCAAGGTGCTGACCAAGCACGCGTTGCGCACCGCGCTCATTCCACTCACGACGGTCAGCGCACTGGACTTCGCAGGGATCCTCGGCGGTGCGGTGATCACCGAGACCATCTTCGGCTGGCACGGAATGGGCCAGTACCTGATCGACTCCATCCGTACCCGGGATGCCTACGCCCTGATGGCCTGGCTGCTCGTGGCCGGGGCCGCCGTGGTGATCGTCAACCTTATCGCCGACCTGCTCTACGGGGTCCTGGACCCGAGGATCCGCCATGACTGACCAGCTTGAAGTCACCCCGGAAGCGCCGGCGAAGGCGAAGCCCTCAGCGGTGAAGGAGCGTACCCAGGCCGAGATCGTCCTGCGCCGCTTCATGCGGCACCGGCTCGCGGTGGGCAGCCTGATCGCCTTCGGTGTCATCGTGCTGATCGCCTATGGCGGTGCGGCGATCTGGAAGTACTCGTACTTCGACATCACCCCGGACAACTCGCAGTCGCCGTCTTGGGAGCATCCATTTGGTACCGACAGCATCGGTCATGATGGTTTGGCCCAGGTGCTGCGTGGCCTGCAGCAGTCCATCAAGATTGCGCTGGCCGTCGCGCTGATCGCGACCGTGCTGGGCACCGCCTGGGGCGCGATCGCGGGCTACTTCGGCAGGCACATCGACAACGCTCTGATGCGGACGGCCGATCTCGTCATCATCCTGCCCGGCATCGCTGTGGCGGCGGCGCTCGCTTCGGTGGGTGGCGGCTCGTGGTGGTCGATCGCTTTGATCATCGGCGGGCTCGCGTCGGCGAGCGTCTCCCGGCTCATTCGCGGGGTCGTGCTTTCGTTGCGGGAACAGGATTTCATTGAGGCGGCCAGAGCGCTGGGAGCCAGCGACGCCCGGATCATCCTGCGCCATCTGATCCCCAACGCCCTCGGCCCGACCATCGTGAGCGCCACAATCCTTGTCGCCGTTGGCATTCTCGCCGAAACGGCATTGTCGTTCCTGGGCTTCGGGGTGCGTGCTCCTGACACGTCGCTTGGCCTTCTCATCCAGCAAGCTGAGGGTGCGGTGCGGACGAGGCCGTGGCTCTTCTATTTCCCCGGCATCTTCATCATCCTGATCGCGCTGACCGTCAATTTCATCGGCGACGGTCTGCGTGACGCCTTCGATCCCAAGCAGACAAGGGTGCGCCGATGACCGACCTCCTCTTAGAGGTGGAGAACCTCACCGTCGAATTCCCCACCGACGATGGTGTGGTCACCGCCGTCCGGGGGGTGAGCTATGAGCTTCGCCGGGGTGAATCCCTTGGCATCGTGGGGGAGTCGGGGTCGGGTAAGTCGGTGACCTCGCTCGCGATTCTCGGGCTGCTGCCCAAGAACGCCCGGGTCACCGGGTCGGTGCGATTCGAGGGACATGAGTTGCTCGGCCGTTCGGATAACGAGCTCAGCCGCTTCCGGGGACAGAAGATCGCCATGATCTTCCAGGATCCGTTGGCTTCGCTCAATCCTGTCTACACGGTTGGCGATCAGATCGCCGAAGCCGTTCTGGCCCACCGGGATGTTGGCAAGGGCGCCGCGCGGGAACGGGCCCTGGAGCTGCTGGAGATCGTAGGCATTCCTCATGCGCAGCAACGGATGACGAGCTATCCGCATGAGCTGTCCGGTGGAATGAAACAGCGGATCGTCATCGCCATCGCCATGGCGAACAATCCCGACGTGATCATCGCGGATGAGCCGACGACCGCGCTCGACGTGACAGTGCAGGCACAGGTGCTTGAGGCATTGGAGGCGGCGCGGGAGGCGACGGGTGCCGCGTTGGTGCTCATCACGCACGACCTCGGAGTCATTGCCGGGCATGCGGACCGGCTGTGCGTCATGTATGCGGGCAAGCTCGTCGAGACTGGGTCGGTGGACGACATCTTCTACGCGCCGCGCATGCCCTACACGTTGGGGTTGTTGGGGAGTCTCCCCCGGATCGACGTGCGCACCAGGCTCACGCCGATCGTCGGCGCACCGCCGTCGCTGCTCAACATGCCGGAGGGTTGCCCCTTCGGCCCGCGCTGTCCACTCGTCGCGGCTCGCTGCCGAGAAGTCGAGCCGCAGCTCTACTACGCCGGCCCATCGCACACCGCGGCATGTCACTTCCACGAACGACTGATCGACGTCGAGCCCGGGGAGATCTTCCGATGACCACCGTCCTCAAGGCCAACGACTTGATCAAGCACTTCCCTGTGCGATCGCGTGGAGTGATCCGCCGCCGGATCGGTGACGTACATGCCGTGTGCGGAGTGTCGATCGAGCTGCAGGAGCGCGAAACCCTCGGCCTGGTCGGCGAATCCGGCTGTGGCAAGACGACCACGGCCCGGTTGCTGCTCAACCTTGTCCCGGCCACCTCGGGGGAAGTCTGGTACGCGGATCGGGATCTGCTGACGTTGAACCGTAAACAGATGCGGCCGCTGCGGCGGGACCTTCAGATCGTCTTCCAGGATCCCTTCGCCTCACTCGACCCACGGATGACGGTGGCCGAGCTGATCGCTGAGCCGTTGCGAATTCACGGCCGCTACGAGAACGACGGCCGTGGCGTGGTTCGTGCCCTCATGAAGCAGGTTGGGCTGAATCCCGAGCACGCCAACAGGTTTGCCCACGAGTTCTCCGGCGGGCAACGTCAGCGCATCGGGATCGCTAGGGCGCTCGCCTTGAATCCCAAGGTGCTCATCCTCGACGAGCCGGTGTCCGCATTGGACGTCTCGATCCGGGCCGGCGTCATCAACCTGCTTGCCGACCTGCAACAGGAGCTTGGCCTCTCCTACCTGTTTGTATCGCACGATCTTTCGGTGGTGCGGCACGTCGCCGATCGCGTGGCGGTGATGTACCTCGGGCGCATCGTTGAGGTTGCACCCACCGACGCGCTTTTCAATAGGGCCGCGCACCCATACACGCAAGCGTTGATCTCAGCCATCCCGGTGCCTGACCCACGCAAGGAACGGGCTCGCCGGCGGATCATCCTGGCCGGGGATGTGCCGAGCCCGGTCAACCCGCCCACCGGATGCCGCTTCCGTACTCGGTGCTTCAAATTCGCGGCTCTGTCCGAAGTGGAGCAACGCAAGTGTGTGGACGAGATTCCGGCATTAGCCGACCGTGGCCAGGGGCACCCGTCGGCCTGCCACTATGCCGAGGCCATTCAGATGCTCTGAACAGCCTTGGAAGAGGAGGTCGCTCAGGTGCGGTGAGTGACCTCCTCCCTCAGCAACTCCCCACACGAGCCATGGTCCGGGCTCACATCAGGAGCGCTCTAATGATGAGGCTCCCCTATTCGGTCTTGGGAAACCATCCTGTCGACCGAAGCCTTGACAGATGATTTTTCTCGTGTCCATATCCGGTCACGGGATAGGGTGAGCTATGCGACGGGCACTCGCAGAATCCACTGCCCTGCCAGAAGCGTTCTGGGCCGATCCAACGGTCACGGAAGCCTTGGCGCAGCGCGACATCGGGCAGCTCTTTCGCCTCGTGCAGCGGGCGACGCGGGCAACGCAGACCCGGATCGGGGTCGCCGTCGGGCTCAGCCAAGCGCAGGTAAGCGAAATCATGAGTGGCAGCCGCAAGGTCTCCAGTGTGGACGTGCTGGCCCGGATCGTCGGCGGCCTGCACATTCCTGAGCCCGCGAGGTCAGTGTTATTCCTCGGCGACGCCTCAGTCGTTCCGCAGCGCAGCAAGGACATTTTCGGGTCGACAGACATCACGGCGGTTTACGCGATGCGAGGCCTGATTCCGAGGCCTCATTGGAACGACATCGTCAGGCGGGCGCGAGAACATCTTTGGCTCTATGGCATGGCTGAGCTGGGCTTTGCTCTTGACGATGAGGTTCCCGGAATCCTTGAGGAAGCCGCCCGGCACGGCTGTGACATCCGGGTGCTGCTCCTCGATCCAGACTTTCGTGGAACTTCCGAGATAGACACCGATGAAGGAAGCCCACCAGGGACTTTAGTGGCCAGGATCCGCTCCGCATTGGCTCGCTACGAACAGATGCGCGAGAAATGCGGCACCCAGATGACTGTGCGGGTATACGACTGCTCGCCGACCGTGAGCATTGTGCGAGGCGACGACCGGATGCTCGTGACGCCATATCTTCGATTCTCCGTGGGCAGCAACTCGCCCAGCCTTGAGTTGCGGCGCACATCCGGGCGGATGTTCGATCGTTATATAAAGCACTTTCAATGTACCTGGGAGCGCGCGAAGGACTGGATGCCATGAGTGGAGCAGGACCTGGGAGTATGCGAGACGCCGAGCTGGTCAGCACCGATGTGCTGCTCGCCAAGCCGAAACGCTTCGTATGCGAGGTGCTGCGAATGCCGGACGGTTACGAGATCGACTGGTACTACTCCGATGTAGCCGAAAGCGTGATGGTGGTCCCGGTGACGACTGCCGGAAATGTGATCCTCGTAAAGCAGTACCGGCACAACCTCAAAATGGACACGCTTGAGCTGCCGGCCGGTGTTGCCGGAGCGAGCGAGTCATCGGCTGATGCGGCTCTGCGGGAGCTGGTCGAAGAGACGGGTCACACCCTTGATGATCCGGCTTCATTGCGGCCACTCGGCCGCTTCTACGCCCTGCCGTCTGAGACCAACAAGTATGTCAACTTCTTCCTGGCCGCACCGGTGCTGGAAGTGGGTGCGGCGCAGTGGGATACCGAGATCGAGAAGTACTTCGACATGAGCACGGTGGAGATGCCCTTCGAAGAGGCGCTGGCCTCAATCGGCCGCACGATCCACGGCATCGAAACCGCGGGCGCGCTGATGCTTGCACGCCAACACCTTGCTGCCTAGCCCAGGGCTAGGGGCCGCGTAGCGCCGTATCCGACATCCACGTATCGGTCTCCAATGTCACAGCGGCAGCGTGGACCACCGCCGCAATCCGGATCGCCTCCTGGATCACCTCCTTGGTCACACCCTTGTCACGCAGAACTCTCTCGTGCGACGTCAGGCAACGGCCGCAGCCGTTCACAGCGGACACAGCCAGACACCAAAACTCGAAGTCGGCGGGATCCACACCGGGATTGCCGATGACCTGCATCCGAAGGCGGGCAGGCAGATCGGCATACGCCGGGTCATCCATGAGGTGAATCCCGCGGTAGTAGATGTTGTTCATCGCCATCACCGCGGCGGCGGCTCGAGCCGCCTCGTACGCATCCGGCGATAAGTGAACACGAGCCGCTGCGTCGATCTCGCGCAGAACAGCCTGGCCACGTGTCGCGATCGCGGCCGCCAGCGCGGTGCCCCAGAGCTGCTGTGCGGGCAGCTTTGAGGCACCGAGTACGGTGCCCAGATTGAGCTTGATGTCTTTGGCATACTCAGGCATCGCCTGCTTCAGCGCGTCCAGCGACATCGGGAGCCGAACCTCCTCCGGGCGGTGTACTGAGCGGTGGAATCCTTCATGCCCCAGCCTTCATCAGCTCCGCCGCGTCCAGGGTCGCCTCGCCTTTCCGCCAGTTGCACGGGCACAGTTCGTCGATCTGGAGTGCGTCAAGCACACGCAGCACCTCGTCGGTGTTTCGGCCAACCGAGCCAGCGGTCACCATGACGAACTGGATCTCGTTGTCCGGATCGACGATGAATGTAGCGCGCTGTGCCACACCATCCTCGCCGAGCACACCGCACGCGACGGCTAGCTCGCGGCGGATGTCCGAGAGCATCGGGAAGGCCAGGTCGTGCAAGTCGGGGTGGTCATTTCGCCATGCTAGGTGAACGAACTCGGAGTCCACCGAGACACCGAGGACCTGGGTTCCACGGTCGGCGAAATCCTCGGCGAGGTGGCCGAACGCGGCGATCTCCGTCGGACAGACGAAGGTGAAGTCCTTGGGCCAGAAGAAGACCACGCGCCATTTGCCGGCATGTGTTTCTGGAGTGATCTGGGTGAAAGCCGTGTCCGGGTCGCGCGAGACGACAGCGGTCAAGTCGTATGACGGGAACTGGTCGCCGATCCTGAGCATGGGATCCTCCTATTTGGTGAGTTGCTCTAATTGGGCCTGAGCGACTGGTTCGGCACCCCGGTCATCAGGGTTGAGAACGAGGAATGCCGCTGCCGCCAAAGCCGCGCCGGCGAGATCCGCGACAAGGTAGACCCAGATCGCCGACCAGGAGAACATGCCCATCAAGGTGCCGCCGAAGGCGACGGCTGGATTGAACGCACCGCCGGAAATCCCGCCAACAGCAGTCGCGCCGACCATGACGGTGAAGCCGATCGCCAGGCCGTAGAAGGAGTTGTCTGGGTGGTCGCGGCTCGTGGCCACGTTCAGGACCACATAGGCCAGCGCGAAGGTAAATAACGCCTCCGCCAACAGCGCCGCTCCGACTGTCCCATCCGAAAAGGACAGTGCTGTCATCGGAGCTGGATTCACCACCCACTTGGCGGCCAGTGCAGCCAGGGCTCCGCCCACCAACTGTGCGCCCCAGTACACGGCGGCATCTGCTGCCGTGATGCGGCCACGGATGAGGACGGCGAGGGTGACGGCGGGGTTGTAGTGGGCACCAGATATGTGCCCGCCCGCGAAAATCATGACCATCAGCACTCCGCCGATGGCCAGCGGCGCTAGCGCGGCCTTGCCCAGCACCGTGGCGCCCACGGTGAAGACTAGGAAAAACGTGCCGATGAATTCGGTTAGATACCTTCGCAACGATGCCTCCTGGGCATAAGGAGCCGAGCCACGGCCCGCCGGTGGTCAAAACAGGACCTCCGCGTACCGGACTCGGCGCGCTTCAGTTGATGGAAATGTATCGATCATCAGGGCTCAATGCCGACGTTGGAACCTTACAAAAGACTTACGTATCTAAATGCATGTGGGTTTCCCGCCAGTGCGGAAACCCGCCATCCAGAAGTACATCGCGTCCTTGTGGCCGGCGGCAGCGGCGCCATCGATCAGTTCTTGATCCCCCGCCCCTGGTAGAGCACCGCCGTAGTGAAGGTCCGTACGAATCGGACCCTGCCCCGCAGAGTCACCAGTTTCGGTAAGTCGACTATTCGCGGGCGCAGCCCGCGTACCTGCAGTGTCACCCCGTGCTGCGCACACTCCGCGATTAGCAGGCCATGGTCGACAAACAAGGCCGGGTCGTGGATACCACGGGCCAGCGGGCACAGCCGCTCCGCCAACGTGACGGCGATGAAACGACTCAGCGCAGTGGCATTGAGCGTGTCCAGCACTAACAGCCCACCCGGGCGCAGAATCCGGCACAGTTGTGCGACCACGCCGCGAAGGTCGTGGACATGCTCCAGTAACTCTCCCGCCACGACGACGTCGGCGCAGCTACTCGGCAATGGCAACGCCGCCGCGTTGCCCCGCACCGTGGTAACCCCATGTGCCGCAGCCTGTGTCAGCGCCGAGATCACTAGATCCACTCCGATGTGCCGGTAGCCCTTGCCGACGATGTGCGGGGCGAGCAGCCCGGCACCACAGCCCACATCGACCAGTACTGCACCCGGCCGGGCTGCCGGCGGCACCAGCCGCGCCCGTGCTTGGGCAAGCCAGTGCAGGGTTGCGAAAACGCCACCCGGCCTCCACCACTCGTCTGCCAGGTCGTCGTACTGCCGGAGATCATTGCGCGGCAACGTGCGCATGGCATCGAGCCTGACACACCTGGCCCCGAGACACGGGCCGAAATCCCGACTCTGCCCTCGGCGTTCTGAGGTAGCTGAGTCCAAGCGCTTTTAGTGAAAGACCCGGGCTAGTCGGCGATGCCGCGCTCGCGGTTGATCGCCTCGATGTCGCGGGTCCACGAGGCGCGAACACGGCCGATGTAGCTGACCTGTGCTACGAGCGAGACCAGAAACGCAAGCGCTGCACCGGAAATCGAAAACGTGGTGGCACTTTCCAGGCCGAGCGCGAGCCCTACTGCCAATGCCAGCAACGCACTGTTGATAAGTGCGGTGATGCCGGGCAAACCCAATGACTGATTGAGCCAAGACATCTTGCCCTTTGGCAGGACACCGCGATCCGACTCCACCGGGAGGAAGAGATAGGGCCGCAGGTCGGGTGCCCGCCGCGCGAGATAGGTCCGAAGAGCTACCTGAGCGGCCGTCAGCCGCACGTTGTGGCCGGTGAACCGAACCTGCCGGAGGAAGAGCGAAAAGCCGGTCACGAGCACCATCACGCCAAGCGTGGCGGCGGCCATGCGAGTAGTCGAGTCGTTCCAGCCTTGAGTGAGCAGGCCGGCCGAGACAGCCGCGGTCGCGGTGCTCAGGGCCAGGAAGAAGTTGAACCGGGCGGCCGACTTCTGCTCCACCTGGTTGCGCAGCTCGCTCAGGTGGGCATATTCAGCCAGGGCGATGGTCAATTCAGTGTCTTTGTCAGGCGATAGGGTGGACACAGCCAGAATCTACATGTCGATGATGATCGTTCGTGGCCCGACATTGACGCTCTCCAGAAGCATGTGGGCGCGGAACCGTCCGCTTTCGACAGTCGCCCCACGTGCCCGCAGTGCTTCGGCGAAGGCCATCACCAGTGGCTCGGCCACTTCGGCTGGGGCAGCGGCATTCCAGGTCGGGCGGCGACCTTTGCGGGCGTCGCCGTAAAGCGTGAATTGGCTGACCACCAGCACCGGCGCGTTCGCTTCACTGGCGGAGCGTTCTTCGTCGAGAATCCGCAGCTCGTAAACCTTGCGCGCCATATTCGCCGCGATCTGCGCCGTGTCGTCGTGGGTCACGCCGAGCAGCACGAGCAGCCCGTCCTTGATTTCCCCGACCACCTGGTCATCGACGGTGACCGAGGCTCTGCTGACGGTTTGGACTACGGCTCGCACGGGATCAGCATTCCACGTTCGACCAGGTGATCAATCACCGGCAGCAGAGCCTTTTCCAAATCATCAGGGTGTACCTCATGAGCGCTCGCCAGCAAAGAAAGCTGATCTCGTAAGGGAAGTGTGCCGGTGCACCCGGACACGAGAGCGAGGATCAGCGGGTCGATCTCCTCCACCCAGCGCAATCCCTGTGGCATGGCAAGCAGTTGCCGGTCCACCGCCCAGCCTTCCGGCCCGATCGTGGCTTCCTGCCTCAATTGCAAACCGTCGACGAGACGGTAGCGAGCCTGAAGCACATCGTGCTCCCGCAGCCAGACGCAACGGTCGAACCACTCGGCAACCCGGTCGCCCATGGGCTGCTCGACCTGCTGCCGCAGATCTTCGCACACCACAGTCGGATCGACGGCATCCGAGTTGCGAGCGGTGATCAGTCCAAACCCGACGGCCGTAATGTCGTGCGTGGCAAACCAATCCAGCCATTGAGCGGCCCGCTGCGGGTCGTGATTCTCTGACGCGTCGGCGATCCAGAGCCGGACGTAGTCCAACGGGTCCTGCACTTCGCGTTGGATGGCCCAGACGTCCATGCCCGTCCCGGCGAACCAGCCGGCCACGCGGTCCTCCCACTCCTCGCCTTCCACATGCACCCAGTTGGCCAGGAATTGAAGCGTGCCACCGGGTTCCAGGAGACCGGGCGCGGCAGCGGCGAGCTCGGCGCAGACGCCATCGCTGGCGCGGCCCGAGTCGCGATAGGTGTGCGTCGCGAGGCCAGGCCCGACAACGAAAGGCGGGTTGCTGACGACGAGGTCGAAGCGGCGCCCTTGCACTGGCGCGAGCAGATCTCCGTGCAGCAGCTCCCAATTGAGCCCATTGAGCGCAGCATTGGTGGCGGCGAAGCTCAGCGCTCGTGGGGAGAGGTCGGTGCCGATGACTGTTTGGGCGTGCTGGGAGAGGTGAAGTGCTTGAACGCCACAGCCCGTACCAAGGTCGAGCGCGGTGCCAACGGGTCGCCGGATTGTTGCCCCGGCCAGGGTCGTCGACGCACCTCCGACGCCGAGCACATGGTCCGCGGGGAGCTGCCGTCCCCGTTGCGCGGGTAGGTCGGCGAGCACCCACCAATCGCCGTAAGGCTCGAGGTCGACGCCAGCCGAGTTGCCCACGATGAGCCCGGTGGCCCGAGCGGCATCGAGCGACAACGGCTGCAACGCGGCGACGATCCGCTCCTCGGGCTCACTTTGCCCACAGACGAAGAGCCGGATCAGAGTGTCCAGCGGGTCTCCGCTTTCAGTAGCCCGCAATGCTTCCCGAAAATCGTGCCGCCCAGCCGACGCCGAAGCTGAAGGCCCGAGCCGCTCCGCGATCCCGGCCGAGGTGAAGTTGGCGTTGAGCAAGGCATCGCGTAAGCGGTCCACGTCCGCCGAATCCAAAAGCACTGCTTAACTGTAGGCTGCGACCTCATGACTCAGGTCTGGTACCACTGGCATCGGGTGTGGATCTATGTGGTGTTGCTGATCCCGCTTGCGGTTCTTGTGGTCGTCGCGCTGACCAAGGCGCGGCCGTCGAAGTCGTGGCGCAGGTCGACTGCCGAGGTGGGCATGTTCCTGGGTACCCTGCCCTGGATCTGGATGATCCTCACGCCGATGGAGTTGCCGCCGGATGCGGTCAGGGTCTATCTGGTGCCGTTTTCCGACCTGTGGGCACAGCTCACAGTCGGTGAGCCCTTCTTCGTCTTCGTCCAGGTTGGCGGCAACCTGCTCGTGCTCTTCGCGCTCGGTGCCTTCACTCCGCTCAGGTTTGCCAAGATGGCCAGCCTGAGCAGGTTGCTACTGCTCGGGCTGGCCGTCTCGGTGACCGTGGAGCTGCTCCAGCACGCCTTCGTCGGCGGGCGAGTCTTCAGCGTGGACGATGTCCTGCTCAACGCCCTCGGCTGCGTGCTAGGCGGGGTAGTCAGTCTTCCTTGGTGGCGTCCACGCGAAGCCACGCAATCTTGAGCTCCTCGGCGGTCTCGGCCACGATCTGGCGCAGCTCGATTGCCTCGGGGTCGTCCTCGGGCAGGAACTGAGCCAGCACTTGTTGCGCGGCGGCCAGCTGCGGGCGGGCGCCGAGCGCGGCGCGGAGCTGTAGCGAGCGCCGCATCAGCGCGAGCGCCTTCGGACGGTCGATTTCCAGCAGGTGGAAGCCTTGGTGGCGGACCACATAAGACTCGAGAAAGCGATTGTTGGGCTCAAGTTCATGCGCCCGTGCATATTCCGCTCTGGCAAGCTCTTCGTTCTTGTGCACATTGTCCTGCACCACGGCATGCCAGAAAGCTGCCCAACCACCGGGTGCGGCCGCGAAGACCGCCGCCTCGTCAACGTTCTCGGGGCCGCCCTCGAGCTCGAAAAGCTTGTGCCAGTAGGAGATCTGGGCTGTCAACAGCTTCGCCAGCTCAGGCGATGCGGCATCGATGTCGGCAAAGTCGACCGGCACGAGTTGCCACATGAACCGCTCGGTCACGATCTCGGCACGAAGATCGGCGTTCTTGTCGCCGAGCAGGCTGAGGGCCAGGTCCCACTGCCCGGCGCGCTGGAGATGACGGACGGGGGCGAGGGCTGGGTCGCTAAAGTAGGTGACATCAGGCATCATAGTCCCTACACTCTCATGGAAGGATGTAGGTAGTCAATTGCGTTATGAGGACTACATCGCCAATCTGACGCAGCTCGCGGTGGACATCGTGAACACCGGATCGGCGCAGGGGATGACCGGCATCAGTCGCGAGATGTTCGAAGAACACCAGGTCACGCCACCTTCCGACGACGAGCTGGGTGAGCTGCTCCCACTCCTGGAGAGCGCGTTGGCTGCGGTGGCATCGGGTGACGATCTTTTGAAGATCAACGAGCTGCTTCTTCGGTACCCGCCGGATCTGCATTTAAGTAATCACGACGGCCTTGGTGCGGCGCACATGCACCATGCCCGCGACGGTGAGGCCGGCCTGACGTGGGTGGGTCGCAGCTGTGCGGCTGGGTTGACGCATGTGGCGTGCAGCGTGCCCGAGGTGGCGGTCGGCAGGTGCACGGCTGTCGATTGTGGACAGTTCTTCGTGGATCAATCCCGCAACCGGAGCCGGAAGTTCTGCAGCAACGCGTGTGCGAGCCGCACTACCGTGGCGGCCTATCGCGCTCGAAAAAACGCTTCAGATCGGCGATCTCCTGCTCCAGACCGGTGATTTCGGCGCCGAACGATTCGACGTTGACGATCAGCTGATCGCCCTTCCACTCGCGACTCCACGTGCCTTCGACCTGACCGTCTACCAACACGATGGGCTGGAGGAAGCCACCGCCCCGCTGGATGTGCTTGGCGTGGGCCGGATCCAGGGTGAAGGATCGGTCACGATAGCCGAGCAGGAACGGATCCCAATGGCCCAAAAGCCTGATGCCGGAAGCTTTTTGGGCTCGAATGGGCGGCTGCTCAAGGTGGGCGAACGCACGCCGGGCTTCGGTGAGCGGCAAGCCGGACCAGACTGCGAAGTCCTCCGGCTCGGCTGGGGCATAGCCTTCGAGATAGCGCCGGGCTAGCTCACGCGGTGGATCGTCCGGCTCGGATCCCTTGTGGGTCAACGGTTCATAGCCTTCGGTGGTGCGATGAATCAATCCGCTCATGGCGGCCACGGAAATGAGGTGTGCCTCGGCTTGGCCCTCCGGTAGGTCGATGCCGGCCTTGCGGACCGCTTTGGCTATCTCGGCCCTTGAGGCGGGGACAAGCTCCCGGATCAAAGGCAAGGCACTGTCCAGCATCTCGTCGGTGAGCCCGAGTTGGTGCCGTCTGCCGCGCTGCTTCGCGATGAACCGCGGCCCGAGCAGATTCACCAGCCATGCCGCATCATCGGCGGTGACCAGATGCAGGGTGCCGCGCATGGCCCAGGTGCAGATGAGGCCGGGCGTTTGCGAAACAGTGGCGGCGTTGACATTTGGTTTCGTGCGCGGCCGGATCGCATATGCGGCAACCCATTCGTCCTGTGCCTGGAGCCCTACGAGCCGGTGCACGACGTCGGTCACTCCACCTAGTGGTTTGACCAAGCCCTGGGTCTTCATGCGTGCCGCCGACAAGTTCATATCGTCAGGGTATCCTGACAACCATGACCACCGCGGACGCCATGGAAAGTGACAACACCCTGCGGACCGCGGTCGTGCGCTACGACGAGCTGCGGATGCGCGACGCGCTCGGCTCTCCCGCGCTGACGGCCGAGGAAGCATTGCAAATGCTGGCTCTTGGCGAGGCGATCGCGCGAAAGGCCGGCTACGGCAGACAACTTTCCGTCCGATCGGCTCCCCCCCCCGGCGGCGCCGCCC
>DPJL01000249.1:0-29172 GCA_003543035.1 Micromonosporaceae bacterium | reverse complement strand
GCGATCGCGCGAAAGGCCGGCTACGGCAGACAACTTTCCGTCCGATCGGCTCGCGCCGCGGGCGCATCGTGGGCGCAAATCGGTGCGGCGCTTGGCACCACGAAACAGTCGGCCTGGGAAGCTCATAGTCGCTGGCTCGAAGAGCAGGGGATAGTCGAGGAGTAACCGGCGGCGCTGCCTCGACGGCTACGTGGCCTCTTTGCGGCGAGCGCCGTATCGGCTGAGCACGAGTTGTGAGCCCGGCAAGGTGCGGGAGTCGAGGAGCTGTAACGGCACTGGCGAGTGGCCCTCATCTAACCCACCTTGCACGGGCCAGTGGACTCCGCCGGGTTAGCGGTTCGGTGGTGCTGCGGAGATGTCGGCCAGTGCCGACTGTGGGTCTTCTTGCACGGCCAGGTCGCCGATGGACACGATCCCCACCAGGCGGCCGTCACTGACGACGGGCAGCCGCCGCAATGCCTTGTCGCGCATGAGTTCGACGGCATGACTGACCGGGTCTTGCGGGCTGACTTTAACCGGGTCCGGGCTGCAAATGTCGCCCAGCCGGGTGGAAGCCGGATCCATGGATCTAGCCAAGACTCGTACCACAAGATCCCGGTCCGTGACCACGCCGCGAAGATCCCCGTTGTTTCCGGTGACGAGCACGTCGCCGATGTTGTGATCTCTCATCTTGGCGGCGGCTTCATTGGCGGTGTTTTGCGCGCCGAGGCAGACCGGTTCCGGGGTCATCACCTCGCTGACTGTGTGTGCCATAACCATCCTCCTGGCGTGAATTTCGTTGTGCGGCAATAGGTTCACTGGCTGTCGTCGGTGTCGCGGGCAATGAGGACAGGACAGCCGGCGTGGTGGATGAGCGCATGCCCGACAGAGCCGAATATCAGGCCCGCGAATCCGCCTAGGCCCCGGCTGCCCACGACAACGAGGTGCGCGCCTTGCGAATACTGCACCAGCGCCCAAGACGCGTCTCCTTGCACGATGACCGTGTCCACTTCAATGTCCGGGTGCTCTGCTTGCCACGGCAGCAGTTCCCGTGCGAGCAGGTCGCGGGCCCGGTCACGGTCGGCTTTCAGGTCGGAAACCTGCGGCATCAATGCGGGTGGATACGCGGTCAGCGCACTGGTGAAGGCATGTACCGCCGTCACCGGGCGGCCGGTGAGGCTTGCTTCGGCAAATGCGAGCCGCAGTGCCGCCTGGCTGGGTACGGAGGCGTCCACACCCACGACGATGCGGCCTGCGGCGCCTTGTTCTTCTGTTGAGGTGGGCCGGATGACGGCGACCGGGCAGTGGGCATGCATCGCGGTGTGCAGGCTGGTGGACCCGAGCAGCAGATCATGGAATCCACCATGACCCCTGTTACCCACTATTACCAATGCGGCCTGCCGCGACGCATCGACCAGAGCGGATGCCGGGTTTTCGTGGGCGAATTCGGTACTGCACGCCAAGTCCGGGAACCGGTCCTTGACCTCTGCTTCCGCCTTGCTCAACAACTGTTGACCGGCTTCTTCGGCTTCCAGCGAGACGTATTCGTAGGCATCGGCAGTGCCCGCGAACTGCGACGCATAAAGGATGGCCAGCGGCAGGTCTCGTGCCATGGCCGCCTTTGCCGCCCATTGCAGCGCTTGCTGCGACGGCGGTGATCCATCGACACCAACTACTACCGGCTGCACGACACTGTTCATGCCGGCCTCCCAATACTTGGTTGCCTCACCCAGTACTTACCCACCGGTATGGCGGGCTACACCCTGAACTGCGGTACGTCATATGCGCTGATCCGGTGGTGGCAACTGGGTGCTCGGATCGATGGCATGAGGCCCGCGTACCGTATCCACCGGCCCGCTGATCGCTTGGCCACCCGGGTGCAGGCCTTTGGCCCAGATCCCATACACCACACCAAGAACCGCACCGTAGGCCAGATGTCCGCCCAGGCTGCGCCACGACATGCTGTTGAGCACCAGCAGATCATCGCCGAGGCGCAATGGCAGCAGAATCAGCCCGCCCAGAATCCACCACAAGAAACCCCACAGCAGGCCTTGCCCCACCGCCGCAATCAGCAGTTGCGGCCGGCCAGACACCACAGCAAACAGCAGTCCCAGAAAGGCCGCTATACCCAGGTGCACAAGCCAACCCACGGCAGTCGATTGACTGCCGATCAGCCGGGCTACCAGCGACATCATGGCGGTGCCCTGCATGATGAGCCCAAACGCCAGGCCACCCGCCAGCCCACCGGTAATACCGGCGCCCAACGACCCCCGTGTCATGCGCCGCGCTCGCGCCATACGTCTCCCATACCCCCAGGCGTGACCAGGCCAAACTGCCCGCCCATCTGGCCGCAGCATGTTCTTCTGGCATGCTCTGCCTATGGCGAGGTTGTGGTTAGCGCAGTTACCGGCGGCGGACGAGCTCCTAGATCAGGATCCGTTGGCGTTACTCATCGGGATGTTGCTTGATCAACAAATCCCCTTGGAGAAGGCGTTCATGGGACCCTACGTGCTTATCGAGCGTCTCGGTGTACCAAAGCTCGACGCAGCTGCAATCGCCAACCACGACCCGGAGGAGTTCGGCCGGATCTTCGCGACCGTCCCCGCGATTCACCGCTTTCCAGGGTCAATGGCCGAACGCACCCAGAAGCTCTGCCGCGCGATAGCCGACGAATACGACGGTGACGCTGCCAAAGTGTGGACCGAAGCGACCGACGCCAAAGATCTGCTCAAGCGGGTTGGCAATCTTCCCGGGTTCGGCAAGCAGAAGGCGCAGATATTCGTTGCGTTGCTGGGCAAACAGTTCAACGTCCAGCCCGAGGATTGGCGTGAAGCGGCCGGCGTCTATGGCGAGGTGGGCTCGCTGCGTTCCGTCGCGGACATCGTCGACAAGACTTCGCTGACCAAAGTGCGCGCGTACAAGAAGCAGATGAAGGAAGAGGCGAAGGCCAAAGACGCTTCTTGATCGCATTTAAATAGAAGGATGCGGCTCTTGCTGAATCGGTCCCGGCCCCTCTAATGTGCCGGGAAAGCGCTTGCCTACTGGTCGTGCCGCCAGAAGGGGTCCATAGGAAGATCCATTGCGCACCGAGGAGCGTCCAGAGATGCACGCAACGACAAGGGTCAAGTTGGGAATGACTGCGAGCGCCTTGGCCGTCGCGCTAGCCATGAGTGGCTGCACGGGGGACGGCGGACCAAAGGACACGGCCGGTGATCCCATCGTGATCGGGATATCGCTGCCGCTCACCGGGGACTTCTCCGAGCCGGGAAAGGGTGTTCAGCGCGGCTATGAGGCATGGGCAAAGATCGTCAACGACCAGGGCGGTCTGCTCGGGCGCAAGGTCGAGCTGAAGATCCTGGACGATCAATCCAATGCCGACCGGGTCGTGGCCGACTATGAGCAGCTGATCGGTAAGGACAAGGTCGACCTGGTGTTCGGGCCGTTCTCGACGAGGCTGGTCGTGCCGTCGGGTCGCGTCGCCGAGGAATACGGCATGTTGTTCGTGGAGCCGGCCGGCGCCGCGGCGCAGGTCTTCACACAGGGTTTCAAGAACCTCTTCTACGCGGCACCAGCGGTCGCCAGCGACCACTACAACCACCTCGCGACCTACCTCCTGGCCCTTCCGCAGGACCAGCGACCCAAGACGGTGGCCTACGCCGCGATGGACGATCCCTTCGCGCAGGGCACGGCCTACGGGCTGAAGGACAAGCTCGAAAAGGCGGGCATTGCCACCGTCGTCAATGAGGTGTATCCGCCTAACACCACCGACTTCAGCGGCATCGCGGCAAAGATTGCGGCAGCCAAGGCCGACATGGTCGTTGGCGGCTCGCAATACCAGGACGGCGTGAACCTGATCGTCGCCCTGCAGCAGTTGAACTATCAGCCCAAACTCGCGGCCTTCTCCACCGCGCCGACCAACCCCGAATTCGCCAAGGCCATCGGCAACAAGACGCAAGGGATTCTGGCTCCCACCGGGTACACCAGCAAGGCGAAGTATCCAAGCAACGTGGAGTTTGTCGAAAAGTACAAGGCGATGTTCGGTAAAGAGCCGGAGGAGGACGAAGCGAACGGCTACACCACCGGGCAGGTCGTCGCGGCGGCGATCAAGGCGGCCGGCTGCGCCGAGCAGGGTGGTTGCCAGAAGAAGTTGGTGGATTGGTTGCATGCCAACACAGTCGACACCGTCGTCGGTCCACTTAGGTGGGACGCGCAGGGTCGTCCGCAAGGAGCACACATGATCCAGCAATGGGTCGGCGGCGAAATCCAGATCGTCCTGCCAAAGGACGTGAAGGAGGCCGACTTCGTGTACCCGAAGCCAGCGTGGTGAACGGAGCTCTGCTCTTACAGAGCATTGTGCTCGGCCTGCTGCTGGGAGGGCTTTACGCTCTCCTGGCAGCGGGCCTGACGTTGTACTTCGGCATCATGCGTGTCGTAATGATCGCCCACTCGGCATTCCTGATTCTGGCGGCATACCTCTCCTGGTATTTCGCCACCCGGACGGGCCTGGATCCGTTGCTGTCCATGGTGTTCACCGTCCCACTGTTCTTCGGCGCGGGCGTGGCGATGCAACGGTTACTGTTGGCCCGCTTGCGACCCGCGACGCTCACCATGATGTCGGTCCTGCTGACCTTCTCCGTCGCTGTGCTCATCGAAGGGATGCTCGGGTACCTGTTCACCGGCACCCAGCGCCGCATCCAACTCGGCTACAGCGCGATCAGCCTTGACCTCTTCGGTGCCCGCATCGCCGTGGTGAAGCTGATCGCTTTCGGGCTCGCAGCCGTTGCCCTGCTTGGGTTATACCTGTTGCTCAAATACAGTCGCTTCGGCTGGGCGCTGCGAGCGACGATCCAGCATCGCGACGCGGCGCGTCTGGCCGGCATCGACACCGAAAAGGTTGCCGGATATGGCTTCGGCCTCGGCTTGGCCACCGCGGCAGTCGGCGGGACGGCGCTAGCGCTCGACTCGACGATCTACCCGTCTCTGCACTGGCATTGGATCGGCCCGCTGATGGCCATCATCGTGGTCGGCGGGCTGGGAAGTGTTGCGGGAGCAGCGATTGCGGCGATGGTGCTGGGTCTGTTGCAAAGCCTGTTGCAGATCCCGCTTGGGACCACGTGGGCTCAGACCGTCTTCTACCTGGCCTTGTTCGCCACACTGGCTTTCCGGCCGCAGGGATTCTTCGGAGGCCGGCTTGCGCAGAGATTCTGAAACCGTGCGCAGGATCGGGCTCTTCGCCCGGCCGGCCGCCCTGCTTGCCGGGGCGGCGCTGGTGCTCTCGTTCCCAGCCATGGCCCCAAATCCGTACCTGCTGTCAGTGGGGATCGTCATCCTCAACTACGCGGTGCTCTCGACTGCGTGGAATTTCATGGGCGGATTCACCGGATACATTTCGCTCGGGCATGGCGCACTCGCCGGTCTGGGCGCTTACGGGACCGCATTGCTCGTCACCAAAGCCGGAGTACCAAGCTTCGTCGCCCTGTTCGCCGCGGCCGCTACGGTCGGGGTGCTCGCCATCCCACTCGGATACGCCGCATTGCGGGTGCGCGGGGCATCGTTTGTCATCGTCTCCATCGCCCTGGTGCTGATTCTGTTACTCGTCTTCCAAAGTTGGGCTTCTATGACCGGTGGGTCCAGCGGACTTGTCGTGCCCCGGCCGTTTCCCGATCTGCTGCGACCCGAACACCATCGGGTGTTCTACTTCCTTTTCGCCGCGCTACTTGCCGTCGCGCTGTTCGCGTGGTGGATCATCGATCGCTCCCGCTTTGGCTTGGGGCTCAAGGCAATCCGAGAAGACGAAGACAAAGCCGAGTCGCTGGGTACCCCCACATTCGCCTACAAGCTCGTCATCTTCGCCGTGTCGGCGGCATTCACCGCCCTGGCCGGCGGGCTTTACGCATTGTGGTTCGGTGACCTCGACCCCATCTTCCAGTTCTCCATCCTCACCGGTGCCTACATGGTGTTGATGGCGCTATTGGGCGGTATCCGGCATCTCTTCGGCCCGGTGCTCGGCGCTCTCATCGTCGGGATTGGACTCGAATACTTCAAGGTGGAGTACGGAAACACGCCGCTGCATCTGGTCGCCACTGGTCTGCTGCTGGCCGTGGTCGTGATGTTCATGCCCGACGGGGTAATCCCGGCCATCTCCAATCTGTTCGCACGGTTCTTCCTGCCACCTGATGCGTCCATCCGAGAGGAGGTGCGCCAGTGACCACTTTGAATACGGTGGGGCTCACCAAGCGCTTCGGTGGAGTGACTGCGCTGGACGGGGTCACGGTTGACTTTCACGACCGCAAAATCAACGCGGTGATCGGGCCGAACGGCTCCGGCAAGACGACCTTCTTCAACTGCGTCACCGGCATGATCCGAGCCGACTCCGGCCGGACGACCTACGGCGGGTATGACATCACACGCAAGCCGCCTCACACGATCGCGAGTGCGGGAATCGGCCGTACCTTCCAACTGTGCCGGATTTTCCCGCGTATGACGGCTCTGGACAACGTGCTCGTCGCCGCGCGACCGACCCGCCTCCTGCGGCGCTTTGGGAAAGAGGAGATCGCCCGAGCGAAGGGGTGGCTCGAGCGGATGGGAGTCGAACACCTGGCAAACGTCGAGGCGCGCAACATGTCCTGGGGTCAGCAGAAGCTGCTGGAGCTGGCCGGCGTGATGATGAGCGATCCCGACACCATCCTGCTCGACGAGCCCGCCGGTGGCGTCAACCCGGCTCTCCTCGACCGCATTGCCACCCTGGTGCGGGAGCTCAACGCCGCTGGCAAGACCTTTGTGATCGTCGAGCACAACATGGAGCTCGTGATGAGCCTCAGCGATCACATCATCGTCTTCGATCGCGGTAAGCCGATCGCGGCAGGACCGCCGGCCGCCATCAGATCCGACGAGCGAGTCCTTGGGGCATACCTTGGCCAGTGAGTATCTCCTTGAGCTCAACGACATCGAGGCCGGTTACGGACGGGCCGCGCTGGTGCTTCGCGGCCTGACCGTCAAGGTGCCGGCCGGCGCGATCGTCTGCCTCGTGGGGCCTAACGGAGCCGGCAAGTCGACCGTGCTCAAGGTCGCCAGTGGACTGCTCATGCCGCAATCGGGCCGGATCGTCGTCGCCGGGCAGGACGTGACAGGTCAAGGGCCGCAACAGATGCTGGCCAGCGGCCTCGCCCATGTCCTGCAGGGCCACAGCGTCTTTCGTGAGATGACCGTCGCCGAAAATGTCCTGCTCGGCGGATACACGCTGAAGGACAAGGCCGTCATCGCCGAGCGAGCCGACCGGGTCAGAGACTTGTTTCCCGTCGTCGCCGAGCGCTGGAATGCGTTGGCCGGGTTGCTTTCCGGGGGACAGCAGAAGCAGGTCGAATTCGCCCGCTCGCTCATGGTCAACCCGAAAGTCGCCCTGCTGGACGAACCTTCGATGGGCCTGGACCCCAAGTCCACCAATACGATCTTTGAACAGATAGTCCGGATGCGCGATGCGGGCACAGCCGTACTCCTGGTCGAGCAAAACGCAAGGCGTGCTTTGCAAACCGCGGACATCGGGTGCGTTCTGGATCTGGGTACCCTGCACATCTCCGGACCGGCCGCAGAGTTGCTGGCAGATCCAAAGCTGGGCAAGCTGTATCTCGGCGGCTCGGTCAAACCCTAGGGTTCATCCCGTGGTCGGCTGGTTGTTTCCTTGAGCCCATCCCGGCGGGGAAGCGTCAGTGCTATGACAGACATCGAAACCACTGAACCCTCCGGCTTCGGCCGCCGTGCGCTGCTCGGCGGCGCGGCTGGCCTGGTTGGCCTGACCGCACTCGACGCGCTTGCCACCCAGTCCGCGCAGGCGTCCGGCGAGCGCAATGCCCGTCATCCCGTCAGCCCGGACTATGGCCCGCTGTATCCGGTGCGCGATCACACCACAGGTCTGGAATTGTTGTTGCTGCCGAAAGGCTTTGAGTACATCAGCCACGGCTGGACCGGCGATCCGATGAGCGATGGCGTTGCCACGCCTGCAATGCACGATGGAATGGCGGCGTTGCGGGCCGAGCGGCGCTGGGGGAGCCACCGCAACGTCCAGCTTGTCCGTAACCACGAGGTGGGCGGGTACGGCGGCAAGTTCACCGATCCCGCTTACGATCCGCAGGCCGGCGGCGGCACGAGCACATTGACGTTCGACCTGGACGATGCCAGGTTCACCGATAGCTATGCGAGCCTTTCGGGAACAGTGCGCAACTGTGCGGGCGGGCCGACACCATGGGGGACCTGGCTCACCTGCGAGGAGACGACCGAGGCCAACCCGGATACGGGCATGCTGCACGGCTACGTGTTCGAGGTCCCGAGCAGCGGCAAGGGCGACCCGAAACCGTTGAAGGCGATGGGGCGCTTCGAGCACGAGGCTGTTGCAGTGGATCCGGCGACCGGCTTCATTTACGAGACCGAGGATGACGGCGTGGCCGGCTTCTTCCGGTTCCGGCCGCACCGGCGGGGAGATCTGGCCAAGGGCGGCGTGCTGGAGATGCTCAAGATTGGCGACTCCACATTGGACACCCGGGCCGACGGCACCGGAAAGGTTTACCGGCAAACCTCATGGGTACGCATCGACGAGCCCGACCCGGGCCCGGACGTGCCACGCCCGACCGATCAGGGCATTGCCAAGGGCGGCGCCACCTTCGCCCGTCTTGAGGGCGCCTGGTACGGCAACGGCGTCGTCTACATCGTGTCGACCAGTGGTGGACCGGCCAGGCTGGGGCAGGTGTTCGAGTACAACCCGCGCAACGGCCGGCTGCGGATCGTTTTCGCCTCACCGGGCCAGGACGTGCTGAGCAACCCCGACAACATCGCGGTCAGTCCCCGCGGCGGCATCGTGCTCTGCGAGGACGGCAGCGGCGTGCAATACATGCATGGGCTGACCACCGACGGCACGATCTACCCCTTCGCCGCCAACAATGTCATCCTGCCCAACGGGGTACCGGGCAAGCCCGCCATCGCGCCCGGGAACTACACCACCCGGGAGTGGGCCGGCTCGACCTTCGAGACCCGGCGCGGAGAATGGCTCTTCGCCAACATTCAAGTCCCCGGTATCACCTTCGCCATCACCGGACCCTGGCGTAACGGCTCTCTCTAAGGGCATCGCAAGCGGGGATGTCTCTCACACTTGTCTCAAGATGAGGGACATCCCTGTCCGCTTAGGATAGACACGCATGAAACTCCACAGTGGTTCATCGATTTTGGCCAGAGATGGCAAGAAAATCGACACAATTAAATAGAGGATCACATCATTGTCCACCGTGATCGCTCACCCGCACGATGACTCGTGTTGATTGCCGTTCGCGGTGAGGGAGGACGCGAGCCATGGACTACGACTATCTGATCATTGGTGCCGGGCCGGCTGGTTTGCAGCTGGCATATTTGCTGGAGCGGGCGGGGCGTGACTATCTGGTGCTAGAAGCGGGTGATGCACCTGGCACCTTCTTCCAGACTTTTCCCCGGCACCGCCGTCTCATCTCCATCAACAAGCCTTACACGGGTTGGACCGATCCGGAGTTGAAGCTCCGGATGGACTGGAATTCGTTGCTGAGCGACGACCCGGAGCTGCTGTTCACCCGCTATAGCGGGCGTTACTTCCCGGACGCCGAGGACATGGTGCGCTACCTGGCGGATTTTGCCGGAGCCACTGGGCTTGTGGTGAAGTACGGCACGAAGGTGCAACAGGTGGCCAAAAGCGATGGCCGGTTTCACGTGACCGATCAGGAGGGCCAGGTCTATGGGGGCGCTCGGCTCATCGTCGCGACCGGGGTCTCGCAGCCGTACGTGCCTGACATCCCGGGTATCGAAACCGCCGAGCCCTATGGAACCGTCACGATTGACCCCCAGAATTTCGTCGACCAGCGCCTGCTCATCATCGGTAAGGGAAACTCCGGCTTTGAGACCGCTGACAACCTGATTGAGACCGCCGCGGTGATTCATGTTGCCGGGCCGAGCTCAATCAGGATGGCCTGGCGGTCGCATTATGTCGGACACCTGCGTGCGGTCAACAACGACTTCCTCGACACCTACCAACTCAAGTCCCAGAACGCTTTGCTGGACGGCAATGTGCTACGCATCGCGAAGCAGGACGACGGTTATGTGGTGACTTTCAGCTTCGCCCGGGCCAACGAGGTGGTCAAAGACATCCCATACGACCGGGTGATCGTGTGTACCGGGTTCCGCTTCGACGCGGACATCTTCGCCGCGGACTGCCGCCCCGAGCTCGTCATCAAGGATCGATTCCCGGCCCAGACCGCGGAGTGGTGCTCCACCAACGTTCCGGACCTCTACTTTGCCGGAACCTTGATGCAGGTCCGCGATTTCAAGACCTCCACGAGTGGGTTTATTCATGGGTTCCGCTACGGAGTGCGGGCGTTGCACCGAATCCTCGAACGTCGCTATCACGGCGCGCAGTGGCCCTCCCGTCCGTTGCAAGCGGATCCGGCGTCGCTCATGGAGGCTGTCCTGGGCCGAGTGAACCGGTCTTCCGCGCTGTGGCAGCTCTTCGGCTTCATCAGTGACGTCGCCGTCATCGACGCCGATGGTGGTGCGCGCTACCTGGAAGAAGTCCCGGTGGCCTATGCGCATGAGTCCGACTTCGGGGAGTACTTCACGATCACGCTCGAATACGGGCCGGATCACGATGGGGTGGATCCGTTTGACATTACGGTTGGCCGGATCGCACAGACCGAGACACTGCACTCCGATCAGGGTCGCTATCTGCACCCGGTGATCCGCCACTTCCGCGATGACGAGCAGGTGGCAGAGCACCACGTAACCGAGAACCTGGAGAACGACTGGACCGGCCCAGCACATCGGGAGCCGTTAGCGGCGTTCTTCGCCAAACAGGTCGCTTCGGTACCGGCGTAGTGGGACACCCATGCGAGCCCTTTCACTGCGGGCCTTGGAGGTTGAAGCACGCGTCCGCCTCGAGCCGCAGGTGTACGACTTCTTCGACGGTGGCGCCGACGATGAGGTAACCGTTCGCGGCAATGAGGCTGCCTTCGGCCGGATCGGTTTGGTGCCAAGGGTATTGCGGGCCGTGCGGCCGGAGCTGACGACGACTCTGCTGGGTGTGACTTCGTCCATGCCGGTGGTGGTCGCTCCGACCGCCTTCCACATGCTCGCGCACCCGGAGGGCGAGCTTGCCACCGCGCGGGCCGCGGCGCAGGCGGGCGTCGTGATGGTGGTGAGCATGGCCGCAACCGTTGCGGTGGAGGAGATCGCGGCCGCTGCGGCCGACGGGCCGGGTTGGTGGTTTCAGCTCTATCCGCAACCCGATCGAGATTTTACCGAGGCTCTCGTGCGGCGGGTTGAGGCCGCTGGTTGCCGCGCACTGGTGGTCAGCGTCGACTCACCGGTCTTTGGGCACCGCGAACGGGATATCCGCAATGGTTTCCTGGACCTGCCGCACGGGCTTGCTTGCGAGAACCTCAGGGCTCCGGGTGACACCGGCCCTGTTCGCCCGATAGCTTTCGTGCCCGACCTTGGCTGGAGTCACCTCGATTGGCTCCGCGAGGTGACGCGGCTGCCCATTCTGCTCAAGGGAGTCGTCCACCCGGCCGACGCTCGGCTCGCCGTGGAATGGGGGGCCGACGGGCTCATCGTCTCCAATCACGGCGGCCGGCAGCTGGACACCATGCCGGCCGCGATTGACCTGCTCCCCGCCGTGGCTCAGGCGGTGCACGGCCAGGTTCCGCTGTTGCTTGACGGCGGCGTGCGGCGCGGAACGGATGTGCTCAAGGCGATGGCACTAGGTGCATCGGCTGTCGGTATAGGTCGTCCGGTCCTGTGGGGGCTGGCCGTTGATGGAGCGTCAGGTGTGCGCCAGGTGCTGGAGATGGTGCGGGAAGAGCTCATGCGAGGGCTCGCGCTATGCGGCTGTAGCACCCCGCAGGACGCAAGCCCAGACCTGCTTCGCGGGCAGGCGCCATCGTGCTGACCTATCCGGCGATCGCACTTGGCGTGGCGTTCGTGGTGAGCCTTCCGTACTGGCTTCCGCGCGTGGTGGTGGCTTTACGGATGCGCATATTCGCGCAAATCAACGGCTCTGAAGGCATTGTGTTGCCCGGTAACGGAATCGATGCCGTGGGCTTCCGTCAGGTCTACTCCCACCCGGCGGCCAACGGGCGCAGCAAAGGCGCCGCGCTGTCGGATCTGTTCTGGTACTGGCTGTCACCCGGTGCGCACCTGCACCAGGAACACCTTGAGCCCGGGCCGCTTTACGACGAGGTGGCCCGCACTACCCGTCGCATCCTGTCCGTCCCAACAAGCACTGCCGAGCGCGTGGCCGCCGAATGCACTGCCCGCACGCTCGACGAGCTGACGGGTACCACGTGGGTGCGATTGCGGGACCTGATGATGCCGATCTGGGCCGACTTCTACTACGAGTTGGTCTTCGGGCGTCCCTGTCCGGCGCAGGCGCGCTCACTCATTGTCGGCAACGCCAACGATGTGGTGACTGCCCTCAAATGCTGCGGCCTGCGGCACATGCGACGGCGGAACCTGTTGACGGAGTACCTTGCCGATCAGGTGGAGGCTGGCCTGGTACCACATAAATTGCCAGAAGGGTTGTCCACCCACGAGCGTGCCCTCTACTTGCAGGGCGTCTTCTTCAACACTGCTGTGGTGCAAACGTCGGAAGCGATGACGCATCTGCTGATTGTCGTGGCACGTCATCCAGAGGTGGTTGAGCGGATCGCTGACGACCACTACCTGGATCGGCTGATTGACGAGACGCTAAGGCTGTATCCGCTTTTCGGGATAGCTCACCGCATCACCTCGGCCGACATCAGAGTCGACGACAAAGTGCTGATTCCCAGTGGCTCAGTCGTCTGCTTCGACTATCCCGCCTACCACCGCACCGGTTTTGAACACCCGGACAGGTTCGACCCGGATCGCTGGTGCGAACTGTCCACTCGCGACTCACACCACATTCCCTTTGGAGAAGCCGCCAACCGGCCATGCCCAGCTTGGCGCCTATCTCCGGTGACCATGCGATCTGCGCTGCGAGAAACGGTGCGCCGCTTCACTTTGCACACTTCGGCTACGCACATTCGGTCAATCCCCAACCGTGGTCCATGCCTCCTGGTCGCCAACTCCGCCACACCTGCGCCGACTCGGCTGCGAATGCTGTTGTCGCTCATGCGATTGCGGGATCGCTGGGAGGACGTCTGGCGCAGCGTCGTGCAACTCGTCCTCGGCACCTACATGGTTTGGGACGCCCGCCGACTGCGTCTTTGTCAGCGCCACTTTGAGCAAACTGCGAACTGAGGAGAAACATGCCTGCCCTATCTCATGTCGCCATGCAATTCTTCCTCCAGATGTTTGTCATCCTGGCGGTTTACCGGCTGCTGTGGCCGGTCTTCCGCCGGCTTGGCCAGGTTCAGGTGGTAGCCATCATGGTGACGGGATTCCTACTAGGCCCGTCTCTGCTTGGCCTGCTGGCGCCCTCGGTTCAGGAATGGCTCTTCCCGCAGAAGGTGGCGATCGGCGGTCAGAGTGTTACTCATCCATCGCTCGTCGCCCTCTACATCACCGGTCAACTCGGGCTGGTGCTCTACATGTTTCTGGTGGGAACGGCCTTTAACACCAGCATATTTGCCAATCACATCCGCCATGCGGCCGTCGTCTCCTTTGCCGGCATAGGTGCACCGATGCTGCTCGGTGGAGTCGTGGGATGGATTATGGTCCGCAACGGCAACTTCTTCACCGACAAGGTCGCCGGTTGGCAGGGCGCATTGTTTCTGGCCGCCGCGATCGCCATCACCGCATTCCCAATGCTGGCTTGGATTGTCTATGACTCCGGGCTGCTGCACACCCGGGTCGGCACGATGGCTCTGGCGTGTGCCGCGGCAGACGACGCAGCCGCTTGGATCCTGCTAGCCGGAGTGGTAGCGGCCACCAAGGGCAGCGCGTCGATCGCGTTGCTCGCCATCGCAGGCACCATCTTCTATCTGGTCCTGATGCTCACCGTGGGCAAGCGCTTGTTGCGGCGGATGGGCGATTACGCCGACACCCGGATGGCCAGGGGAGAGGGACTGCCCATCGGAGCCCTCGTTGGCGCGATGATGGTGCTGCTTGTTGGCGCCTGGTTCACCGATCTCGTTGGGGTGTATGCGGTCTTCGGTGCCTTCCTCGCCGGTGTGGTGATGCCACGCGGACAGCTGATCACCGTTCTGCGCGAACGGCTTGAGCCGCTAACCGCCTATCTGCTGCTGCCGGCATTCTTCGTCTACTCCGGACTCAACACTCGGCTGACCCTGCTCTTCGACCCCACGGTGCTGGTCATGCTGGTGATTGTGCTCATCATTTCGTTTGCCGGTAAGGGATTGTCGGTCGCGGCGGCGGCAAGGGCTCAGGGCATGGGTTGGCGGGAGGCGGGATCGCTTGGCGCGCTGATGAACGCACGAGGACTCATGGAGCTGATCCTGCTCAACATCGGGCTCAACGCTGGCATCGTCACGCCGCAGCTCTACACCATCCTCGCCGTCATGGCGATCGTCACCACCTTCGCGGCCACCCCGCTGCACAACTGGATCCAGAAGCGGCGGCCGGCCACACCTGACACTCCGGTCGCACCCAAGGCGGTCGCAGTGGCGACGGCGGAGACAGGGTGATGCGGATCCGGCCGGTCGGTCCCGATGAGGCGGATGCGCTGCGCGACATCCGATTGCGTGCGCTCGGCGATTCGCCTCACGCCTACTTCGGCTCGGTGGAAACCGAAGCGGCGCAACCACTTGAGCACTGGCGGGAGTGGACCGACGACCCGCAGAAGGTGGTGTTCATCGCGGAAGTGGATGGCCGCTGGCTGGCCATGGCGGCCGCGTTTGTGGACTCGAGCTGGCCGGGCACCGTCTGCCTCTGGTGGCTTTGGGTCGCTCCGGAGGCTCGCGGCGGCGGCCTGGCCGGGCGATTACTTGAGGCGCGAGCCGAATGGGCGCGAGCCCGTAACGCGACCCGCCTGGAAGTGGCCGTGGCGCAAGACAATGAACCAGCTTTGGCGCTCTACGCCGATCTCGGCTTCACTCCCACGGGGGAACGGCGAACGATGGCGTCAGACCCCAACCGCGCGGGGATGTTCCTCGCGTTGGCTCTATAACGTCGCCAACCAGCTCGGCGCGCGGGTATCGTCCCCACTTGAAGGTCACCACCCGGCGGCGACGAACGGGAGCGACTATGAATCAGGCGATCTTGGCCGAAGGGCTGGTCAAACGCTTCGGCGAGACGACTGCGCTAGCCGGCGTAAGCCTTTCCGCCCGAACCGGCACGGTCCTGGGTCTGCTCGGACCCAATGGCGCAGGTAAGACCACAATCGTCCGGATCCTGGCCACACTGATACCGCCCGACGAGGGTAAAGCCATCGTCGGCGGTTACGACATGCTTTCGCAGGCGCATGAGGTACGCCAGCTGATCGGGCTGACCGGTCAGTTTGCGTCGGTGGATGAGAATTTGACCGGTACCGAAAATCTGCTCTTCATTGGCCGGCTCCTCGGGATGCCGCGGCGAGAGGCCAAGGCTCGAGCCGTCGAGTTGCTGGCCGATTTCCATCTGAGCGACGCGGCGGATCGGGCGACAAAGACCTATTCCGGTGGCATGAGGCGCCGGTTGGATCTCGCGGCGAGCCTGGTCGGCCGGCCGCGAGTGCTCTTCCTGGATGAGCCCACCACCGGTCTGGACCCGCGCGGCCGCCTCGAGCTGTGGGATCTGATCCGGGGCATGGTGTCCGGCGGCGTCACCGTGTTGCTGACCACCCAATACCTGGACGAAGCCGACCATCTCGCCGATGACATCGTGGTGATCGACCACGGCCGGGTCATCGCGACCGGCACGCCGGACGAGTTGAAGGCCAAGGCAGGTTCGCAAACGTTGGTGGTCAGGCCAACGGACGCGGTCGATCTGGCCTCGGTGGTCACCGTGGTGGCCGAGTTGACCCATGTGACGCCAGAGGTGGACGGTCAGGTGGTCACCGCGCCCGTCACCGATGTGGCGATGCTGCCGGCCGTGGTGCGAAGGCTCGATGACCAGGGTGTCAGCGTCACCGAGTTGGCGTTGCGAAGCGCGAGCCTCAACGAGGTGTTCCTCGCGCTGACCGGCCAGCCGTTGGAGGAAGAGGAGGAGAAATGACCGCCACGACGCCCACTTTGCAACCGAGGGTCAGTCCCCTCGAAGGCCTGCGGCAAACGCTCACGCTCGCCTGGCGGACCCTGGTCCAGATCCGGCACAATCCTTGGGAGCTAGGCGATTTCAGCTTCCAGCCGATCATGTTCGTGCTGCTGTTCACCTACGTCTTTGGTGGTGCCATCAAGGGATCGACCGGGGCCTACCTGACCTTTGCCCTGCCAGGAATCATCGTGATGAATATGCTCTTCGTCACGATGTATGTCGGCATGGGCCTCAACACCGACCTGACCAAGGGCGTCTTCGACCGGCTGCGTTCTCTGCCGATCGCCCGTTGGGCTCCGCTGACCGGCCGGATCACCGCCGATCTGCTCAAGCAGGCCTGGTCGATCGCATTACTGCTCGGAGTCGGCTTCATCCTCGGCTTCCGGCTGGGGACGAATCTAGGCGGGCTGATCGGCGCAGTCGCGCTGCTGCTGTTCTTCGCGCTCGCCTTCTCCTGGATATCGGTGCTTGTCGGCGTGCTCGCCAAGGATCCGGAGAAGGTTCAGATCTTCGGTTTCACGGCGCTGTTCCCGGTCACCTTTGTCAGCAACGTTTTCGTGCCCGTCGAAACCATGCCCGGCTGGTTGCAGGCCGTGGTGAAGGCCAACCCGGTGTCCATCCTGGCCGACGCCACCCGCGGCCTCCTGGTCGGCGGGCCGACGGCCGGCCCCGTGCTCGCATCGATCCTTTGGGGGATAGGCATTATGGCGGTCTTCGCGCCGCTTTCCATGTGGGGCTTCAAGCGCCGCGCCTAGCCCTCGGATTCGATGTCTTCCAGCGCACGTTGGAGGCCGCGATAGATCTTGCTGAACTTGGTCTCGTCGGACAGCCGCAGCAGCAACACCTCCCGGCCATCAATGTTTGCCCACATCTCGTAGATGCCGTCACCCTTGTCATAGCTGTTGTCGACCCGGCTCAGCGCCCACTCCCACACCACCGGCACGAAACCCATCAACAACAGCAGACCGGCCACCACGATCAGGGTGTTTTTCGGGATAGGGGTCAGCTTCAACTCCAGATAGGCCGAGGCGAGCACCGCGATAAGCACGATCGCCCCGGCGAAACCCGCAAGGATCATCAGAATGTTGAGGGCACCTCGACCGGCCGTCCGGCTGCGGACTCGCCAATCCGGGCTGGTTTCCCGATGCCGCACATAGTCCAATTCGGACAGACGCCAGGTCTGGCCATCGATCCGCAGGTAGGCAGACGTCACCACCACGGTGTCATCGCGATAGTGAGTAGTCATACCTGTCTATGATACTAAGGCGCGCAAGGCGTCTTCGATGCCACGATGAAATGTCGGGTAGGCATAGATCATGTGACGCAAATGCTCCACCGGGACTTCACCATGCACCGCAACCGCAAGCGCGCCAAGCACTTCGCCGCCGACGGGGCCGGCGGAGGTGGCGCCGATGAGCACTCCGCGCTCGGTGTCGGCGACAAGCTTGATGAAACCGTCATTTCCGGCCTTGTGGATCCAGCCGCGGGCCGACGAAGGAACCTTGGCCAACCCGGCCTGCACCGGCAAACCCTTGTCCCGAGCCTGTTTCTCGGTGAGCCCGACCGCCCCGATCTCCGGATCGGTGAAGGTGACGCGGGGGAGTGCGCGGTAGTCCGCCGGGGGGCCAGGCTGGCGCAGGATGTCGCGAATGGCGATGCCGGCCTGGTACATGGCAACGTGAGTGAATGCGCCCTTGCCGGTGACATCGCCCACTGCCCAGACTCCAGGCGCCGCACGCATCCGGTCGTTCACCGGAATAGCCCTTGCCGCGGAGTCGATTCCCACCGTCTCCACGCCCAGCTTGCTCAGATCCGCACGCCTGCCGGTCGCCACTAGCAGCCGCTCTCCGGTGATCGTGCTGCCGTCGGCTAGCGTGACCGTGAACCGGTCGCCATGCTCGACCCGGGCCACGCCTTTGCCGGCAACGATGTCAATGCCGTCTGCGGCAAGCGCTTTGGCGGCCAAGTCGGACGACTCCGGCTCCTCGAAGGCGATAACCCGAGGCTCGGCCTCCACCACCGTCGTCTTCACGCCGAAGCGGGCAAAGACCTGAGCAAGTTCCAAACCTATGGCCCCACCGCCGAGCACCACCAGCGACCGCGGCAAAGTGTCAGCTTCGATCGCCTCCCTGTTTGTCCAATAGGGAGTACCAGATAAGCCTTCGATCGGTGGAATGCTCGGCGCGGTCCCGGTGCCGATCACCACGGCCCGGCTCGCTTCGAACACGTCGTCCCCCACGCGCACGCGGCCCGGCCCGTCCAGGCGTCCCCACCCGCGCACGAATCGACCGCCCTTGCCGGTGAACCGGTCGACGGCAACCTTGTCGTTCCAGTTGTCGGTCGCTTCGGAGCGAATGCGTTCTGCCACCGGCGCCCAGTCGGGGTGGACTTCGCTGCGCCCGGCCATGCCCGGGATCCGGCGGCCTTCGGTGAGCAGGTTGCCCGCCCTGATCATCATCTTGCTGGGGACGCAACCCCAGTAGGGGCATTCGCCGCCGACGAGCTTTCCTTCAATACCCACCACGGAAAGTCCGGCTTCGGCCAGCTTTCCGGCAACTTCCTCGCCGCCGACTCCGAGCCCGACGACTACCACGTCCACGCTTTCGGCCATGTCCTGACCGTATGTCAGGCGGCCACGGATCGCAGCGCGGTGTAGACATCGTCCAGCGTCAGAATCCCCAATGGCTTGTCATCGCGGCTTACCACGACCCAGCCCGTGTCGCCTTCCAGCAGCGCCGCAAGTGCTTCGTGAAGGGTCTCGGACGCTTCCACCCAGGGGCCTTTACCTGGCTCGTTGGGCAGCGGGCGCAGGTTGTCCAGCGGGATCGGGGTCACGGCGAGCCGCTTGATGCCCCGATCGGCTCCGACGAAATCGGCGACGAAATCGTTGGCGGGATGCGAAAGGATCTCCGCGGGGCTGCCGTACTGCTCGAGGTGACCGCCCTCGGAGAGCACCGCGATCCGGTCTCCCAGCCGTACCGCCTCATCGACGTCGTGGGTCACGAAGACGATGGTCTTGCCTACCGTGCTCTGGAGCCGGAGGAACTCGTCCTGCAGTCGGCTGCGCACGATCGGGTCCACCGCCGAGAACGGCTCGTCCATGAGGAGCACCACCGGATCGGCGGCCAGAGCGCGTGCGACCCCGATGCGTTGCCGCTGACCGCCGGAGAGCTCATGCGGGTACCGGTCGGCGAAGCGTTCTGGAGGAAGCCCCACGAGCTCCATCAGCTCATTGACGCGCGCCTTGGTGCGTTCGCGTGGCCAGCCCACGAGCCTGGGCACGGTGGCGACGTTCTCCCGGACTGTCTGGTGTGGAAAGAGACCCACGTTCTGGATGACGTAACCGATGCGGCGGCGCAACTGCACCGGATCGACCTTCGTGATCTCTTCCTCGCCGAGGAACATCCGGCCTGAGGTCGGCTCGATCAATCGATTGACCATCCGGAGCACAGTGGACTTTCCGCAGCCCGAAGGACCGATCAGCACCACCAGCTCACCGGCCGGGATCTCAAGCGTGAGCTCTTTGACCGCCACGGTGGCACCGAACTGTTTGCTGACCTTCTCCAGCCGGATCGACGCGGCCCGGGTAGCGTTCACCCCATGCCCTCCATGGCCTTCTCGGATGCGGATCCCCGCAACCCTTGGTTCTCGTGGCAGTACATACGCGAGAACATGGAGACTCTGCTCGCCGCGCTGCGTGAGCATATCCTGCTGACGGTGGCGGCCGTGGCGATCGCCGCATTGATCGCCATCCCACTGTCCGTTTTGGCGTTTCAGCGCGCGAAAATCGGCGGCCTGATCCTCGGCATCGCGGGCACCATGTACACGATCCCGTCGCTGGCGCTCTTCGCCTTTCTCGCCCCCTTCACCGGGCTGAATCCAGTGACTGTGCTGATTGGACTCGTGCTCTACGCATTGCTGATCATCCTGCGCTCGGGCATCACCGGATTGCGCCAGGTGCCGCCGGAAATCCGTGAGGTCGCGGCCGGAATGGGCTACGGCCGTCTCGGGATGCTGGTGAAAGTCGAGTTGCCGCTGGCGCTGCCCAGCATCCTGACCGGCCTGCGCATCGCCACCGTCTCGACGGTCGCGCTGATGACGGTCGGCGAGATCGTCGGCGTTGGCGGCTTTGGCAACCTCATCCTCGGTGGCTTCCGGAACAACTTCTACAAGCCGCAGATCATGACGGCGACACTCGCCTGCGTCGGGCTCGCCTTCGTTCTGGACAGCCTGCTCGTGCTCGCCGGACGGCTCGCCATGCCGTGGACCAGGCGCAGGAGGGCCTGAACATGAGTGTCATCGACGATGCGATCGTCTGGATCAACGACCCTCTCAACTGGACGAACCCGGATGGGATCATCGCCCGCACCACCGAACACCTCTGGATCTCGGCGGCCGCGGTCGGCCTGGCCTGCCTGATCGCTTGGCCGATCGGGATCCTGCTCGGACACAAGGGTAGGGGTGGCGCAAGCATCGTGGCGCTGGCCAACGTGACCCGCGCGATCCCGACGGTCGCACTGCTGACCATCTTCCCGTTAACCGTGATCGGCTTCGGGCCACGCGCGATCATTCTCGCCTTGACCGTTTTCGCCATTCCGCCCCTGCTGGCCAACGCCTACCTGGGCCTGCGCGAGGTGGATCCGGAGGTGCGCGAGGCGGCCCTCGGGATGGGCCTTTCCAGCCGTCAACTGCTCACCAGAGTGGAGCTGCCGCTTTCGGTGCCCTATCTGGCCAGCGGCTTCCGGACCGCCGCGGTGCAGGTGCTGGCAACCGCGACCCTGGCCTCCTTCGTCAACGGCGGCGGCCTAGGCATGATCATCAGCCGCGGGTTCGGCCTCGGCATGGCTTCCGGCGGGGGCCAGATCCTGGTGGGAGGCTTTCTCGTGGCGGTGCTGTGCTTGCTTGCGGAAGGGTTGCTCGCGGCCGGTGAGAGGGTAGTCACACCAAAGGCATTACGAGTTAAGCAAAAAATGTCAGAGCCTGCTGTGAACATCACGTCGTAACGCGAAGATCTGTTCATAGGACTGTTCAAGAATGATTGCGGGCAAGATTCACTTGTCTGTCGGACACGCGGCCGGGATTTGCCCTGCCGGGACACAGAAGGCGGCCGGAAAACGATGAGATCTCATCGAAAAATCTCTTTAGCGCTGCTCGCGGGCGTCGCGACCATATTGACCATGACCGTTGCCGCGTGCGGCAAGTCGGGCTCCTCCGGCACCACCACTCCGCCGACCGCCAGCGGCGCCGGTTGCGCTGGTGTCGCGGGTGAGCAGCTGGTCGTGCTCGAGGACGACAAGAAGCTACAGAACTCGGACAACATCGTCGCGGCGGTCAGCTCCAAGGCTCCGTCGCCGGCTGGTGTCATCGCCGCCACCGACCGGGTGGCCGCGGCGCTCGACACCCCGAAGTTGATCGCGCTGAACAAGGCGGTCGACGTCGACCGCAAGACGCCGGCCCAAGCAGCGCAAGAGTTTGCCACTGCGGCAGGCATCACTGCCGGATTGTCCGGTGGCAGCGGCGAGGTGAAGGTCGGTCAGGCCAACTTCTCCGAGAGCCAGATCCTGGCCGAGCTCTACAAGATCGCGCTCAACGGAGCCGGGTTCACCGCCACCGTGCAGACCGTCGGCAACCGTGAGCTTTACGAGCCGGCTCTGGAGCGCGGCGAGATCCACGTGTTCCCTGAGTATGCCGCGACGCTGACCGAGTTCCTCAACCAGAAGACCAACGGCAAGGACGCCGCGCCCAAGGCGAGCGGGGAAATCAACGCGACCATGACCGCTCTCAAGGAGCTGGGTGGCAAGGTGGGTCTGACCTTCGGGACGCCGTCCCGCGCGGCAGACCAGAACGCGTTTGCGGTCACGAAGGCCTTCGCTGACCAGCACGGCCTCAAGACGCTGTCCGACTTCGCCACCAAGTGCAGCGGCGCGGCGTCGGTGCTGGCCGGCCCGCCCGAGTGCCCGCAGCGGCCGTTCTGCCAGCCGGGTCTGCAGTCCAAGTACAGCATCACCTTCGGCGCCTTCCACCAGGCCGACGCCGGAGGCCCGCAGACCAAGACCGAGCTGAAGACGGGCAAGGCCTCACTGGGCCTGATCTTCTCCTCGGACGGAAGTCTCGCCACCAGCTGACGTCAAGCCTGGGCTTACGGCAAGTGACTTCACCCGGCGGCCCGCCAACATCGCGGGCCGCCAAGGGAGATGTCACCAGCCGATGATTAGGCTCGCTGTATGGGAGTCACGCATCACGGCCGGACCGAGCGGCTGGACCTGGCCGATCCAACCTTGCGCGAGTGGTCCTGCACTGTGCTGCACTCCGATTCGGAGGGCATAGTGCTGGACCGCTCGGCGTTTTACCCCGGCGGCGGAGGCCAGCCGCCAGATCACGGTGTGCTGCTCTGGCAAGGCGTCGAAACGCGGATCGTCGGCACCCGCAAGGGCGACGACCTCTACCTGATCCCCGCCGAGGGCGATCCGGTCCCTCACGCCGATACGCAGGTTGTGGGCGCGATCGAGGACACCCGGCGCAGTCTGCTGATGCGGACACACTCCGGCTTGCATGTCCTATGTGGAGTCGTGTTCCGTGACTTCGGGGCGCTGGTGACCGGCGGGAACATGGAGCCGGGGGAGGCGCGGATGGACTTCAACCTTCCCGAGGTACCAGAGGGTTTCAAGGCCAAATTGGAAGAACTGGTCAATCGCGAGGTCGCCGAGGATCGCCGAGTCGTCACCAAGGTGCTCGGTCGCGATGAGGCGCTGGCGCTGCCGGACATCATCCGCACCCAGTCCAATCTGATCCCGGCGGAGGAGACCGAGATCCGCATCGTGGACATCGTGGGGCTTGATGTGCAGGCCGATGGGGGTACCCATGTCGCCTCCACCGCCCAAATCGGCAAGGTCGAGGTCGTCAAGGTGGAGAGCAAGGGCAAGGCCAACCGCCGAGTGCGGGTGCGCCTGATTTAGGGGGTGTTTTCCTCGGCGTCGATGGTCTTCCCAGTGGGCTGGCTTGGCAGGGCGTTCGCCGGCGCGGTGTTGCTGCGATAGCGCTTCATGCGGTGCTTGTCCTTGGGCGGCCGGTCGTTGGCAAGGATGACGGCAAACCAGGGCAGCAGCACCATGCCGAGGCCGCAGAGCGGTAGCCAGATCGCGAGCAGCGGCACCCGCAGCATCACCAGAACCACGGCGAGCACGACGCATCCCGCCCGCAGCGTCATCATCAGGATGTAACGGCGTTCCCGCCGCTTCAGCTCTTCTTCCTGGCTGATGCGCGCGTCGGTGATCAGGATGGGGGCGCGCTTCATACCTTCATCCTGTCACGTTTGCCGCTCATCGCACGGGCGGGCGAGCGCCAACCAGGCCGACGGCATGGGCACCGAGACGGCAACCCTCGTTCAGGGCGGTCCGCACGTCTGCTCCGGCGCTCCACGCGGCGAGGAGACCGGCCGCGAAGGCGTCTCCGGCGCCCGTGGCGTCCACCACGTGCACCGGCTCGACGGGCATGTGGACCAGGCCTTCCGGCCCGGCCCAGAGGGCTCCGTGGGCCCCTAGTTTGACCACCGCCGCGCCGCCGATCGCATAGGCAAGCTTGGCTGCCTGCTCGCCCGGGTCACCGTAACCGGCAAGGGCCTGCGCCTCATCGGCGTTGGCAATGAGCAGATCGACGTTGTGGATCCAGTCCAGGAATCCTGGGAAGATCTCGGCCGGTGAGCCGTCGCCGGGGTGCGAACCTCCGTGATCTCGGGCAAGCATCGCGAGCGGTGCCGCGGATGCGGCGTCGACGCTGGTGCGCAGCCCAGCGGCGCGGGCGGAGGCGAGTGCGGCGCGCCCGGCCGGCCGGGAGGCCTGATCCAGCAGGGTGTAGCCAGACAGGTGCAAGTGGTTGGCGCCCAACGCAATCGCAGCATCCACATCGGACGGAGCCAGCAGTAGGTTGGCGCCGCGGTCACTGATCATCGTCCGCTCGGATTGGTACGTCAGCACCACGATGCTGCCTGTGCTCGCACCGGGCCGCACGCTCACCTGCGTACGCACGCCGGCCGCATGCAGCTCGGCCAGCCTGTCCTGGCCCGCCTGGTCGTCTCCAATGGCACCCACAAAGGTCACCGGCTGCCCGAGCCAGGCCAGCCAAGCGGCAGTGTTGGCGGCCTGACCACCACCGGAGACGTGAACCGTGGCCGGCGTGTCCGATCCGGTGGCCAGGGGCGCCCGGAGCACTGCGAGTACATCGGTGACGAGGTCACCCACTGTGATGATCATGTTGATTCAGCCAGGGCCGACGCGATTTGAGCCGCCAGGGCCGCGTTTCGCAGGATGATGCGGACGTTAACCGCCAGGCTCGCCCCATCCGTCGCCGAGTGGAAGTGGCTCAGCAGGACCGGGGTCACCTGCTTTCCGGTCACCCGGTCACGCTCCACTATGGACAGACCCTCGGCGAGGATCCGGTCGTGCAGCTCGGGATCCAGTTGTTCCTCGGGTGGCAGGGGATTCGCCACCACCAGGGCGCCGTGGTGGACGCCTTGTGCCTGCTGGGCTTGCACCGCCGCGGCGATCTGCTCCGGCGAGTCGAGCTGCCAATCAAGGTCGAAGCCGCTGTCGGTGATGAAGAAGCCGGGGAAGCGTTTGGTGCGGTAGCCCACGACTCCCACGCCCAATGTCTCGAGCCGTTCCAGCGTGGCTCCGACGTCCAAAATGGACTTCACGCCCGCGCACACGACGGCGATCGGCGTCCGGGCCAGCGTCACGAGGTCGGCCGACTCATCGAAAGTCTGTGCGGCCTCCCGGTGTACCCCACCGAGCCCGCCCGTCGCGAAGACCCGGATCCCCTCCGCGGCCGCGATCGCGCTCGTGCTGGCCACAGTGGTCGCGCCATCGGCTTTGACGGCCGCGGCGATCGCGAGATCACGCACCGAGAGCTTGGCGACGTCTTCGCCGTTGGCGAGGCGGGTGAGGTCAGCAGGGTCCAGCCCGACCTTGATTACCCCGCCCACCATGCCGATCGTGGCCGGAATCGCGCCATGGTCGCGAACCGTCTGCTCGATTTCCCGGGCGATGCGGATGTTGTCGGGGCGAGGTAATCCGTGCGAGATGATCGTGCTCTCCAGCGCCACCACCGGCGCTCCCGCGCTGAGCGCTGACCGGACTTCGTCGCCGAGATGGATGCTCAAGTCGGGCACGATCATGACGGTACCGAATCAGACTGGGACTTCCCCCAGGGACCTGAGAGAATGTTCGGGTGAGCACACCTACTGTTTCGCCAGATACAGGCACCGTCCTTGAAGAGCGTGTCGACTACCGGCTCGACGAGGGTGATCATGAGCGCTTGTCCCACTACGCGCCCAAGGACAAATTGATGCAGGCCATGGTCGAGGGAACGCCGGTGCGTGCCCTTTGTGGCAAGGTCTGGGTGCCGTCACGTGACCCCAACCGCTTCCCGGTTTGCCCGGAATGTAAAGAGATCTACGAGTCACTGTCCGACTAACCTGCGGGAGTGGACAGTTCGTCAACCGCCCTGCTGGTGGGGGACCTGGCCGGGGTGGCGGTCTTTGCCGCGGCCGGCGGCTCGTTGGGCGTCGCAAAACGACTGGACCTTTTCGGGGTGGTCTTCGTCGGCTTCGTCGCCGCTCTGGGCGGCGGAATCATCCGCGATCTTGTCATCGACAAGGCGCCTCTGGCCTTCTATGACTGGCGCTACGGTGTCACCGCCGCCGTAGCGTCCATGGCCGTCTTCTGGTGGCACGCCCGCCTCGAGCGCATGCGCCGCATCATTCTCCTGCTCGACGCCTCCGGGCTGGCTCTGTTCACCGTGACCGGGACCATAAAGGCTTTGGAGGCGGGTGTACCAGCAATGGGCTCCTGCCTTATCGGCATGTTGACCGGAATCGGCGGCGGGCTCGCCCGGGATCTGTTGCTGGGCGAGATTCCAGTCGTGCTCCAGCGGGAGATCTACGCTTCGGCCGCGCTGATCGGAGCGGCGGCCGTGGCGGTTCTCACCCGGCTGGAACAGGCGACCGTGCTCAACATGGTCGTCTGCGGTCTGCTGATCCTCGTGGTGCGTCTCATTTCGCTCTACCGTCGCTGGTCCGCGCCACGACCCAAGCTTGGCGACGCCACAGCCGACGGATCCGAGTTCATCGGCCGGTAAGCCGCAACTCCACAGGAGTTGCTGTTCTTAGCGCCCGCAGAACCGCAACTCCTGTGGAGTTGCGGCGAAGGGTAGGGGTGGCCGATAGACTCTCGCCTCGTGCTCGAATCCTTTCCACCGCTTCGTGCTTGGCAGCGCAAAGCCTTGTTCGAGTATCTGCGTGGGCGCAGTCCCGACTTCCTCGCGGTGGCAACGCCGGGCGCGGGCAAGACCACTTTCGCCCTGCGCATCGCGGCAGAGCTGTTGCGCGATCGCACTATCGACGCGGTAACCGTGGTTGCCCCGACCGAACATCTGAAGTTGCAGTGGGCTCAGGCAGGTGCCCGAGTTGGCATCCAGCTCGATTCCGCCTTCCGCAACGCCGACGTGCACGTAACCTCCGATTTTCACGGCGCTGTTGTCACCTATGCCCAGGTAGGGATGGCCCCCCAGGTCCACCTCCGGCGCACCCTTTCCCGCCGCACGCTGGTGATCCTGGACGAGATCCACCATGCCGGCGACTCCCGAAGCTGGGGCGATGGCGTGAAGCTCGCCTTCGAGCAGGCCGAGCGGAGGCTGATGCTCACCGGGACGCCCTTTCGTTCCGATGAGAACCCGATCCCCTTCGTCACCTACGAACGCATCGGCAGTGACTCCAGCAGCGTGCTCAGATCCCGCGCCGACTCGGTATACGGCTATGGCGACGCACTTTCCGAGGGTGTGGTGCGCCCGGTCATCTTCCTGGCCTATTCGGGCGAGACCCGTTGGCGGACAAGCGCCGGCGAGGAGCTCGCGGTGCGGCTGGGAGAGCCGCTGACGCAGGATCTGATCGCTCAGGCCTGGCGGACCGCCCTCGACCCCACCGGCGACTGGATGCCGCAGGTGCTCAAGGCGGCCGAGGCGCGGCTCCAGGTGCTGCGAGCCGGTGGAATGCCTGATGCGGGTGGTCTGGTCATCGCCTCGGACCAGAACGCCGCCAGGGCCTACGCAAAGCTGCTTGAGCGGTCCACTGGCGAGAAACCGGTCGTGGTGCTCTCCGATGACGTGGGTGCCTCCAAGAAGATCGGCGACTTCACCCATGACGCGTCGAAGCGGTGGCTCGTCGCCGTACGCATGGTCTCCGAAGGCGTGGACATCCCTCGCCTCGCGGTCGGCGTCTATGCCACGAGTGCCTCGACCCCGCTCTACTTCGCGCAGGCGATCGGCCGGTTTGTGCGAGCCCGCCGGCCGGGGGAGACGGCCAGCGTCTTCGTGCCCAGCGTGCCCCAACTGCTCGGGCTGGCCAGCGAAATGGAGATGCAGCGCGATCACGTGCTCGGCGGGCCGAAGCACAAGGACGGCCTGGACGACGAGCTGCTCGAGCGGGCTCAGGAATCGGAGAAGGCGAGCGATGAGCTGAACAAGGGCTGGGAGGCGCTCTCTGCCACGGCCGAGCTCGATCAAGTGATCTTCGATGGCACCACCTTCGGCCTGCCGGCTCAGACGGGAACGGCCGAGGAAGAGGAGTTCTTAGGCTTGCCTGGCCTGCTGAGCGCCGATCAGGTGACGTTGCTGCTGTCCAAGCGGCAGGCGGATCAGGCCGCCTCAGCTCGCCGAGCGAAAAACAGTGCCCCTGCACAGCCACAGCGAGAGACCGTGCGCGACATGTCCGCGGCGGAGCGCCGAATCCACCTACGCCGGCAGCTCAACGCACTGGTGGCCGCCCATCACCACCGGACGGGCCTGCCACACGGGAAAATCCACTCCGAGCTGCGCAGCCGTTGTGGCGGCCCGCCGAGCGCGCAGGCCACCATCGAGCAGCTCGAGGAGCGGATCTCGATGATTCAGACCTTCTGAAGCCGGACATGCAGAAAGGCGGCCCAAGGGTTGGCCGCCTTTCTTGTTGAAGCTCTCAGTTGTCTGAGCCCCGCCAGCTGAACTCGGGGTCCGTCGCCACCTCGACGGCGATCTTTACAAGATCCTCAGCGTATTTGTTGGCGTGGTGTCCACAAAACACCAGCTCGCCCCCACCGGCTAGCTTCACACGCAATTTCCCCGCCGCGTTGCAGCGGTCGCACCGTTCATCGGTGGCCGAGGGGGCCACCGTCTCCGGCGGCGGCGTAAGAGTCGGGGTCATCGCCTTCCTCCTTCGGTCGTCACCGTTGAACTTTCTCTTGAGGTTCGTCGCACCTATCGTCCAACAGCCTTGCCAGCCCTGTCGTTCCCAGAGCGCCCGCGGGGGACCGAGGTCACACGTGGTAGGCACAGTGTGCCGTGCCACAAGCGTGCCACGTCAACCAGTCACGGGACGACAACGATGGCCATCACGTCCTGTAGTGATCCCGACACTCTCAGTCGAGGTAGTCGCGGAGCACCTGCGAACGCGATGGGTGGCGCAGCTTGGACATCGTCTTCGACTCGATCTGCCGGATCCGCTCGCGGGTCACCCCGTACACCTGGCCGATCTCGTCGAGCGTTCGCGGCTGGCCGTCGGTCAACCCGAAGCGGAGCCGGACCACCCCGGCCTCGCGCTCTGAGAGCGTCTGAAGCACCTGCTGGAGCTGATCCTGCAACAACGAGAACGAGACGGCGTCGACGGCCACCACGGCCTCGGAGTCCTCGATGAAGTCGCCGAGCTGGCTGTCGCCCTCGTCGCCGATGGTCTGGTCGAGGGAGATCGGCTCGCGGGCGTACTGCTGGATCTCCAGGACCTTCTCCGGGGAGATGTCCATCTCCTTGGCCAGCTCTTCCGGGGTCGGCTCGCGGCCGAGGTCCTGCAGCAGCTCGCGCTGGATGCGGCCGAGCTTGTTGATCACCTCGACCATGTGCACCGGGATGCGGATCGTCCGTGCCTGGTCGGCCATCGCGCGGGTGATCGCCTGGCGGATCCACCAGGTCGCGTAGGTGGAGAACTTGTAGCCCTTG
>DPJL01000113.1 GCA_003543035.1 Micromonosporaceae bacterium | reverse complement strand
GGGAAGAGGGGCCTTGGGGGGGGGGGTTCCGGGGGGGGGGGGCGCCAGCCGCGATCTTACGTTCGCGATCTTGCTCACGGCGAGTCCGTAGTGCGGAGGCGAGCAACCGGTACCGGTCGGCTTCGGCGATCAGTTCCCGACGGTGCTCGTTCGCCAGGGCCATCATGGTGTCTGGGTGGTAGAACATTTCCTGTCTCCTTCATCGTTTCCGTTGATGTATTCATCTTCGGCCGGTAAGGGACAGGTTCCATCGGAAGCAGTTACCTATCTTGGCGCCTGCATTTGCTTAGGTGCGGCGTAGGTGGGTCTAGGTATACCTACGCGGCTTGACGTCCTCCCCGTCCTGAAGGACGGGGATTCCTTCCACGCCTGCGGCGCGGGCTTGCGCCCGGTCGCCTTCAGCGCCTGGGTGGGTTCCTGCTTCACGGCGCGGTGCCCGGACGGGTCCGGGACTTATCTGCACTCCACAGGCGTTTAGCCTCTCCCTGCGTCCCAGGGCGAGAATGTTCAAGGCGGCATTGTGATCCCGGTCATGGGTGGCCCCGCACGGCCGGCATGTCCAGATGCGCACGGACAGCGGTTTCGGCCCTTCCCTATGCCCGCAAACCGAACAGATCTGCGAGGTCGGTTCGAACGGCCGATCACACCCACATACCTTCCGTACCTTTCGGCTTTCTCCACCAGCATCCGCCGGAATGTTCCCCATGAAGCATCGTGCACCGACTTCGCCAACTTGGTGCGGGCCAACCCTTTGACTGCCAGATCTTCCAGGTAGACCGCTTGGTTATCGCGGATCAGCCTGGTCGTCTGTTTGTGCAGCCAGTCGCGGCGGCAGTCCGCCACCTTCGCGTGTGCCCGCGCGACCCGTATCCGGGCCTTCTTACGGTTGTTGCTTCCTTTGTTCTTGCGGGACAAGGCCTTCTGTGCCTTGCGCAGCCGCCGTTCGTGATTCCTGAGAAATCTGGGGTTGGCGATCACCCGGCCCCGGCTGTCTACCGCGTACGCGTTGAGCCCAAGGTCCAGGCCGATTTCGGCATCAACCGGTGGTAGTGGTTGCGGGTCGCCGCACTCGACCACGAACGACGCGAAGAACCGGCCCGCACTGTCCTTGATCACGGTCACCGACGACGGCTCGCAGGGAAGTGCACGCGACCAGCGCACCTCAACCTCGCCGATCTTCGGGAGCCGCAGACGGCCGTTGTCCAGGACTTTGAACCGGGCGTTGGCGGTGAACCGGATCGCCTGGCGGGTATCCTTACGCGACCGGTACCGGGGCGGCCGGACCTTCGCACCCTTGCGCTGACCTGCGGCAGAGGTGAAGAAGTTGCGGTAGGCCGTGTTCAGATCAGCAAGAGCCTGCTGCAATATCACCGCCGACACCTCACCCAGCCATCCCCGATCGGGTGCCGTTTTGGTCAAGGTGAGACGACGCGACAACTCCGTGTCCGTCACATAACGAAACCCGCAGCGCCGGGCTTCCTCCCGTATGTGCAGCCCATCGTTGAACACCACCCGCGCACACCCGAACGCCCTGGCCAGCGCAACACACTGGCCAGGTCTCGGGTAGAGGCGGAAGTTTGTAACGCAACTGCACAAACCGAATCCTATTCGGACCCTACGACAAAACGTGAAAACCCGATATCCTGCTTGAAAACCTAGAGCGAGGCCTTCACCCCCGGCCTAAAGCACCAGCCCCGATTTTGGGTAGCCCGCCGCCTGGAGCTCGAAAAGGTCCCGATAGGTGGGGTCGCTGTGTTCCATGAGCTCAGCGTGGGTGCCCTCAGCGATGAGCCAGCCGCGCTCCAGCACGTAGATGCGGTCGGCATGACGTACGTTGGCCAGCCGGTGGGTGATCAGGATGGTGGTGGCCTTCCCGCGGCGCCCGCGAACCACCGAGAAAAGCTGGTCTTTCTGCCTTGGCATCAAGCGCTGAGGACGGCTCGTCCATGATCAACAGGTCTGCATCGCGGAAGAAGCCACGGGCCGCCCCATCTCCCACCACTTACGGCGCAGCTGCGGCAGGACCACCTCGCCGTCATCGGAGGAGGGCATGGTTCAGCCGAGCGCTTCAGCGAGCACGTTGGCTATCGCAACCCTTACCGGGTCAGGGTTTGCCCAGCTCCAATTGGGATGCGCCCGGTTGGTCAGCACGACCAGCACGAGCTTGCGGCGCTTGCACACCACAATGGACGTTCCAGTGAAACCGCTGTGCCCGAAGGCATCCGGCGACGACAGCTTGCCCATCAGCCACGGCTGGTTGATCGTCACCCCGAGCCCGTGATCCGATGGGCGGCCGGGACGTTCGGCATCGATCGCGGGCAGGCCCGGGTTCACGTTGACGAGCATCTTGCGGACGGTGTCTTCGGCCAGAATCCGCTTTCCCTGGTACTGGCCGCCATTCAGCAGCACTTGCCCGATGACGGCCAGATCGCTTGCGGTGCTGAAGATTCCGGCATGCCCGGCCACCCCGCCGAGGGTGTTGCAGACGTCATCATGCACCACCCCGCGCAACAATCCACGCGACGAACGAGCGTCCGTGGCGACCATACGCGCTGCCCGATCGCTTGCGGAGAGCCATTTCAGCGGGTTGAATCCGGTGTCGCGAAGGCCGAGGGGGCCGGTGATGCCATCCTTGACGGCCTGATCGAGCGGCTTGCCGGTCAGGTTCTCCACCAACTGTGCCAACACCATCAGGCCCACACTTGAGTACCGGAACGTGTTGCCGGGCACCGCACCGTCCAGCAACGGGGTGCTAAGCACTGCCGCACGGCGCTCGGCCGTGCTGGACAGTCCGCCGATCTTCGCCCCGATCGGCAATCCGCTGGTGTGCGCCAACAGCATCGAGATGGTGACCGAGGGCTTGCCGAACTCGGGCAGATAGTCGGCCAGCGGTGCGGCGAGATCGAGCCGACCCTGGTCAACCTGTTGCAGCACAAGCATTGCGGTGTAGACCTTGGTGATCGACGCCTGGTCGAAGACCGAGTCGGGCCGCATCGCGACCCGCTGTCCCGCCGACAACTCGACCGGCCCGGCACTGTAGCGCAAGGCGTCGCCGACCGCCGTGTGTACGGTTACCGCGCCATTGACCATGGCCATGGCCACCGCCCCCGAGTAGAGCGGGTGCTTCGGATTGGCCGAAGTCGTTCCCAGGTAACGCTTTAGGACGGCCGTAACCTGTGCCTCGTAAGGCGAACGTATTGCCGCAGAAGGCGATGCGCTGCTCTGCTCGACCGGGGGTGAAGATGATGGCTGGGCAGAAGGGGATGGCGGCTCACTCCACGACGACTTGGCCGTCTCGCCGCAACCCGTCAGGGCGGCTGCGGCAGTGGCCAGGCCAGCGGTCATCACTGTGCGTCGGGAGAGGGACACGACGTCGATCCTGGCATCGCCGCGCCAAGACCGGAAGCGGTCATCCCGCTCTTTGACCCTTCGCGGCTTTGCCCGCCCACCAGCCCAGTGCCAGCACCGTGACCACCTCAGCGGTCGCCAGAGCGCGTTCCACCGCGCCCAAGGGAATGGCTCGCCACCACCTGACTCCGGTTACCGGCTGCAGGACAACCGCGCCTGCGATGATGCCGAAGCAAAGCAGCGCGACAGCCGCCGAGACTGCCGTCCACTTTGCCCATGCCTGCCATCGTTGATCCCGCCGCCAGGCCCAGGCAATCGCAAGAGCCCCAAGGGGAAGGCCGATAAACGCCACCAGACTGGCCACCCGATGGATGGAGCCGTTGGCCGACGGCCCGACCGCCCAGTTGTGCTTGGGAAAGTAGACCACTGCGGCCAGGCCCAGGCACCACAGCAGCAGGCCCGCGCCACCGACGGAGATGAGCCGCACCAGACCCGCCCGCGAAAGCGCCAACAGCACGGCAAATGAGCCGACGGCCAGGCTGAGCAACCCGAGGTTGAACAGCCAAGCTGTCTCATGCAGGGCGTACTCGCTGATGGTGCGCCGGATCGGGCTGATTTGATCGGTAGGCGGCAGCAGATGCAACACGACAACGGCAAGCACACCGGCTAGGGCCGCAACGAGGCCGGTCGTGGCGAGCGGCCGGGCATGGGTTTCCGGGGACACCTTGCCATCGTGTCACTGCGCGCTGTGAAGAGCCTTGGATCCCCGTATCTTCTCCGGAGCCCGGGCGATGATCTCAAGGAACTCCTTGTGCAGTCGGCCATTGGTCGCCAGGACGGTTCCATCGCCGCTCAGCACCGGATTGCCGCTTAGATCAGTCACCTGCCCGCCGGCCTCGGCCAGGATGACGGGCAGCGGCGCCAGATCGTCGTAACCCTGGTGCGTGATGATCGCCGCATCCGCGCGGCCGGTGACCACGTGGAACACGGGATGGTGAATCGCTCCGACCATGGCAACACGGCGATGCAGCGCCACCACGAGTTCCTCGGACCAAGCGTGCTGGTTTGCGCCGAGGGTGAGTGCGCCCTCGGCCTGGGTGCGGTCACCGACCGAGATACGAGTCGCCTCGCCGACGCCGATTCCTTCGCCGTCAAGCAGCCAGCAACCAAGCCCCCGGCCAGCGAAGATCATCTCACCCTGGATGGGCATGTTGATGATGCCGATGGCCGGCCCGTGCTCGTCCTCCATGGCGATCAGATTGGCGAAAAGTGGCATCCGGCGGGTGAAGTAGGAGGTACCGGAGATCGGATCGATGATCCAGCGCCGACCGGTTTCACCTGCTATCGAGCCCTGCTCCTCGCCCAGGATCGCGTCACCGGGGGCAAGCCCCCGCAAGTCCGCACAGATGAGTTCCTCCACCGCGAGATCGGCTTCGGTGACCTCGCTGCCGTCGGCTTTGAAGGTACGTGCACTACCGGCGAAGAACAGTTCGGCGGAGAGGTTTCCGGCTCGCCGCGCCAAGGAAACGGCAAGCTGAAGGCTTTCGCGGTCCACGGCTGGAACAGTCATTGTTGGCATTTCCCCAGCCAACCCCGCTCGCCCGGCGGGGAGCTAAGGATTAAGCTCCAGCCGAATGATCGGAGAATTCGGCATGAGTGTCATCCACTTCGAGGTCAGTGACGCCGCTGAGATCCGCTTCTGCATCTCGCCACTGTGGGAGACGGTCCGGAGTCTGCATGCGCTCGGCGATCCGGGCCGGCACGTAGTGCATCTGCCGTGGGTACAACGGATGCGGCAGGTGACCGGAGAGGCTCACCTGGCCCCACAGCTCGAGCTGTTGCACAGCTTCGTGCGGCCGGGTGTGTGGATGCCCGACTTTCTCACCCCACCACCACCCGGGCCGCTTGTCAGCCTGGAGGAAGAGCTTGCGGTCGTGCGCTGCACGCAGCCGGAGGTCGTTATCGCCGACCTGCAGGCCACCACGGTGAGGGCACCACTGGCAAAGGCGGCGAAGGCTGCTTTGACTGATCCACTCGCGCTGCTGCCACGCCTCACCCAGGCCATCAGAGTCTGGCACGACGTCGCCATCGCTCCACATTGGACAAGAATGCGGGCGCTGCTGGAGGCGGACATCGCCCACCGAGCACGCCAGCTCGCCGAGGGCGGAGCCCTCCGGTTGTTCAACACGTTGCACCCCACGGTGCATTGGGCTGGAGATCGCATCGTCGCCAACGACCCGTGGAACCTCGAGGTGGATCTACGTGGCCGTGGGCTTCCGCTGATGCCAAGCGTTTTCGTGGATAGCAAGGTGCTTTGGAATATCCGGGCGGACTCCCCGCCGATCGGCATCTACCCGGCACGTGCGGCGGCCACCCTATGGGAGGGCGCAGCCGAAGCAAGACAAGGGCTGGCGGGAGTCATGGGAGCAACGAGGGCTCGCCTGCTGGACATGCTGCAGGTGCCCGCGACGACCACTGAACTCGCCCGGCGCCTCGACCTGTCCCCCGCCGCTGTCTCGCAAAACCTGCAGTCGCTGCACGCGGCCAGACTCGTCACCCGCAGCCAGCACGGCCGCAGCGTGCTCTACGTGACCACCGAGTTGGGCATCGCACTGCTGCGATAGTCAAAGCACCGGGAAGAGCCACTGCATCGCGGCGAGGCTCTTCCCGGTGTACCGGTCGTCACCCGTCTCCATCCCGTAAGCCAGATCCTCGAACACCCCGCATCTGGCGTAGAACTCGGCTCGCTCACGCAGGTTTCCGTGATCGCCGTAGGCGGCGAGGGCCACGTCGAGGGCTGCGGGGCCAAGGTCCCGGTAGATGCGGCCGAAATCGGTTGCGGGGTCAGTGATCGCGGCATCGGTCCAGTCGATGATGCCGGTCACCCGCGAGTCGCCGTCGACCAGGACATGCTCGATCCCCAGATCGTTGTGGGAGAAAACGAGAGCATCGGTACGGCCGGGCGGCCTGCCTTCGAGAAATGCTTCAGCGGGCCGCCAGAACGAAGAAGGCACCCGCGATGCCACCTCCCCATAGATCTCCTGTGCTTCGCCGAGCCACTCGGTCAACGGAACGTCGTCGGTCTCCACCAACTTGGCCATCGCGGTCGTCGAGGCCGAATGCAGGGCGCTCAGAAAGTGCCCCAGGGTGGCCGCGACCGATGACGCTTCCCTTACCGGAAACAGATCCAGCAGCTGGACACCCGGCAGCTTCACGTAGGCCAGGCAGCCCTGATCCGGGGCGGTGAAACGCGGCTCGGGAGTCGGCAGCGGGGAAATCTTCCTTACCACGTCAAGCAATCGCGCCTCGCGAAGGACACCCTCAGCGCGCAACGCCGCATCCGGCTCCTTGCTGAACCGAAGCACCAGCTCGCCCTCGGCCTCATGGGCGGTGTTGTCCAAGCCCTCACCCAACGGCCGCAGGGATCCCATCTCCACCCGATCAAGGCTACGGCATCAGCGCCCATTCGTATGTTTACGTGGCTCGATTTATGGTGCGAGATCTGCGGACCAAAGTGGAAGTGGCCTGTCAATCCACCCCCGTTCTGAGCACGGATTGACAGGCCATTCTCACCTTTGCGGAGCCTCTACGTCGGGTAGCAGATCGGCAGTGGGTTGGTCTCGCTGATGATGGAGGTGTCCTTCATCCAGCCCCATGCGCCGTTGTCGGCACGGGTGAATTCCCACCTGTAGGGATGCGGGCCGCCGATATATGGGCCGTCGTCGGAACGGCAGTCGAACCAGCTCGTCGTGGTGTACATCCGGCCGACGAGTTCATAGTTGCCTTCCCAGTCCAGCGAATAGACCGGTGCGCCGTAGGAGTTCTTGCACCACCAGTGGATTCCGGAGTGCCAGCACCCGGCCGCGGCCGGGGCTGCCGGGCTCGCGGCGGCTGAGCCGATCGGCCCGGCCACCATGGTCACGCCGGTGACCACCAAGGCGGCGAAGGCGACGGCAACTCTTTTCAGTTTCATTCCTGTCTCCCCTTCTCAGAACCAGTCGGTGCACTCGATGTCGGGACGGTCCCCGGCGCGGCCACAGGCCCGCATCACCACACCGGCGTCACGCCACTGCCGGGTGTAGACGTCGCGCCCGGAGGTGATGCTGGTCAGGCCGAGCCTGGGTTCCCATGACTCGCCCCGGTTGCTGCTGCGGTCGACCCAGATCTCGTCGCCGATGCTGCCGTTGCTGATCCGGCCCCACGCGCACTGGGTGGCGTCGCTGTAGCGCAGCTCGATCGTCCGTCCAAACAGGACCTTTGTCCGCGGGCTGCGCGCACCTGACCCGGATGGCACGCTGTTGTCGGCGCACGTGGCCGCCCCGCCACCGCCGGTGCCACCACCACAGTCGGGAACCCCGGCCAGCCAGGCGGCGCCCCGAATGTAGATGTTGGTCATCCAGCCGCCGTATTCCGGCAGGTAGGACCAGACATCGTTGGTGTATCCGTCCGAGGTCACGGTCTGGGCATGCTTCTGGCAGCCCACCTGGATCCCGGTCGGGCCCGGGAAGTTGTGCACCGTCCCGGATCCGGTGTTCGGCTCCGATTTCACCCGCACGTTGGTCCCCCACGTGCTGAAGGCTTTGTCGGTGCCACCGGGTGTGGTGAACTCCCCGCCGATGGCTATGTATTGCGAGCACGGAGGTACTCCGGGTAACACGGCCGGGCCCTGAATGAAGATGTTGCTGACCCAGACCTCGTACTCGGGGAGGTAGGACCAAACGCGGTTGGTGATGCCGGAAACGGTGACCTGTTCCCCGTCGGCCTGGCACAGCACCCGCACCAATACCGAGCCGCCCTCGGAGGTGTACTTGATCTGACTACCCGTGTTCTTGTCCGTGCGATAGTTCCCCTTGCCCCAGGTCTTGAAGACGGCACCCTCACCCGGATACCTGAAAGGCGGGTCCGGCTGCTCCCAGCGAAGCCGTACAGCACCCTTGTACCGCTCGGATCGCCAGTCGGAGACTTTGATCAGATCGCCGGATTGCCTTGCCTCCACCATCTTTCCCGCGCCGAGGTAGAGCGCGGTGTGGCTGACATCGCCGTAGTAAAGGATGTCGCCCGGCAACAATGGACCCGACCCGTCCGCCGGGGTGAACACGCGGTTGGCCGGATCGCGCGACAGCTTGTTCCAAGCGTCGTGGGCGGTGCTGCGGCCGATGATGTCCACGCCGGTCGCCTCGAACCAGGCCCACCGCACCAGACCGGAACAGTCGAAGCTCCAGTACAACGGGTCGTAGATGGTGGCCGGGTCGAGGCCGTGGTAGCCCTGCGAGGGACCGGGCAGCCCGTTGTGCCCACCTCCCCAGGCATAGTGCACGCCCACCTGACGGCAGGCTGCGGTGATCGCCCGCCGGGCCGCTGGGCTCGCGCCGCCGGCCAGCACGCCGCAACCGTTGGCATGGGCTGCGGTGGTGCTGACGACGGTCACCGAGCCCAAGCCGAGCAGCAGTCCTAAGACCACACTCAGGAGTCGTTTCGTTGTCATCTTCTCCCCAGAGATCAGGACGCCGAAGCGTCTTGTGTCGGGAGAAAGATGTCATCGAAAGCTAGGCGCGCCAACCCTTTCGACGCTGGCTTAAACCGGCAGACCAGCCCCGTTGAGCAGGCTCAGGCCGAGCCCGGTGATCTCGTGGCGGACAGCTCCACCTTCGCGGCGAGTGGTGATCAGACCGGCTTCACGAAGCACCGTCGCCTGCTGGCTCGCGGCAGCGACCGAAACTCCGCACAGCAAAGCCAACTCGCTTGTGGTGCAACCGGCTGCGGTCGCCTTCAGCGCCTCGGCCCGGGTCCGGCCGAGCAGAGCCGCCAACTCGCTGTGCCGGGTGACGTTTGGGCCGCCCAACTCAAGCCGGTGCAGGGTGCCGGGCGGCGGCTGGGTCGGGTAGACCAACACCGGCGGCAGATCGGTGTCGCGCAGCTTGGTCGGCGCCTGCCAGCAGAAGAAGGACGGTTGCAACAGCAGGCCGCGGCCATCCAGGTACACATCGGTGTCGACGAAGTCGAAGATCTGAAGGACCGGAGGAGTCCAGCGCACTCGCGGATGCAGATTGGCGAGGAAGTGATCGACGCCGTGGCTGGTCCACTGCTGCACCCGGCGGGCCCGGTCGGCGACGACGTGACCCCGAATCGATCGCCAATACGGTGCTATCGCGGTCTCGTGATAGGACCGCACGGCATAACCCAGCCGTCGCATCGGATCGCTCTTTCCCGAGGCCAGCGCCCGGGTCCACGGTGTCGCTGCGCGCCGCGAAGCCAGATAGTCCAGTTGCGCCCGGACATCGGTGCGGGGCGTGGAAAGCAGATGATCCAATGCCTCGTCCAGATCGGACCCGGCTGCCGGTGGAGTGAGGAAATCCGGCGAGTACCCGTTGGGCGGCGCCAACTCCCGCAACAGCACCAGATCCGGCTGCCGGGCGGTGGTGTTGGCGTTGCGCCGCCAGTTCCCGTAGATCAGCTCGCCGCCGCTGCTTTGGGCCATGTGCAGACTCAGGAGCACCTCCCACAATGGATCCGGCTCCGCTGCGATCTTCATCCGGGCAAGGTCGTGCGCTGTGAAGTGGATTCGTAGCATCAGATCCCCCCAAGTCGCACCAAATGTACTAGCGGACGTCAACCAGTGCATCCTCGTGCCGCCGATCCGTGAGTTGCGGCCGACGCATTGGCGGCCGTTCACGCCAGCGGTCTCATCAGGCCAGCCAAACGGTCCTGGTACCACTCCTGCGAGGTCGCTAGGCTCACACGCTGTACACGTTTGAGCACGCAGCGCATCTGTTGGCGTTCGTCGCGTAGCCGGAGGTGGATCCTCATGAAAGGCATCACTTCGTTACGGGAAGCCATTCTGTCCGTGCCGATTCCCGGTGCGCCACCTCGTCTTTCCCAAGACGGTGCCGCTGTCGGACTGGCCTTTCTGGACACCGCGATCCGGCAGAACCACGTCCGGCGGCTCACTCAACGCCTTGCCCTCATTGAACATCGGGCGGCCCGCTGCGTCACCGAGGTGGACGTCAGCCTGAGCCTGCTTGACGACAATCAACGCGAAGCCGGCCTGCTGTACCAGCGTTTGCGCAATCGCGGAGAACGCCCGGGACGCGACCTCAATGCCGGCGGCGGTGACCAGCAAGCGAACCTGGGCGGCATGATTTGGGTACCTGTATCAAAGGTTTCGAGGCGAAGCCTCTCGCCCATCGATGTCGTCAACGCGGAAGGAGTCAAGCTGCCGAGGCTGACTCAGTACGAGACCTCGCGCCTGATGGCCTCCGCACTTTACCGGCTGCTAAGGGCCATTCTGTCGACGCATCCTGACGCACGGCAGCGATCCAAGCTCAACGACTTCCTGTTCCGCGTCGACAAACCGCGATGGCTTGTCCAGGCGGCGCTGGTCACATTGCTGGCTGAACGTAGTAAACCGACCGTCCAATTGCACCGTCGAGAACCGACCCGGAACACGGTCGCCGGGGAGGGCGCCAGGTACCGGCAGGACGCGCTCGACGTGCTGGCAAATTACGAAGGCTCACTCCACGAGTACCAGACCCTGCTCGACATCGCCGTAAATGACTATCTGATCGTGGTGGCACTGGACCCGGTACGAGACGAACACCTTCTCTCCTTCGACTCACCCCTGCACGTTGTCGATACAACGGGCAGTCAAAGAGGCCGCAAGCGCTCTTCTGAAGGCGCCTATTGGGTCAAGTACAGTACGAACCTTCCGGCCGGCTTGCGGGCTTACCATCTGGTAGCGGAGACCGAGCCAGGCATCGAAATCGAGCGAATGTATCTGGCGAGCGACGCCGACCGCACCATCGTGACCTCGCTCAAGGCCGATCTCGTTGTGCTCGCTGACCGGGTGGCGGACGAACGCCGCGCACCGACCGGGCACTGTGGACAGAAGATCCTTGAGTTGGAGCTGCAAACCGGTTTACGACGTCTCTCCGAACTCATAAGACGGCGCAGATGGGAAGCCAGCCATGCCGAGTTTGAGATCGCCGATAGGGAGCTGTTGCCTGCGACGAGCGATCTAGCGTGGGCGACCTCCTCCGGCGAAGCTGTGCCGGAGAACGGCGTGCCGAGAAGTTCTCTGGCGAAGCACCCGCTCGTCACTCCCGAGAGTCTCGCGCAGGCCGCCAACGAGATCGAAGAAACGCAGCTCTTTCGCGACCTTAATGTGGAAAACGATCCGGCGAGAGCTCGTGCCCATGTCTATTGGCGACGCGATCCGTCACGGATCGAGGTGGACAACAGTATTTCCATTTCGACGTCCATGTTCCTCACCGACACCAGCGGATCGAGCCCGGGAAGCATTCGGGCTTACGTAGTGAGCGTGATAGCCATCTCGTATCTGCTGGGCTGTCTCATGTTCGGGTCACTGTTTCCGTTTACCGCGGACGGGCCGATTCAGTCTTCTCTGGAGCCCGACGCGATCATCGCGGTGCTGCTTCTGGTCCCGGGCTTCCTCTACACCAGACTGAACCTCCCGGCCCGGCAGTCCATAGCAGGCCAGCTTCGCAAGCTTCCGCGACAGGTGGCCCACGTCAGCATCTTCAGCTCGGCCTTGCTGGCGGCAACTATTGCGGCCAGCAATAATCCCATCTACATCCGTCTCGCACTTGCGGTTGGCGTAGTGGCACCGTTGGCGGCGCTATACCTGATGACGAGGCTGTCCTCGAAGGCTCGCACAGAGCTGATAGTGGATGACGAGACGCTGCCGGCCTGGGTGCGTTCCAGCTCGGCGGCCGACTGGCGGGCAATGCCGCAACGGCGGATGGGACGAACCGCCATTCCCGACGCTGTTTTCCGGACTTCGGGAGCCACTCATGGCGAGTAATCAAGACCGGGTATCGATAAGAAGTCTCGCCGATCTGGCTCGGGCCGGCTTCTCCATTCTGCGCAAGCCTTCCATGCAGGTCGCCTACGAGGTGCACCATGTGCACGACCGGCAGGGATACCTCCAGGACGTTTTGCACGGCAACTATTCACGAATCTTTGAGCCGGAATCCGACCCGACACCGCCGATGTTCGTGGAGACACTGACCACGGCAGCCCACGGGGTCGGGCTTGTGGTAGGGGTAAGAGCCGTGAGCGCCGATCCGGACGGCCAGCGGCTCGGTATGGGCAGCGGGTCTATCACGCAAGCCGATGACCCCGGCAAGGCTAGCCGGGCCTTCCGCTCCAAAGCTGATCCGAACGTCAGCTTTGTCTTCGACGTGGCTCGGGTGTTCGAGGGTCTGATCTCAATCGAGGTCGAGCCGACAGCGCTGCTCTTGCGTCATGGCCGCGCGATTCGCAAGGTGATGGAGGAAATCGCACGTATAGCAGTGGATATCGCAGAGGCACCCGTCCTATCCGTCCAGTCGCCGGTGCAGTTGCCGCCGCCCGACTTCAATCGGGCGGACACCGAGGCGAGAACTCGCCCGAAGACGTGGCCACGGGCTATGTCGCTGGCAGTTCGCTTCGCCATCGCGATTCCCAAGCCGACCTCGAAGCTGCGTCTCGCGCTTGCCGACGCGCTCGCCGAATTCTGCCGTGAGCACGGTTTCGGGCTATGGCTGGCCGATTCGCGATCCGGCTACCGGGCCGGCAACTGGTTCACCATCTGCGAGCACAGCACGGATACCGTGCGGAAGCTCTTTGACGGCGCCCTTGATCCCGGAAACCGCAGCCAGGCCCACGCCTGCGTGCCCATCACACTTGTCGGCCCCGCCCGGCTCGACTCGTTGGCGTCCTTACTCGACTATCTGCACAGCTATCACGAGCTTGGCATCCTCGCATGCTCTATGGCCACCATCGATGACCTTGCATTCATTCATTTGCAACTGACCATCAACACCGAGCAGGTCCGGCTGGTACAGCTGAATGAAGCCATCGACAAGCTCGCTGCGCAGTCAGGGAGTCCGCCACACGTGCTGCCGCGTCTGTTGGCCCGCCTTGTCAGCCGAGGGGTGCAGGACGTGGGCCACGAGGTGAAGGGCCGCTTCGCACATCGGATGGGCGACTACCACCTGCTGACAGGCCCGGCGATCCAGGTGCGCCCCGAGGTCAGCCCGTGGCGAGGTGCCTTGTGGGTGTCTTGGGAGGTCGAAGGCAGGGACGCCGAGCTGCGCTATCCGTTCCTCGCCCTACACGACGCCCTCGCCAGGAATCCGCTCTGGGCTGACTCCAATGTGGAGTATCTCATCTGCCGGAAGGTCCGCAACTCGGTCCTGCGAGGCAAGGGAAAGCTCTCGTTTCCGGCTGACATCGCCACCAACAACTTTGGCTACGAAGACATCCCAAGTGGTTTGTCGGCCTTCAGCGAGAGTATCGAGAATGCTTGGCGCGCAGAACTGGGTGAACGGCACCGCGTCCGCGAGCTGACCGTCTCCTGGCGCGAATACTGGCTCGGCCATTGGACGTCACCTCTGGACTGAAGCAGCCGTGAACACGATGGCACCGCGGAGAACGTCGGGTTCTCCGCGGTGCAACAAGCAACAGCGATGTCAGCTCGGCTGGTCGAGGAAGGCGAGCGTGACCGCCGCGAAAAGTGGCGAGATGCCGAGGTTGTAATGGGTCACGCCCGGCAGGATCGCAAGCGCATGACCACCCTTAGGCCGGCCTTCGCCCATCCAGCCGCCATCGCGCAGCCCGCCGTCCAGCAATTTGAAGATCTCGACGTGGTGGCTCGGCGGTGCCATGTCGGCATCGCCGGCGACGATCATCGTCGGCACCTGCAGACCCCGAACCTCCTCGGCGAAGTCGAAATCGACCTTCATCGCTTCACCGATCTTGTCCAGCAGCCGGGGGAAGTCCTCGGGGCGCGGCGCCACCCGATGATAGAGCTCGTACATCGGGGTGTCCTTCATGAACTCGGCGGCGGCCGCATTCACCTGGCCCTGCTGCGGGAGCATCTCCGGATAGATCGCGTCCCGGCGGATGTTTATTGAGGCCGCCACCAAGCGGCCTACCTTGGCCGGATACTTGGCCGCAGTGTGCAGGGCCACCCCGCCGCCCAACGAGTAGCCCACCAGATCGGGCTTGTCCAGCCCGAGGTGGTCGATGAGCGCGGCGATGTCATCGGCCATCAGCTTGATGTCGAGCGGCCGGTCGATGTCGGCTGTGCGGCCGTGCCCCTGCAGATCGACGGCGATGACCCGGTGGTGCTCGGCCAGCGTAGGAAGGATCGGGCCGAACATCTCACCCGACCCGAGCCCGCCGTGCAGCAGGATCAGCGGGCGCCCGGCCCCATGCGACTCGTAGTACAGGTTGATCCCGTTGACCTCGGCGTACTGGCCGTTTCCCGAGATATCGCTGGCCCAATTGGCGGTGGTCATTGTTAGCTCCTCGCGTGCTCGCAAATGATCTGACACAGACTAAGACTCCGCCCGCGCCGGAAACTCATCGGCGCTTTCGCCGAAAAATATCGCGCGGTCCACACTGGGTCTCGTGAACTTCGTTGCGCACGTGCGAGAGGCGTTCGAGTGGGATCAGGACGTCGTGGTGTCCGCGGGGTCGCGGGGTGCCCTGGGCCAGATCTGGCGGCTGGATGTCGGCTCGGCTCGCTATGCCCTCAAGGAGATCTTCGCCGAGTCGCCATCCGAGGCGTTGATTGAGGCGGAGTTGGCGTTCACGCGGCGGGCGGCCGAGGCGGGGGTGCGCCTCCCGGCGAGCCATCCCGACCGCGAAGGGCGCTATCTGCTCTCGGCGCCCGGCGGAACATGGCTGCGCCTCTACGACTGGGTCGACCTGCAGCCGATCGACCTGACCGCCCAAGGCACGCCGCGAGAGC
>DPJL01000108.1 GCA_003543035.1 Micromonosporaceae bacterium | reverse complement strand
AAGGTGATCCCGAGCAGGGGCGCCTGGCTGGAGTTCGACATCGACAAGCGTGACACCGTCGGTGTCCGGATCGACCGTAAGCGCCGTCAGGCCGTCACGGTCATCCTGAAGGCGATCGGCTGGACCGCAGACCAGATCCGCGAGCGCTTTGGCTGGTCGGAGCTGATGATGGTGACCCTGGAGAAGGATCACATCGCCGGTCAGGACGAGGCGCTCCTAGACATCTACCGCAAACTGCGCCCTGGCGAGCCGCCGACGCGTGAGAACGCCCAGACCCTGCTCGACAACCTCTTCTTCAACCCGAAGAGGTACGACGTCGCCAAGGTGGGCCGGTACAAGTTCAACAAGAAGCTCGAAGTTCAGGTGCCGATCACCACGGGCACGCTGACCGAAGACGACGTTGTCGCCACGGTTGAGTACCTCTGCAAGCTGCACACGGGCGAAGAGGGCTACGAGGCCGACGACATCGACCACTTCGGCAACCGTCGGCTTAGGACGGTCGGCGAGCTGATCCAGAACCAGGTGCGGGTCGGTCTGTCGCGTATGGAGCGTGTCGTCCGTGAGCGGATGACAACTCAGGACGTCGAGGCGATCACGCCGCAGACCCTGATCAACATCCGCCCGGTGGTCGCCGCGATCAAGGAGTTCTTCGGGACTTCGCAGCTGTCACAGTTCATGGACCAGACGAACCCGCTTGCGGGTCTGACCCACCGTCGCCGTCTTTCGGCGCTCGGCCCGGGTGGTCTGTCTCGTGACCGGGCGGGCTTCGAGGTTCGTGACGTGCACCCGTCCCACTACGGCCGGATGTGCCCGATCGAGACGCCGGAAGGCCCGAACATCGGCCTGATCGGTGCGCTGTCCACCTTCGCGCGGGTCAACCCGTTCGGGTTCGTGGAGACGCCGTACCGCAAGGTGGTCGAGGGCAAGGTGACGGACCAGATCGACTACCTGACCGCCGATGAAGAGGACCGCTACGTCAAGGCTCAGGCCAACGCGAAGCTGGCTGCGGACAACTCATTCGCCGAGGATCGGGTGCTCGTCCGCCGTAAGGGTGGTGAGGTCGACCAGGTTCTGCCGTCGCAGGTGGACTACATGGACGTCTCGCCGCGGCAGATGGTCTCGGTCGCGACCGCGATGATTCCGTTCCTCGAGCACGACGACGCCAACCGTGCCCTCATGGGCGCCAACATGCAGCGTCAGGCTGTGCCTCTGGTCAAGGCCGAGGCTCCGCTGGTGGGTACCGGTATGGAGTATCGTGCCGCGACCGACGCCGGCGATGTCGTGGTGGCTGAGGTCAGCGGGGTCGTTGAGGACCTCTGCGCCGACTACATCACCGTCCACCAGGACGACGGCCACCGCCGTACCTACCTGCTGCACAAGTTCCGCCGGTCGAATTCGGGTTCCTGTGTGAACCAGAAGCCGGTCGTGCAGGAGGGTGCCCGGGTCGAGGTCGGCCAGGTCATCGCGGACGGACCGTGCACGGACAACGGTGAGATGGCGCTCGGCCGCAACCTGCTGGTCGCCTTCATGCCGTGGGAGGGTCACAACTACGAGGACGCGATCATCCTGTCCCAGCGTCTGGTGCAGGAGGACGTGCTCACCTCGATTCACATCGAGGAGCACGAGGTCGACGCCCGTGACACCAAGCTGGGCCCGGAGGAGATCACCCGCGACATCCCGAACGTCAGCGAGGAAATGCTCGCCGACCTCGACGAGCGCGGCATCATCCGGATCGGCGCCGAGGTTGTCCCTGGTGACATCCTGGTCGGCAAGGTCACCCCGAAGGGTGAAACCGAGCTGACTCCGGAGGAGCGCCTGCTCCGCGCGATCTTCGGCGAGAAGGCGCGCGAAGTGCGTGACACCTCGCTGAAGGTGCCGCACGGCGAGACCGGCACGGTCATCGGCGTTCGCACGTTCTCCCGCGAAGACGGCGATGAGCTGCCTCCGGGTGTGAACGAGCTGGTCCGGGTCTATGTCGCGCAGAAGCGGAAGATCCAGGACGGCGACAAGCTCGCCGGCCGGCACGGCAACAAGGGTGTCATCTCGAAGATCCTTCCGGTCGAGGACATGCCGTTCCTGGAGGACGGCACGCCAGTCGACATCGTGCTCAACCCGCTGGGTGTACCGGGCCGAATGAACATCGGTCAGGTGCTGGAAACCCACCTGGGCTGGGTCGCCAAGACCGGCTGGAAGGTTGAGGGATCCGACGCGAACTGGAAGAAGGCGCTCAAGTCGATCGGTGCCGACCAAGCGGACCCGAACACGAACGTGGCGACTCCGGTCTTCGACGGTGCCAACGACGACGAGATTGCTGGTCTGCTCGGCAGCACCCTTCCCAACCGGGACGGGACGCAGCTGATCGGCGAGTCGGGTAAGGCGAGGCTGTTCGACGGTCGTTCGGGCGAGCCGCTGCCGGATCCGATCTCGGTGGGCTACCTGTACATCCTGAAGCTGAACCACCTGGTCGACGACAAGATCCACGCTCGGTCGACCGGGCCGTACTCGATGATCACGCAGCAGCCGCTGGGTGGTAAGGCGCAGTTCGGTGGCCAGCGCTTCGGTGAGATGGAGTGTTGGGCGATGCAGGCCTACGGTGCGGCTTACGCACTACAGGAGCTGCTGACCATCAAGTCCGACGACGTCCTGGGCCGGGTCAAGGTCTACGAGGCGATCGTCAAGGGCGAGAACATTCCCGAGCCGGGCATTCCGGAGTCGTTCAAGGTGCTGCTCAAGGAGCTGCAGTCGCTGTGCCTCAACGTTGAGGTGCTGTCCAGCGACGGCGTGGCGCTCGAGATGCGCGAGACCGACGACGAAGTGTTCCGGGCGGCGGAAGAGCTGGGCATTGATCTGGCGCGGCGGCCCAACGAGGGCATTCTCTCTGTGGACGAGGTGTAAGTAAGTGCTGGACGTTAACTTCTTCGACGAGCTGCGGATCGGCCTGGCTGGCGCCGAGGACATCCGTCGCTGGTCGCATGGTGAGGTTAAGAAGCCTGAAACCATCAACTACCGAACCCTGAAGCCCGAAAAGGACGGACTCTTCTGCGAGAAGATCTTCGGCCCGCAACGGGACTGGGAGTGCTACTGCGGCAAGTACAAGCGGGTCAGGTTCAAGGGCATCGTGTGTGAGCGCTGTGGGGTTGAGGTAACTCGCTCCAAGGTGCGTCGTGAGCGCATGGGCCACATTGAGCTGGCCGCCGCGGTCACGCACATCTGGTACTTCAAGGGAGTGCCGAGCCGGCTGGGTTACCTGCTGGACCTGGCGCCGAAGGACCTTGAGAAGATCATCTATTTTGCGTCCTATGTGATCACCAGCGTTGACTCGGAAGCTCGTCACCGCGACATGACCACGGTCGAGAATGAGATCTTCGCCGAGAAGCGTCAGGCGGAAAACTCGCGTGACGCCGAGGTCGAGAAGCGCGCGGTCAAGCTGGAGGCCGACCTGGCCGAGCTGGAGACCGAGGGTGCCAAGGCCGACGTGCGGCGCAAGGTCAAGGAGGCTGGCGAGCGCGAGATGCGCCAGATCCGGGACAAGGCGCAGCGCGAGATCGACCGGCTCGACGAGGTGCTGGACACCTTCCGCAAGCTCGACCCGAAGCAGCTGGTCACCGATGAGCTGCTCTACCGCGAGCTGCGCGACCGGTACGGCGAGTACTTCACCGGGGGCATGGGAGCGGAGGCCATCAAGGCCTTGCTGCAGAACATGAACCTGGAGGCCGAAGCCGAGTCGTTGCGGGAGACCATCCGGACCGGCAAGGGGCAGCGCAAGCTGCGTGCGCTCAAGCGACTCAAGGTCGTGGCGGCGTTCCTGGCCACCGGTAACTCACCGCTGGGCATGGTGCTCGACTGCGTTCCGGTGATCCCACCGGACCTGCGGCCGATGGTTCAGCTCGACGGTGGCCGGTTTGCCACCTCCGATCTGAACGACCTCTACCGCCGCGTGATCAACCGGAACAACCGGCTCAAGCGCCTGATCGACCTCGGTGCACCCGAGATCATCGTCAACAACGAGAAGCGGATGCTGCAGGAGGCCGTCGACGCACTGTTCGACAACGGCCGCCGTGGCCGTCCGGTCACCGGCCCGGGCAACCGGCCGCTGAAGTCGTTGTCCGACATGCTCAAGGGCAAGCAGGGCCGATTCCGGCAGAACCTGCTCGGCAAGCGCGTCGACTACTCCGGTCGTTCCGTGATCGTCGTGGGTCCGCGGCTCAAGCTGCACCAGTGTGGTCTGCCCAAGCAGATGGCGCTGGAGCTGTTCAA
>DPJL01000407.1:2384-4184 GCA_003543035.1 Micromonosporaceae bacterium | reverse complement strand
GACTATGCGATTGTGCAGGCGCGCAAAGTTCTACGGCGAGTTTGGCTAGCGAGGTGCGGCTCGCCATCAACCTTGCGGTGGTTCCCTTGCTGTGGTGGCAGTGGCAGGAATGCTTCGGTTCCAAGACTCCGCGTGAGTACGACGGTTTGTGGCGTACGAGGCTCACACCGCATCTCTCCTTAGGCAAGCGTGGCGGTGACCAGTGGTGGCAGTTGTCCGACGCTGCATCGGCTGATGCCTGCGGCCGGGAGGTGATCGCGCTGCTTGCCGAGGTGGGATTGCCGTGGCTGGGGCGGCTACTGCACCGCCCCACGTTAATCGATCTTGCCCGTCAGCACGACCCGGCGATAAGCGAGCCCATCAAAGAGGTAGCCCCGCCGGTACTGCTAGGCGATGAAGGACTATCCACTGAACTCGACGATTCGGCGGGCAACTCCGATGATCAGGCGTGGCTGTGGTGGCAGCTCAACCGGCTCGACGCCCGTCAGCGGCAGATCTGCCGGACCCCGCTGTCTCAGTCGATCGCTTACGTGATGGTCGGCCCGCGCCCGAAGGACCGGAGACGCCCGCTGATCACCGCTGAGCATCCGTCGCAGGTGATCACCGCTGACGATCCGGCGACCGGGGAGCGGCTCGCGGGTCTCAAGACCTGGTATGACCGCCTAACGCGGGTGTGGCGGGCGTGCTGTGTTCACGCCGGAGCTGCGACCCGCTTCATCTCTGACGCGCCGTCCACAAGCGACACCGATTCGCGGCGGGTGGCCGGCATCGGGTCGTGGAAGCAGATCGAGCAGCGCCCGAACCCGCTAGGCCTAGTGCCGATCGTGCCCTTCCCTTGCCGGCCCGATCTCGGGGAGGAGCGGGAGGCCGAGTTTGCCGGGTTCCTCGACACGCAGGACCGGATCAACCTCGGCGTCCTGAACAGGATGACCGCAGGGAGGTACGGCGCGTTCCGGCAGAAGTACGTCACCGGCCACAAGTTCAAGCGGCGCACTGATCCTGAGACCGGCCTTGAGATCGTGGAGTCCCCGTTCCGGCCCGATCCCGGCGCCCTGTGGGCGAGCGAGCGCGAGAACACCAAGTTCGAGAAGTTCAGCCAGACCGAGCTGCTCGGCTATTTGAAGTCGAGCGAGGCCGACATCCGCACCCTGTTTGTCCTGACAGCGACTCCGGCCTACTACCTGCCCGGTGACCTGATCAACATCGGTACCGACACCGTGACGGCGCTCGACACGAACTATGTCGCGAAAGTCGGTGAACACCAGGCCTTCTACGGCAGGCGTGGGAGGAAACCCTTGCCATCGCTGCCAAAGTCGCCGGTGCCGAGCGGGACTTCACCGCTGCCGAGATCCGCTGGAAGGACCCGCGTCAGCTCAACCCCGGCGTGATCGCCGACATGGGCTCCAAGAACAGGGCGATGGGCTACCCGCTGACGCTAGTCGCCGAGGACATGGGCGACAGTCCACAAAGGATCAACCGGCTTCGCGCCGAGGCCGCTGCCAAGGCGCTGACCGCGCCTGCCGTGGTGGGCAATGGCTGATCCGCTCGCCGCCTTCACCGCCCGGCGTCAGGCGATCCATGTGCGGCTGCTGGAGACCTTGGTCCGGCGACCGCAATTGCATCGAGATATGTGGGTAGACGACGGAGAAATGAACTGGCAAAATAGATATATGCGTATGTCCTAAGGGTGATCGAATGTTTCCTAGACATTTCACAACGAATGTGAGCAGGTATCGTGACCTGGGATGCTTTCGCTTGTTACGCTTTCGGGTGATGGTTGGGAACACGTGGGAACACGTG
>DPJL01000407.1:0-2033 GCA_003543035.1 Micromonosporaceae bacterium | reverse complement strand
GGGAACACGTGGGAACACGTGGAAACACGTGGAAACACGTGGGAACACGTGGGAACACCGATGGTGCCGGTGATGCGTGGCTGCCGCCGAGCCGGTTTGGATTCAGCCACCTTTACCTGGGACAGTTCATCCCGCTCTGAGCTGGGCGCATGCGGTTCGAGCCAGGATCCCTGGGGCCGCCTATGCGCGAATTTGATCAAGACGCGCCAACTCCCAACCGAAGCTTGCGACTAGGGTGTTGCAGCCAGACAATATCGCTGCAGGTCCCGCTTTCGCCGGGAGAGCGACCTCCTGGATCCGCAGGAGTTCCAAGTCGATCACAAGTAAAGACTTGTCGCCTGCTAGTACTGAGATCGGCGTGCCGTCGCTGAGCCGTGAACAGATCGGCTTGCGTGCTTTGCTTTCGATCGCATGGAGAAAGTCGCCGTCATCCAGATTCCAAATTCGGGCTGTGCCGTCTTTGCTTGTAGTAACAGCGACATTGGTGTTGTCACGTAGTTTGGCGCAAGCGACGCCGGTAACAGGACTGGAGTGGCCCGGCAACGAATGGCGGAGCGATCCCCTGCCGATGTCCCAGATCTGAGCAGGGCCGTCCGTTCCGACCGTGATGGCTATGTCGGTGCCATCCGACAGCCGGGTACATGCCACGTCCCAAACGACTCCTTCCTGGGGGAGGATATGCATCTGCCGTCCATCAACGATGTTCCATACTCTTGCCGTACCGTCGGAGCTGGTTGTGACAGCTACCTGCACACCGTCTGCTAGTTGGGTGCACACTACTGACCACACCCAAAGTTTGTGGCCACGGAGAACTTTGTGGGGCGTCCCGGCCCCGAGGTCCCACACTCGTGCCGTGTAGTCGTCACTTGTCGTTACGGCGAGATCGAGGCCATCGGGAAGCCGGGAGAACGCTATGGACAACGGACGCTTCTTGTGTCCCGTGAGCTTATGCCGAAGTCTGCCGTCTGCCAGATCCCAAACCCAGACGGTGTTGTCGCGGTTCAAAACTCCGTATGCCAGAGTAACTGCGATATCTGTCCCATCGGAAAGTCGGGTGCAGGCAACATCCGTAACAACCGAATCGTCATGTTGGAGGACCTGGCAGAGCGTGCCGTCCGCCAGGTTTCTAATTTGCACTGCGGCGTCATGGTCCGCGGCGCTCGCGGCTATCACGCTGTTGTTGCGTAGCCTCGTGCATGCGACCGACCAGACGTTGCTGGTGTGGCCAATGCGGTCGGTTTTCTCAGGCTGGACGTGGAGGCGCCACACCTTCGCCGTCCGATCGGAGCTCGCTGTGGCCACAATGATATTTCCGTCGGCAGTCTTGTGAGTGGCGACCGCCTCGATGGTGGCAGTGTGGCTTCGCAGCAAGGCATGTGGCTGATCGCAGTCAGCAAGGTTCCACGCCCGCACGGTTCCATCGTCATCGCCTACAAGAGCCATGTCGACGTTCTCATCAACCGTAATATAGGTGGCGCACGTGCTTCCCCAGACCGCCACCTTGGTCGCTACGAAGGCATGGTCGGTGAAGTTGTGGCGGGTTCGAGAGCCATCCCTGAGGTCCCATGCGGTTGTCGAATGGCTAACCACCATGATGATCTCGCGTCCATCGCTTGTGGATACGAAGTTCACCGAATTTACCGGATGGCGATGGTCATCAATATGGAGGACGGAACTTCCATCGGCGAGCCTCCAAATATGCACGCTCGATTCCATGGCCGTGATCGCCACGACCTCTGTGCCGTCGCGAAGACGCGCGCACGCCACAGCGCATTTGTCAGCGACGCCTGCATGGGGCTTCCATCGGCTGGCCTGTTGTCCCGGGTCGAGAAGATGACGGAGTGCTCCCGTGGCGAGGTCCCAAGTCCGGGCAGTGTGGTCGCAGCTAACAGTGATGGCGACGTCGGTACCGTCCTCAAGTCGGCTGCAGGATGCGGCGAGAATGTGGTTGGAGTGTCCGCTTAGCGTGTATACCGCCATTCCGGTTGCTAGGTCCCATACCCGGGCCGTCGCGTCCTCACTGGCGGTGACAG
>DPJL01000055.1:7715-9379 GCA_003543035.1 Micromonosporaceae bacterium | reverse complement strand
ATCGCCGAGCAGCAGTACATCACCTATCGCGAATTCCTCCCGGCGATGGGCGTAAACCTGCCGCGGTATCAAGGCTACAACCCCTTCCGCAACGCGAACCTGGGCAACGAATTCGCCACCGTCGGTTATCGGGCGCACAGCCAGATCCATGGCGAATTCGAACTTGAAACAGACCTTGACCGGTACACCCAGGCAGATCTTGATGCCATGCGAGCGCAAGGTATCGAGATTGCCATCGTGGGCGACGAAGTCGAGTTGGCCATTCCGCTGAACGTGGCCTTCTTCAACCCGAATCTGCTCAACCGGGTGCAACTGGGCCCGATGCTGCAAGGGATAGGCCTCGAGTCGCAGTACAAGAATGAGGAGCAGATCGACAATCAGCTCCGCAGTGTGCTCTTCCAGATCCCGGTTCCCGGTAACCCGGAGTGCCTCGACGGGCCGACCCTGCCGCAGTGTTTCCGTGGCGTGGTAGACCTTGGCGCGATCGACATCGAGCGCGGCCGCGACCACGGCATGCCCTCCTACAACCAACTTCGCCGGGCTTACGGTCTACCAGCCAGGACCAGCTTCGCGGCGATCACCGGTGAGGCGTCGGAGGCATTCCCACCCGGTACCGGTATCAACAACCCGAACAGTCTGGACTTCACCTCACTCACCGACATCAACGGCAACCCTGTGCCGATCGGTGAGGACGATGCGGTCACCTTCACCCGACGGTCACCCCTTGCCGCACGGTTGAAGGCAATCTACGGATCCGTCGACAAGGTCGACGCTTTCGCGGGCATGGTTGCCGAGCCACACGTGGCCGGCAGCGAATTCGGCGAGCTGCAGCTGGCGATTTGGACCAAGCAGTTCGCGGCGCTACGCGACGGCGACCGGTTCTATTTCGAGAACGATCCGTCGCTTTCGTTCATCCGCCACGCTTTCGGCATCGACTATCGGCATTCGCTGGCCGAGATCATCGCGGCCAACACCGACATCCCGCTCAGCGACCTCAACCCGAATGTGTTCCTGGCTGGCTGAGATCGGGATTAAGCGCCGCGCCGGAGAGGACGCCTCCGGCGCGGCGTCTACTCGACCAGCCCTTCCTCGAGCTTGCCGAGGTGCGAATCGGTTACTCCGCAATGCTCCAGGTATCCGCGCACCGAACCGTGCCGCTCCCGCAACTCAATCAGCGTCAACCGCATGGCATCGGCCGGAGTCTTGGTGTAAAACGGAGGCTGGGTCGTGGCCGCCTGGTCCGGGTCGATGGTTCGCAACCATTGGAGATATGCGGGCTCCGACAGCTCGGTGAGCGCATAGTCGTGCGCGATGTCTTCGTCCGCGACGCCGAGCACCGACAGCGTCAGCGCACTGATCAGGCCGGTGCGGTCCTTGCCTGCCACACAGTGCACCACGGTCGGGCCTTCGTCCACATTGGACAGCAGCGTAATGACTCGCCCGATGTCGGCCGCGCCGCTCTCGAGCAGATCGCGATAACGGTCCGCGAGCCAGCGCGGCACACCGATCTTTTCGGTATAGGTGGTGTGGTCCCACAGCTCGTGCTCGAGATGATGGTGGTGCCAGGCGACTTCGGTCCACTCTGGGATGCGGCCGAGCGTCGCGATCTCGCCGATGCGCCGCAGATCGATCACCCGCTTGATGCCAAGGGCGGCAAAGGCTTC
>DPJL01000055.1:0-7549 GCA_003543035.1 Micromonosporaceae bacterium | reverse complement strand
GGTGTGCAGCCCACCGAGATCGCGGAAGTTGAAGACAGTGCTGAAAACGACCGAACGGTCTCCAGGGGTGATCGTCATACACCAAACCTAGCCGAACTGAATAGAGCGCTTGGCCAGCCCACCCCAGAACCCTTCGATAACAGTGCGTTGCCGGTCGAGGTCCTCCTCGCCCGCGCCGAGCGCGTGGGTGGGATGGGCTAGCCAATCCATGGCGGTGTCTTGCCCCACTCCCACTTGGGGACCGGTGCCGCTGACACGGGCGGTGGGTTCTCGCCGGAATAGATGATCGCCATCCGGGTACCCCACTCGATGTAGTAGGCGAAAACCGCGCGAAATTCCGGATCGCTCGGCAGACCCACCTCATCGGCGGAATCCATCAGCAGACCGACCCAGCGGCGGCGCTGCTCCTCGGTGATGCCCCGGCCGAGGTGTTTGCTCGCCATGTGAGCGTGGCCACCGTGTTCGTGTGTATAGGCATCAGGTCCACCGAAAACCTCGGCGAGCCAGGTGGCCACGTGCTGGGAGTGGCGCTCGTCCATCCCGGCGAAGACCGGCGCCAGCAACGGATCCTTGCGAACGTGTCCATAGAAGACACTCGTCAACCGTTGCAGCGCCTCGTCTCCACCGGCCCACTCATAAATACTGGGCGTTGCCACTAATCCTCCTTGTCAGGGCCCTGCGAGCGGACCTTCTGCACATTCTCCAGCGAGGTCCGCAGGTCACCGAGCCAGGAGTCGGCATTCTTCTGCACCAGGCGGACGCACCAAGCAAGCGCATCGCTGCGACTGCGGGCAACCCCGCCCTCGACCAGGGTGTCGAGCACGATCCGTTCCTGCTGGCGCAGTCGCGTCATCACGGGCGCGGAGACGTTGGTAAATATGGCCTTCGAGTCGCCGACCTGCACACCCCACGAAACCTTCTTGCGGAACTTGTGCTCGGCCTCGCGGGCGACCTCTATGCGTTGCTCGCGGGTCCGCTCGCGGAACTCGGACATCCGGCCTTCAATCGCCGCTTCCCGCTCGACCTTGGAGGCCTCTGCCCCGAGCTCGGGCTCGGCGATCCGGCCGATGACGGTGATCTCTTCCCGGTCCACGGTCACGTCGATCAGCTCGGTGTAAATGCCCTCGGGGAGCCGGCCGGCGAACCAGCCGCGAAGTTTTTCGTTCACCTCGGATGTAATCATGTAATCAGCATTACACGCTTCCCAGCCATCGACAACCGACCTAGGGTTACCACCCATGGGGGATGAGGTACGTGCCGATCCGGTGGAGATCGCCCGGGTCGCACGGTCCTATTTGGACAATTCAAAGGATCTTGCGACGGCACTGCGAGCAGTGCGAGCGGACGGGTTGATTTCCTTGTCCGACTTCGGAAAAGTGACCCCGGCAGGTCAGCTCAACGACGGTTACAACGCGGTTGTGGGCAGCGCTGGGACAGCGCTGGAGCGGGTGATCGGGGTGCTCGAGGTCGACAACGAGAGCCTCTTGCAGGTGGCCTTTGCCTACCAGCAGGCCGATCAGGAAGCGGCCGCGAAGAATCGCCGTCAGCACCGCAACATCCCGATCTGAAGGGGGAACCATCATGGCCATTCCACCCGAGGATCGCGAAATCCGGGTCGATGCGGGGCTCTGGCAACTGGAGGCGAATCCGGGCCGGATCGAGGCCGCGGCCGCTGCCTGGCGGCGGCTCGCCAAGGCCGGCACGACAATCGGCGACGACATCGATGGCGACACCAAGAAGCTGCTCGGCTCGCAGTGGGCCGGCAAGGCACGCGACTCGTTTGCCGCCCACCAGGGCAAGGTGATCGCCAGCCTCGACGGCGCGAGCACCCATGGGGACAAACTCGCCGTGCAGCTCGATGCGATTGCCGATCTGCTCAGGCGGGGCCAGAGCGCGCTCGACACCGAGCGCGAAAAGATCACCAAGGCGGTGCACAACTTTCGCTCCGGCGGCGACATCGTCTTCCGGTGGAACACCACCGAGCAGGCCACCGCGGTCGGCAACGCCGCTTCGCATGCCAAGACTCTGCGCAAAGAGCTCGATGACGCGTTGACCCAGAAGCTGTCCGGCTTTGCCACAGCCGACTGGGACGCCATCTCCACCGAGTGGGGCTCGGTCGCCTCCGGCGCCACTGACCCGTTCACCTTGCCGGCCGAGGCCACCAACGGCGTGTCGGTGATCATGGTGGACGGCCAGGCGGTGGTCAACACCGGCCCGGGCGACGACAACGTGAAGGTCACCAAGGACCCGGACACCGGTCAGGTCATCGTCGAGGTCAACGGGCAGAAGTACTACTACCCGCCGGGTACCCCGGTGACGATTCGCGCGGGCGAGGGCAACGACCGCATCGAAGTGCCCAAGGGCGCCAATCTCAGCATCACCATGCTCGGCGGTCGTGGCGACGACGAGATTCGCGGTGGCGACGGCGACGAGACGATTGTCGGGTTGCACGGCTCCGACCAGGTCTACGCCGGTGCTGGCAACGATTACGTGTCAACCGGTTCCGGCCGCGACTACGCCGACGGTCAGGGCGGCGACGATATCCTGTCCGGCGGGCTCGGAAACGATGTCGTGTACGGGCTTTCCGGCAACGACAAGATTTCCGGCGGCGAGGGCGACGACTACCTCGAAGGTGCGACCGGTGACGATGTGGTGCACGGTGGCGCGGGCAAGGATGTTGTGTCGGGCGGTCGCGATAACGACCGGCTCGATGGTGGTACCGGAGACGATGTCTTCTATGGCGGCCACGGCAGGGACACGATCGCCGGCAGCGGCGGCAATGACACCGCCTACCGGCAGGATGAGGATTCGGTCAGCGGGGTCAGGCAGGACGTCAAGGTCGAGGTGAGCAACTCGGCGACCTACATCCAGATCAAGGGCTCGCCCGAGTTCCAGGAGCGCGTGCAGGCCGATCTCGACATGATGCGTGCCTCGCCGATCGGCCAGAAGATGCTCGCCGAGCTCGACGACATCCACTCCGACACCGCGGCGATCGCCGCCGATTGGCCTGTCCTGGGCGGGATTTCCTATCAGGGCAACCCATTGGTGATCGAAGAGGCGGACTCGAACACGGCATCCTCCACTACCAACTGGCATCTCGGCGAGGATTACAAGGTGACCTACGCGCCCGGCCGACTGTCCTCTTCGGACGAACGCCCGCCGATTGTCGGGATGTTCCACGAGTTCGCTCACATCTATGACTTCGGCAACAACACCTCGGCCGAAGGGGATCACGAGGGGCCGACCGATGTGGGAGTGCCCAACGACGAGCGCGAGGCCGTGGGCCTGCCCATCGACGAGGACGACGACCCGAACACGCCGGGCACCATCGACCCGGACCACCCCTACGACTACACCGAGAACCGCTTCCGCGAGGAGCTGGGCTGGCCGACGAGGAAGTCCTACAGTTGATCAAACGATTCGCCGTCGCGGTGGCTTGTCTTTTCGCTCTCGCGGCCTGCTCGGAGGCTCAGGTGGACTACGAACCGGAATGGAAGCCGACCACGAACAATCCCTCGGTGTCGTTCAGCGCCTCGGTTCAGAAGCAGGGCGACCTGCTCGCGATCAGCTACACCCTACGCAACCAGGGTGCCGAGCCGGTGGTCGCTTACATCGGTGTGCCCGGTGACGCCGCTTCGCACGCGTGGGATGTTTACATCACCGCTCGCAAAGGCGGCGTGGTCGAGATCGCCAAGCGTACGTTCGCCATCCCGTCCGGCGTGAAGGCCGACTCGGTCGGCGAGATCGAGGGCGTGGTGCTCGAGCCGGGAGCGGAGTTCAAGGAGAACTTCAAGGTTTCCTTGCCGCTCACGGGACGCAGGCCCTACGTGAGTTCGGTGAAACTGCCAGATCCGGTGGAGCAGGTCGTCTTCTGCGTCGGCGCGGTCCTGCAGAAGGACGCGGCCTCACCCAAGCCCGCCGATCGCGGACGCGGAAAGTACCCGGCCAACGGCCCCCAGCACCTGTTCTGCTCCGAGATTCAGAAGCTCTGAAGGGCCGACTTGGGCGCTTCGACAACTTGCATACGCGATGGCGCCGAGATGTCGACCGGCGAACCGATGGCGGTGAAGTGGACGCTCAGCGTCCCGCCACCGATGAGATCCCGAAGATCGACCGAAATAACCTCGAGTCGGCCTACCGGATCTGTGATCGCAGTGAACGGGACACTGGTCGAATTGGGGCCGAACTTGTCGAGGACGCTGCCGGAGTTGCCCAGCGCCCCGGTCAGATCCACAGTGCCCTTGAAGGCGCGATCACCCATCCGCTGAACGGAGACGACCGACTCACCGAACCGCTTGGCTCCCGCTGGGTCGCCCACGCTGCCGCTGTCCACCTTGCTACCAGCCGGCAGCTGAGAGACCTTGGCATGTAGCCATTTGCCGTTGGAGTCGACGTCGCTGAGCTGAATCCAGTAGTCATCGTCGATGCTGACGAACGAAATCCAGGCGTCGTCGCCCTTGTCACTGCGCACTTCGATCTCGGCCCGGGCTCTGCCGGCAGCAGGATCGGCGACGGTGTTGGTGAGGGTGTAGACCTGGCCGGTGGCGAGCATTGTTTTGGCTTGGAAGCTCTGCTCGCCGAGCTTGGCGGCGGCGGCCTTGAAGTCGGCCTTGACGTCGGCGGGAGCGGCAGTCGATGGAGCCGGATCGGCCTTTGCCTGTGGCAGACCGCAACCGGCAACCGTAAAGGTGACGGCGGTGACCAGGCTCAGACCGGTCCGGCCCCATCGGCGTGCACGCATGTGGTGGTTCTCCCCAGGAAGATTCAGTTAACAAAGCGAACCTATCCAGCGGGAATGTGAGAACCGCACAGGTTGTGACATACGTCAAGATCCCATCCTGGATAGTGGGAGGTTGCTTCCAAATCCCGGCACCAAGTGGTTGGCTACACAACGTGATGAGCTTCGTGCTGATTATTGGCACCTAGCGCGACGGCACCCTCCTCCCCGCCGACGCGCAGACCTCCCGCACCCGCGGGAGGTCTTCTTGTTTTGAGAGGTCAACATGCAGATCTTCGACACCACGCTGCGCGATGGCGCGCAACGCGAGGGGCTTACCTACTCGGTCGCCGACAAACTTGCCGTGGCTCGGCTGCTGGACCAATTCGGCGTGGGGTTCATCGAGGGCGGATGGCCGGGAGCTGTGCCCAAAGACACCGAGTTCTTCCGCCGAGCGCGGGAAGAGCTGGTGTTCAAACACGCTGTTCTGGTTGCCTTTGGGGCGACCCGAAAAGCAGGCGTGACCGCCGCCGCCGACCCGCAGATCCAGGGACTGCTCGACGCACAGACCGAGGTCGTGTGCCTCGTCGCGAAATCCGATGTGCGTCATGTGGAGCGTGCCCTGCGTACCACGCCTGAGGAAAACCTCGCCATGGTGCGAGACAGCGTTTCGCATATGCGGGACAACGGACGCCGGGTATTCATCGACTGCGAACACTTCTTCGATGGCTTCCGATTCGACCCCGGCTATGCCCGCTCGGTGGTGCAAACCGCGCTCGACGCGGGAGCCGAGCGCGTGGTTCTCTGCGACACCAATGGCGGCATGCTGCCCTCGCAAGTCACGCGCGCGGTCCAGGAGCTTGGGGTAGACCCGGAACTGCTGGGCATGCACGCACAGAACGACACCGCTTGCGCTGTCGCCAACACCATCGCCGCGGTGGAAGCCGGCGTGCGGCACGTTCAGGGCACCGCCAACGGATACGGCGAGCGCCCCGGCAACGCCGACATCTTCACCGTCGTGGCCAACCTTCAACTCAAGCTCGGCATGACCGTCCTACCGGACGGATGCCTAGAACAGATGGCACATGTCTCTCACGCCATCGCCGAAATCGCGAACATCGCACCCGACACCCACCAGGCCTACGTCGGGTCGGCCGCTTTCGCCCACAAGGCGGGGTTGCACGCGAGCGCGATCAAAGTCGACCCGGCCCTCTACAACCACGTAGATCCGGCCGTCGTCGGCAACGGCATGACCATTCTCGTCACCGAGATGGCCGGCCGGGCCAGCATCGAGCTCAAGAGCCGTGAGCTTGGTCTGGATCTGGCCGGCCAACCCGCCGTGCTTTCCTCAGTGACCCAGAAGGTCAAGGACATGGAGGCGCTCGGCTGGTCGTTTGAGGCCGCCGACGCTTCCTTCGAGCTACTGGTGCGCACGGCTCTGGGGGAGCAGACGACACCGTTCACTTTGGAGTCCTACCGCGTTTTGGTGGAGCACCGCGAGGACGGCGCGGTGGTGAGCGAGGCGACGGTCAAACTTCGTGTCCGAGGCGAACGGGTGATCGCCACCGCCGAAGGGAACGGCCCGGTCAACGCCTTGGACCAAGCCTTGCGGCAGGCGCTGACCCGGCACTTCCCGCAACTGTCCGGTTTGGAGCTGGCCGACTACAAGGTGCGGATCCTGGCCGGGTCGCACGGCACCGACGCGGTGACGCGGGTATTGGTCGAAACCGTCGACGAGCACGGCCGCGACTGGACAACCGTTGGTGTGCACGAAAACGTGGTCGAGGCGAGCTGGCACGCCCTGGTCGACGCGCTCAGCTTCGGCCTGTCAAAACGTGCACCCAGCGCAAAGGCTATGGCGGCTCCGGCCTGACGACGTACACCCGCCTTTGCGGGCTCACCCAGACGAACTGCCCGGGCCTCGGCTGGGTGAGTTGCCAACCGGCTTCGTGCTTCATCACGTGGTGACGTCGGCACAGCGCGCCGAGGTTGTCGTGGGTGGTCGGGCCACCGTGTCCAAAGTCGACGGTGTGGTCGATGTCGCATGAGCGGGCCCACCTCCGGCACCCCGGCGCGCGGCATGTCCTGTCACGGCTCGTGATCCATCGCGCCGTGGCCGCATTGGGGAACCGCGCCTGCGGATCCTGCGTCGGCGGAAGTCCTTGCCCTGCCCCATCCGACGCCGCCGCCGCCGGACCATGCGGTATCGGCCCGGCCGGTTGGCGCGGCTCTGCACGGTCAGGCCTTGGCCGCGGCGGCTGAGCGAGCAGCGGCTGGGTTGGCGGGCGTTGCTCGTCGGCCGGTTGCGGCTGCTGTGATGGTGCGGGAGCTTCCGGGGGGCGAGCGCGCGAGAGGCCTTGGAATAGCAGCTCGCCGGTCTGGTCGTCCCGCACCGAGAAGCGCCACCGGTAATCCAAGCCGCCCTTCGCGCATTGACGTGCGACGTCTGCCGCGACCGGCCCGTATCCGGCAAGCGTCCCGGAATCGCTGTTGAGCCCTGCCAACGTTTCCAGGCCCACGGTCAACTCGACGACACCGCGCCGCGCGGTCGGGCTGGCGCCGATATCAACGCCCTCAAGGAGATCGAGCAACGCGTCAGCGCGCAACTGGTCCATGGTCTGCGCAGCGCCAGCAAGCTTCTTGGCCTTCGCTATCGCGGTGACGCGCTCGTATGCGGCCGCCGCACGGCTTGGTGCCAGGCCGAATGCGGACAGCGAAGCCGTGCCATCGTCAGCGGCCTCGAGGATGACCCGCCGCTCGGCCCGCCCACGCTCCCGCCGCTTGCGGGCGTGCTGTGGATCGGCGGCGAGCGCTCGCCGCCGCGCCCCCCCC
>DPJL01000086.1 GCA_003543035.1 Micromonosporaceae bacterium | reverse complement strand
AGTGGCGGTGGCTCGAGTGGCGAGGCGACCGGCGGTGTCTCGATCGGTGGCTGGATCACAGGCGTGACAGCGGCGGGTGCAGCGATCGGCGTGACAGCCGGTTGGGCAGGCGACGGTGGTGTTGCCACGGGGACGACGCGCGGAGGGGCAGATGCGGCCTTCTTCAGCCAGGTGGGTTGTCCCGCCACGATCAGGGCGACCTCGTCACAGGCCGCGGCGATGGCCTGGTTCAGCTCGCCCACCAGATCGGCAAACTCGGCGCCGATCGCGGTAGCCGGCACGACAGACAGACCGACCTCCGGGCTGACCAGGATGACCTGGGCCGGGCAATCGCGCACGGCGTCGGCCAGCTGCGCGACAAGACTCTTGCTGTCGTCTCGGCCGAGCACCCCGGTGGCCCAAGCGCCCAGATCATCGATGAGAAGCGGGGATTGCGAGTCTGCCTTGCCGAGTACCTCGAACAGCGCCAGCGGGTCGGCACCGGTTTCGACCGTCTCCCACGAAGCCGGGCGGCGGAACCGATGTGCTTCAAGGCGCTGCGCGAAGGAGGGGTCGTCGTGCCCGGCGGTGGCCACGTAGCGCACCTGGCTCGCCGTGTCCAGCAGGGATTCCGCATACTCGCTCTTACCTGAGCGAATCCCACCCAGAATCAGTAACTTCCCACCGGCCATGCCCCGTAGATTAGCCGCTAATCTGATCGTCATGACATGGAGCTGGCGCTACGAAGCCGAGGACGGCAAGTCTGTGAGCGGTCCGAACGAGGCCTTCAGTAGCCAGGCAGACGCCGAGTCGTGGCTGGGCCAAACCTGGAAGGACCGGGTTTCCGACGGTGCGAACACGGCCATCCTCTTAGAGGATGACCGTGTCGAATACCGCATGGGCTTGCAGGCCTGATCGATCAGCTGCCCGGGCGGCGCTCCGGGGAGACCGTCTTGGCCGGGTCCCGCTCGGTGACCGGCTCGACGATCTCGTCGATCGCCTTCAGCAGGTCGATGTCGAGCTTGACCCCACTGGCCTTCACGTTGTCGTGGACCTGCTCGGGGCGCGAGGCACCGACGATCGCGGAGGAGACGTTCGGGTTCTGCAATACCCAGGCGACTGCGAGCTGAGCCATGGTCAGCCCGGCCTGGTCGGCCAGGGGACGCAGTAGCTGGACCCGCTCGAGCACGTCGTCGCGCAGCCAGGCGGAGACGAAGCCGGCACCCGAGTTTTCGTCGGTGGCGCGGGATCCGGCCGGCGGCGGCTGGCCGGGCAGGTACTTGCCGCTGAGCACACCCTGCGCGATCGGGGACCAGACGATCTGCCCGATGCCGAGCTCCTCGCAAGCCGGGATGACCTCGGCCTCGATGACGCGCCACAGCATGGAGTACTGCGGCTGGCTCGACACGAGGGGGATGCGCAGCTCTTGGGCGAGCGCGTGGGCGGCCCGGATCTCCGAAGCCTTCCACTCGGAAACGCCGATGTAGTGCGCCTTTCCACTGTGGACGATGTCGGCGAAGGCCGTCATCGTCTCCTCCAGCGGAGTCGCATAGTCATACCGGTGTGCCTGGTAGAGGTCCACATAGTCGGTCTGCAAACGCTTGAGCGATCCGTTGATCGACTCCATGATGTGCTTGCGGGACAGTCCGCGGTCGTTGCGGCCCGGCCCGGTCGGCCAGAAGACCTTGGTGAAGATCTCGAGGCCCTCACGGCGCTCGCCTTTGAGCGCGCGCCCAAGAACGGACTCGGCGCGGGTACCGGCGTAAACATCCGCTGTATCGAAGGTGGTAATGCCGCAGTCGAGGGCCGCACGTACGCAGGCGAGCGCCGCATCCTCCTCGACCTGCGAACCGTGGGTGATCCAGTTGCCGTACGAGATTTCGCTGACGAGCATGCCTGATCGGCCAAGGTGACGGAACTCCATAAGGTCCGACCTTAGCCCAGGGTCGTTACAGGGTTACCACCCAGCAGGTGTGGCAAGTACGGCTTCGCCTGAAGAAACCAGCTACAACACCGGCTTGGTGTCGGCGAGCAGGCGATCGAGCTCTTCCATTACGGCCTGCCTGCTCGGCAGCATCGGATCGATGAAGGGACGGCCCTTTCGGTCCAGCGCACCCCACCTGCCTTCGGGGCCCGCTATGAGGAACGCCACAGGATGGATGACCAGCGCCGGATGCACCGGCGGCACCACCATGGCGCCCGTCCGGTCGACGACGCCCTTACGCCCGGCGGCATCGACGATGGCGAGACCCTCGTCAGAGAAGCCGTCCACATAACGCCCGTCGGTCAATGCGGTGGCAAATCCGGTGAACTGGAATGGCACGACCACCCGGCCCTGCTTATCCACGGCACCCCAGCCCCCGCGGCGGACAGCCGCCAGGCCGCGGCGGAACGGCCGCACATCCTCGAAGCCGGTCGAGATCACCACCCGGCCGAACTTGTCGATCGCGATCCAGCCGCCGGCGCCGTCCTTGGACACCCACGCCAAGCCCTCGGAGAACGAGCCGACACCGGTCAGCCCGACGCTCGCGTCGATCTGCTTTTGACCGGTCTCGTCGATCAGCTCCCACGCTTGGGTTTCGCGGCGGCGTACCCAGCCGACCCCGTCGCGGAACGGCTGTACGTCGGCGAAAGCGGGTGCGATGACCGTCCGGCCTTCACCGTCGACGAAGCCCCAACATTGCACGCGCTCGTCGAACTTCGCGACCGGAGGCTTGCTGACCTGCAGGATCTCTTCTCTGGAACGCGGATAGGGGCCCATCCCGTTCTCGGCGATCTTCAGCGACACCGCGTCGAGGGCCATCTCGGTGCGGGCGATCAACTCCGGGTCCTCGACCTTGCGCAGCTCCAAGGCGCTTTCGAAGTGGTTGAAGGCTTCCATGTAGCGGCCCTGGTCCAAACAGGACCTTCCAGCGTGCTCGTGCATGGTGGCGCGCAACCGATCCGGCAACTCGGTGGAGTTGGCCTCGGCGAAGAGGCGGTCGGCCTCGGCGAAGTCACCGCGCCACTGCAACACATGGGCCAGCCGCGCCTTGGCGATGGCGATGCGGCGCAACTCGCCAGTGGCCTCGGCGTGTACCAGGGCCATCTTCCCGTCGGACAGCGCCTTGGTCAGGTCGCCGAGGATCCGCGAGACCACGGCCCGCAGGCTCAACAGCCTGGCCCGGCTTGGGTTGTCGGTCGTCGGGCTCAGCTTCTCGGTCAGCCGATCGCGCAACTCGCGCAGCTCGTCGGGGTTGTCGACCAGCTCGCGGAGGGTCTCGTGGTGGAAGCGCCACTCGTAGGAGGCGAGCTCCTGCTCCGGGTCGGGCCCGGTTTCCTCGGGCTCGGCTTCCAGGACAACAGGCGCCGCGGTGTCGGTGGCCGCGGCGGGCTCGGGTGCATGGGCACCGAGCTTCACCACAATCGGGGTGAGCATCGTCGGTGCGCTGAGCGCAGATCGGAAGAGCGTCGGGCGGGGAAGGACTGTCTCTGCAGTGTAGATCTCGGTGGTGGGGGAAGCTTTAAAAAGA
>DPJL01000457.1 GCA_003543035.1 Micromonosporaceae bacterium | reverse complement strand
GTGGGTGCGCGCCATCCTGGTACCAGGATGAGGTCATTGGGTTTCAAAGCAGGCCAGGTGGTCGCGGTCCGCAGCGGCAGCCCCTGAGCGCTGAGAACGTCTTCCTGCTCGCCCACATAGCTCAGCTCATAGTCGAAGCCGAGGCCGGCGGCCGTGGAGAAGACCTGGGCCGGGCCCGCGAGGTCGAGGATGTGGACCCCGGGGGCGAGCAGGAAGACGACTCGGGTCACGCTCCGGTCAGCTCCTTCACCGTGCTGATCGTGGCGAATCGCCAGGCCAGCATGTACTCGGTGCGCTCGACAATGTCCTGAGTGGACAGTGTCAACGGATCGGCCAGGATCTCTTCGACCGAGCGGCCCTTTGGCGCGTCACGATGCTGGATCGGGAAGGTGGCCGTGGCATCGATCGCGAAAGTGACCTCGAAACCCAGGTCCGACGCGATCCTGGTGGTCGTCTCGCAGCACTGCTCGGTCTGGATCCCACAGACGGTCAGCTCGCGGATGCCGCGTGCGGTGAGCAACTGCTGCAGGTTGGTGGTGGTAAAGGCGTTGACGGAACTCTTGAGCACGGTGGGTTCGCCGTCCTTGACGATCAGGCCGTCAATGAGCCGCACATGCCCGGAGGCGGGGTCGAATGGGCCACCCGAGCCGGGCTCGTTGTGCAGCACCCACACCACGAGGTCACCCTGAGCGCGAGTGTGGTCCACGAGCTTGTTGACCTGCTCCACGATCCCGGGATTGTTGACAGCCTGCCAGATCGGGCGCTGGCGGAACGATTCCTGCACGTCTACGACGATGAGTGCTTTGGTCATGGCCCAATCCTGGCTCGGCAATACGGCGGCGGTAAGACACCATCATGCCTCGCCCCGGAACGATCCGGTCAGCTTCAGCGCACGCGCTGCCCGGCCCGGAACACCGCGGAGACATTACGCAACGCGTTGATGTCGGCGAGTGGATCACCCTGCACGGCGAGCAGATCGGCCTCGAACCCGGGTGCCAGCCTGCCCTTACGGTCGCCCAGCCGCAACGCTTCGGCGGCCGCCGACGTAACCGCGCGTAGCGCCTCGACGGGCGGGTAGCCGTTCATTTCCACCATCATGGCGGCCGCGTAGGGCAGGACGTCGTGCGGCTTGGGCGGCCCGATCCCGGCGTCACTGCTGCAGATGAGGGGCAGGCCGAGCTCGCGTAACCGGCTGAAGACCACCATGAGTTGGGGGAGGACCGCGGCAATTCGGGGCGGGACCGGAAACCCTGGCAGCGCACCGAGGGTGGCCGAGATGATCATGCCGGATTGCCGAATGGCCTCGATCACGGCTTCGTCCGCGTGCGCGCCGTCAGCGCTGATGAAGGAGCAATGTTCGACCATGTCAAAGCCCGCCGCAGCCACGTTGGCGATGCCTGCCGCGGCATGCGCGTGTGCGGTGATCGGAAGCCCGAGCCGGTGCGCCTCCTCGGCCATGGCGCGCAGCTCTGGCAGGCCATAGGAGACCTCGTGGGAGAAGGTGCCCGGGGTCATCTCGCCGCCGGTGGCCATCACCTTGATGACGTCCACGCCGCGATCGGCGTGCTCCCGGACGGCGGCCCGGACGCCTTCCACGCCATCGGCTTCCCCGCCGAGAAACCAGCAATGGCCGCGGGTCACGGTGATCGGCGGCCCCGCCGCGAGCACCTGCGGACCGGCGGCTGGGTCATTGGCGAGCTCTTCGCGCAACGTCACGCCGAGATAGGAACGATCGCCTAGATCGCGGAGCGTCGTGATGCCCGCGGCCAGAGCCCTCCGGGCCGCTTGGCGCATGCCGTCGAGAACCTTATCGTCGTCGACCGTGGCCAACCGGCCGACCGGGTCGGCGCTGGCGTCGAAGGCTAGATGGATATGGCCGTCGATCAATCCGGGCAGCAGGGTCACGTCGCCGAGGTCGACCAGCTCGGCTTCGGCCGGGGCTTCACCTCCGCTTTGTACCGCGACCACCCGGCCAGACTCGACAAGCACGAGAGGCTGCGGCAGGGATGTTGCGTTGACTCCGTCGAAGAGGCGTGCGCCCCGGATCGCCAGCATAGACAGCAGCCTAAGCGGGACCGACCCAGAGCCGGAGCACCGTGCCGTGATCGTCGCTGTACAGCCGGACGAGATCGCAGACGTGATTGATGAGGATCAGACCCCGCCCGCCGGTCTGGATAAGCGGCGGGAGCAGCCGGCCGGCTACCGGGTCGGGGGAGGGAAGAGGCGATCGGACGTCGACAATCACGACCTGGCCTTCGCGCCACACTCGCAGTTGACCACCGCCTCCGCCATGCACGATGGCATTGGTGGCGGCTTCCGTCGTGGCCAGCCGAAGCGCGTCGATCCGGGTGCGGGTCAGCCCGGCGTGGGTTGCCTCGGCGGTCACCAGATCTCGCAACGAATGAAGATCGTGCCGGTGGAAATCCAGCCCCAGAGCCTGTTCCGGAGGTGCGGGAAGGGGCTGATAAATCAGCTCACGCAGCCCGGCCCAGCTGAAGGCCACGCTCGGCTCGGCAACCGGTGCACCGTTGAGCATGAGCGGGTGGGTCCGGGGGGCATCGCTGAGCATTTCGGCGGGCAGGCCCAAGGAGTCGTAGGGACACAGCACCGTGGCATCGACCTCGCGCAGCGCCAGATTGATCAGCGCTTCGTGTTGCACACAGGCCGGATAGGCGACCGCGGACCGGCCGGGCCATATCGGCTCACCGATGATCCGCACGGGTCGCCCGGGGTGGCGCAGCGTGAAGGCATGCAGCACCCAGGGCAGGATCCGGCCCGGATTCTGGCCGGCTTCGGCCATATCGACGAACGTGATTCCCGGTACCCCCGCAAAGGTTTTGGTCATCTGCTCAAGCTGGGGACGTGGCTGGGCCACCAGGATCGGCTCGTTGTGCGCCAACCCTTCGCGGACAAAGGGAACCGTCTGCCGTAGCAGATCCTCCTGGCCCTGATACGGCGCTCCAATGTGGACCAGACCGGTCATGGCTGAGCGAACCTCCAGACCCTCCGGTGGCGGGGCGCGCAGACATGTCATGAGCTGTTTTCCCGTTCTGTGCTCGGATCAAACCAGCGCAGGCCCGCACGGTAGGCTCGTCGATGTGGGAGATCATGCTGGTCACGATCACAGCCATGGGGTGACCGCGGACACGGATCGCCGATGGTTGCGGCTGGCGCTGGCGCTGATCGTGGGCTTCATGGCCGTCGAGGTCGTCGTCGGCGTGGCGGTCAGATCTCTCGCCCTGCTTTCGGACGCGGCGCACATGCTCACCGACGCCGTCTCCATCATGCTGGCGCTGCTCGCCATCAATCTGGCGAAGCGGCCCGCCAAGGGGACCTACACCTACGGCTTCAAGCGGGCCGAGATCCTCTCGGCTCAGGCCAACGGGTTGACCCTGTTACTGCTTGCCGCGTGGCTGACCTACGAGGCGATCGAGCGGCTGATCAGTCCCGCGGACGTGGTCGGCTGGCCGGTCGTGGTGACCGCGGTGGCGGGCATCGGGGTAAACATCCTGGCCGCGTGGGCGATTGGCCGGGCCAACCGCTCGAGCCTCAACATCGAGGGTGCCTACCAGCACATCCTCAACGACCTTTACGGATTCATCGCGACCGCGGTGGCCGGTGTCGTCATCGTGACCACCGGCTTCGCCCGGGCCGACGCCATCGCCTCGCTGGTCGTCGTGGCACTGATGATCAAGGCTGGAGTGAGCCTGCTGCGCGACTCGAGCCGGATCTTCCTCGAGGCGGCCCCGGCCGGGATCGACCCCGATGCGCTCGCCGACCGGTTATTGGCCCAACCGTCCATTGTGGAGGTTCACGACCTGCACGTGTGGGTCATCACCTCGAATCAGCCGGCGCTCTCCGCGCACGTGCTGGTGGAGCCGTCGGCCGACTGCCATGCCGCCCGCGTCCAGCTGGAAGAGTTGCTGGAGCACGAATACCACCTCACCCACACCACCCTGCAGGTCGATCACAGCAGCGAGAAGTTGTTGCAGATCGGGAAGTCGGACCAGCCGCATTGAGAGTCGTCTCACTGGTGCCATCGCTCACCGAGGCGGTAGCGGTCACCGCACCGGCAATGCTGGTCGGTGCCACCGACTGGTGCACCCACCCGGCCGGTCTCGACGTCGCCAGAGTCGGCGGCAGCAAATATCCGGATCTGGCCAAGGTGCTGGCGCTCAAACCGGATGCCGTGCTGATGAACCAGGAGGAGAACCGGCTCTCGGACGCGGATGCGTTGCGTTCGGCGGGGGTGGAGGTCCATGTCACCTATCCGCGCACTGTCGACGAGGCGTTGACCTCATTGCAGGCGATGTTCGAGTTTCTCGGGGTGGCCCAACCGCAGTGGCTGTCTGTCGCGAGGGCGGCGTGGGAGTTTCCCGCCCCATCGGTGTTGAGACAAGCGGTGATTCCGGTGTGGCGCAAACCATGGGTGCTGCTGGGTTCTGACACGTTCGCCGGGGATGTGTTGCGGCGGTTGGGCATCGGCAACATCTACGAATCGTCGGCTGAGCGATATCCACGCCCGCCGCTTGCCGAGATCCTGGCGCGGCAACCGGATTGCGTGGTTCTGCCCGACGAGCCCTATCTGTTCACTGAGGACGATGGGCCGTCATTCTTTCCCGCAATCCCTTATGCCCTGGTATCGGGGCGACATCTGACCTGGTACGGGCCGAGTCTCACCGAGGCACCGATGATACTGAATGGACAGTTGCGGGTACTCTCCCACGCGTGACCGAGCTCGAGCTCCAAGATGATGCCGGCGTCCCCAGTGGACTGTGGGAACGGATGCGGGCCGACCCGCAGTTTGCCCCCGAGCACCTCGCGGTTGAGGCGGTGCGCCGCATCGGGCCACAGGCGACCGCGTGGGTGAATTACGTTCGCAGCGTTCAGCCGCAGGTCTCCAACGAGGAGCTGGCTCAGATCGCGGCGAAGAAGTTCACCAACATCGCGGGCATCACCGGAGCGGTGTCCGGGGCGGCGGGCCTGCCGGGGGCGGTCATCGACTTCGGCGTGCTGGCGTGGACCCAGGCCCGCATGGTGCTACACATCGCCGCCGCCTACGACGTCGACGCGGCCCACCCCGATCGCGCGACCGACCTTCTGGTCCTGCAGAACGTGCACAAGGCGGCCGAGGCCGCCCGGGTCGCGCTCGGCATCGCAGCCGGCCGCCACACGGTGGGCGGCTCCCTCGCCAAGGCCGGTGGTGCCAAGCTGGCCGGGCAGCTCGCTATGAAACTGGCGCGGATGGCCGGAGTGCGGGCGCTCAAGCGGCTCTTCGCGAAGGTGGTCCCAGGAGCGGCGGTAATCCTCGGCACGTGGGCGAACCGGTCGGCCACCAAGGACCTCGCGGCCCGGTCGATGGCGCACTTCCGGCCCGGCGGGACCGGTCTGGTACCCCGTCAGGTTCGCGGCTGAACGTCCTGCGCGCCCTCCCGGGTCCGGTGGGGGTCCACCTCGCGCTGGGGGTATCGACGCATGTACTCGGCTTCGAGCTCGGTCATGCGCTGGCTGTGGTGCAGCAGCGCGTGATCGGAGCCGTGCCGCAAGGTGTCGAAGCGCGTCCGGTAGAGCTGGACGAGCTCCTGGAACAGCTCGTCTTCGTTCAGCCCAGCAGGCGGCACACCTTCTATGAAGACAGGCATGATCGGCGAGTACCCCGAGCCTGAAGGCGGCAAACCCTTACGGGCGTGTTCCGCCCAGGGATCGAGGGCGAGCGTGCGCGCACTTCGTACCGTGGAGTCATGAACGCAAATCGTCCCCGTCTTGTCCGTCCACGTTCTGGCCGCTGGATCGCCGGTGTCTGTGCCGGTCTCGCTCACCGTTTCGGGATGTCGCCGGGGCTGATGCGGCTGCTCTTCCTGCTTTCCTGCCTGCTGCCAGGCCCGCAGTTCGTGATCTACATCGTGCTCTGGATCATCATGCCCAACGAGGATCGGGTCTACCACTCGGTGTGAACGTAAAAAGCCGGGCCGATCGGCCCGGCTCTTTAATCGGGCGTACTTTGGATGTCCAAGGTGAGGGCGGACACCAGCATGTGGATTCCGGTAAGCAGCGGGCCGATGCTGAGCAGCACGCTTCCGGTGCTCGCTACCGGCGGTCCGAGCGTCTCGATCAGTACCCAAACCCCAACCGCGAGGCCGAAGAACACCAATGACAGGCCGGTAAAGAACAGCAAGGCGACCGGTGAGAACGACGCCAGCACGTGCTTAAGCAGCATCCGCCGCCAGAAGCCGCGGAAGAGCAGCTTGGCGATGCGGGGCGCTGCCCGGTGGATCTTCATCGTCGAGACTTCTTCGCCGTACACGGCCGGGATCGGCACGTCGCGGGCCCTCGCGTTGGCGATGTTCAGCCAGATCAGTAGATCGTTTTCGAACTCGTAGCCGCGAGCCACGTTGGCGAGATCCAGCCGGCGCAGGGCGCTCGTCTTCACGGCGGTGTAGCCGTTCTGGGGATCGAAGAGGTTCCAATAACCGCTGGCCACCTTGGTGGCGAAGGAGAGCACGACACTGCCGAACATCCTGGTCTTCGGCATGCCCGCATAGGACTTGCGCGAGAAGAACCGGTTGGCCTTGGTGAACTCGTAGCCGCGCTCGCAGATGGGATCCAGCAGATCGGGCAGGAAGGCCGGATCCATCTGGGCGTCACCGGCCATCACCACGTTGACCTCAGCGCCCAGCTCCATCGCCTTGATGTGGCCGTCGATGATGGACCCGCCGACCCCCGTGTTGACCTCGTGGTCGATCACATGTACCCGAGGGTCGCCTACGCTCTTCGCGCGCTCGGAGGTCTCATCGGTCGAACAGTCATTGACCACGACGATGAGGTCCACGAACTCGGGCATGGTCCCGATGGTCTGGCCGATCAGCTTCGCCTCGTTGTAGGCGGGGACAACCGCGGCAACCTTCAGCCCTTTGTACATCTAGACCACCATGGATGCGTCGCGAAGTGCCAGACAGGTTTTGAGCGCGAGCATGCCGTCCTCACCGGAAACCATGGGCTTCTGCCGCTGCTCGACGCACATGGCAAAGTGGCGGAGCTCGTGGGCGAGCGGCTCACCGTGGTTGGCGAGATAGGGGATCTCAACCAGACCGCTTTGCCTGTACCGGACGCCGCTCTCGGACAAGAACTCCGAGCTCTCGATCCGGTGCACCTCGATGTGCTGGCGCAATAGGTCGGCGACGATAGCGTTTTCGCGCTGGGTGACAGTGATCCGGCGTACCTTGTTCTGGCTCACGCGACTCGCCGTGATGTTGGCCAGCACGCCGTTCTCGAACTGCAGCAGGGCACACGCGAAGTCGAACTCGGTGGAGCGCACGATCTTCGCCGACGACTGGATGTGCTTCACCTCGCTGCCGATGATCGCGCGAGCGATGTCGACATCGTGGATCATCAGGTCGAGGTAGACGTCGGCGAGATTGCGCGGCGAGAAGGGGCCGACCCGGGTGATCTCGATCGAGACCGGCTGATCGATCATCGTCATGAGCTCGGTGACCGCCGGGTTGAACCGTTCCACGTGGCCGACCATCAGGATCCGGTCGTTGGCCTCGGCGGCTTCGATGAGGCGTTCCGCGTCGCGGACGGTGGTGGCGATGGGCTTTTCGATCAGAAGGTCGCAACCGTTCTTGAGGATCTTCTCGCCGAGCTCGCCGTGCATGTGGCTGGGCGCGGCAAGAATGACCGCGTCGGCGTTGGCGATCGCTTCGTCCACATCGGACGTATAGGCAGCTCCGAGTGGAGCCGCGACGGCCGCAGCGCGAGCCGAATCCGGGTCGCAAACCGAGGTGACGGTGAATTCACGGATGCTCCGTGCGACTCGGCCGTGATTGGCCCCCATCACGCCGGCCCCGATGATCGCTAGCCTAGGCACCCAGCACCTCCCGCACTACGGTGATGATCCGGTCGAGGTCGTCCTCACTGAGATTTTGGTGTACCGGCAGCGAGATGACCTGACTGGCAAAGAGCTCAGCCCGCGGCGTGGCGTCCGAAGCCACGATGCGCGGATCCTCGCGGAAACAGTCGTAGTCGTGCATCAACCGCGGATAGTAGAACCCGGAGCCGATCCCGGCGAGCTCCAGCTCCTTGGCCAGGACCTCACGGGTGACTGGTGTTCCCGCGACGCGCACCGTGTACTGATGCCACACGTGAGTGCGCTTCTGCGGCACGAACGGGGTGACCAGACCGGGCACGTCGGCTAGACCCGCATTGAGTCGAGCGGCATTGTGCGCTCGAGTGGCTGTGGTGCCCGCGAGCCGCTTCAATTGCGGCAGGGCCACGGCCGCTTGCAGGTCGGTGAGACGCCAGTTGTGCCCCGCCACCTCATATTGGTAGCGGACCCGCATGCCCTGGTTGCGCAGCAGGCGCAGGCGATCGGCGATGGCGTCGTCGCTCGTCGTGATCAAGCCACCTTCACCGCAATGCAGATTCTTGGTGGCGTACAAGGAAAACGTGCCCACGCCCCACGAACCGACGGCACGCTCACCGATGCGGGCGCCGTGCGCCTGAGCCGCATCCTCGAGGATCGCCAGGCCGTGTTCGTCAGCCAGCTGCTGAATGGGGCCCATGTCGGCGGGCAGACCGTAGAGGTGGACCGGGAGCAGCGCGCGAGTGCGGCTGTTTACCAGCTGGCGAGCACTCTCCGGGTCCATGGTGAAGTCGTCGTTCACATCGGCGAAGCGTGCGGTGGCTCCCGTCTCGACGATGGCGTTGAGAGTGGCGACAAAGCTCAGCGAGGTAGTGATGACCTCATCGCCGGGGCCGATGCTCATCGCCTTGAGCGCGGCCACCAGCGCCACTGTGCCGTTGTTGACGGCCACCGCGTGAGGCACGCCGTGCATCGCCGCGAACTCCTGCTCAAGCTGCGCGACCATCGGGCCCTGGGCCAGGATCCCCGAGCGCAGCACCTTGAGAACCGACTGCTCCTCCTCCTCGCCGACGACGACGGAGGTAATGGAGATGGGCTTAGGAGTCGTCATTCGTCACCTGTTCTTTCGGTTACCGCAAGGTGGGCCGGTCGAGTCACGTCTCGCGAGACTACCTGGCCACTCTCATCCACCCAGCCCAGGTGCCGCGCCGGGTTTCCGGCCACCAGCTGGAAGGGCTCCACATCGCGGGTGACCACCGAACCGGCGGCAATCATGGAGTATTCGCCGACGCGTACACCGCAGATGATGGTGGCGTTCGCGCCGATGGAAGAGCCGCGGCAGATCAGTGTGGGAGTGATCACCCATTGTGAGTTCTGTGCCCGGGGGTGCAGGTCATTGGTGAAGACCGCACTCGGCCCGACGAAGACCTCGTCCTCGATGGTGACACCGGCATAAACCGAAACGTTGTTCTGGATCTTCACGCGGTCGCCTACCGACACGCCCGCGTCCACGAAGACGTTTCGGCCGATCGTGCAGTCCCGGCCGATGGTGGCTTTGGCGCGAATGTGGCCGACATGCCACACCTTGCTGCCCGAGCCGATCAATGCGCCTTCTTCGACTTCGCACGTGGGGTGGACGAAGGCAGGTGTCTCGTTGATCATCATTCCATCTGATATCTGGCGAAGGCCGGGCGTTGGGATGGCCCGACGACACTAACATGGGTGACTACGAACCCCACGGCCTGGGAGGACATGCGGCGTTGTTACCCTAGCGTGTGCAATTGGCTGATAGGAACTGGGGCTTCGTTCGCTTTTTGATTGTCGGCGTGCTAAGCCTCGCGGCGGACGCAGGCGCTTTGTTCCTTCTTCATGGTGTCATTCGGATATGGCTTCCAGTGGCCACCGCGCTCGCCTACGGAATCGCTTTCTTCGTCAATTTCGGATTGAACCGGGCCTGGGTCTTCCAGGCATCGGGATCGATGACGCGGCATCTTCAGCGATATATGGGATTGGTCGTAGTCAACCTGTTGCTGACCGTTATCGCGGTCCAATCACTTACCTGGCTCGGAATGCAATACATGGTCGCAAAGATCGCCACGGCCGTGGTGCTGGCCGTGGCGAACTTCTTCGTTTCGCGCCGCTGGGTTTTCGCCTAGTCCCCGTTACGGCTTGCGGACGACGACCACCGTGTTTTCCGGCAGGTTGTCGATGATGACCCAGCTTGCCGGATCGAACTGCGCCCGGTCGAAGTTGACCACCGCCGGTGTCTGGTTGAAGCCGTGGTGGAAGGACCATTGCCAGCCCGCGTCCTTCTTGGCAAGCACGAAGATGTCGATCCGGCTGAACTTGAGATGCTGCGATTCACGGGTGAAGGCCTGCGGGTCGCGGATCGCGGCCAGCCTTTCGACCTCGGCCACTCGTTCGTGCACCCGCGAGATCGAGCTCCACAGGTCATTGCCGACGTAGCCGTGCCAGGGCAGATACGCGAAGAGCCGTTCGTCGGCGGACAGCGCCACCCCATCGTGATCCGGCCCGAGCACACCCTCTACTGCGTTCTGGATCGGCGTGACCGGGAACCAGGGGGTCGGGTTCTCGATTCCTTTGGCGTACACGCCATTTGGATACGGCTCGCGATAGGCCCGCTCGGTGTAGTCGGAGTAGCGCCCGCCCAAGCCCGGTGTCCAGTCCGTGGCGAAGCTGTAGCCACTCCAGCCCAGGGCGAGTACGAGCACGATCGCGGCGCCGGCCTTAGGCGTGGCAAGGGAAAGCCGGCTCGCCAGCCGGGGGATCGCATGCGTGAGAGTCAGCACGCCCGCGATCGCCATCACGGACATGTAGACGCTCGGCGTGTACTGAGAAAGGGCGGTGTGGTCGGTGAGGATGAACAGCACGGCACCGAGCACCCGGTACGCGTAGGCGCCGACCACCAGGATCAGCAGCGGCGTGGCCCACCACGTCTTGCCGCGCAACCAGATCATGCCGATGACGCCGACGAGCTGTAGGGCCGCCAGAATGCCATGCACTCCCGGATACGTGAACTGCATGAAGGGGAACATTGCGTCCATCATGTTGGAGCTGCCGTACATGTCGGCCACGGTGCTGCCGCCGATGGTGATCTTCGCGTAGATCAGCGGCACGATGAACCAGGACGCCACCACGAAGGCCACCGCTCCGACCTTGAGCAGGTACAACAGATAGCCGCGACGGTCCTTCTCGGAGCGCCACGTCAGGAAGGCGAGGGCCAACAGGCCGATCCCGCCGAAGATGATCCAGCCGAAGTAGGTCACTACGATGAATCCGCCGGCGAGCCCCGACGCCAGCCAGTGCAACCGGCCCTTGGGCGGGTTCATGAACGTGCCGAGGACCCAGGGCACGAACATCAGCAGGGTGATCAGCTCGTATGCCTTGATGGGCAAGGGGAACATCATGAATCCGGCAACGGTCACGGCGAGCGCCAGCCATGGGCTCAGAAGTCGTTGCCACAGCACGAATCCGGCGATGATGGCGAGCCCGGTGAAGAGAACCTCGAAGTCTCCCACCAAGCGCCACGCCGGGACGTCGACGAGTGCCGCTGTGCGCCCGACGACCCAGGGGAACAGCGGAGGATACTCGCTGGGCAATCCCACCATGATGGCGTCGGAACTGGCCGCGGTGGTGGAGTAGCGCGTCGCCATCGCGGTGAGCCGGCCCGCATCGCCGATGAGCCCGTAGAAGGGGAAAGGCGTTCCGCGCAACGCGGTGGAGAGGATCATCACGACCCAGGCGGCCATCATCGCCGCGCTCGTGCCGGCCAGCCAGCCGGTGGGCCGCTTCAGCCCGGCCAGGAACAGGACGACGGCGCTGAGGAAACCAGCCGCCAGTGGGAAAGCGAAGGAACGGATGCTGCCGGACCCCCCTTGATACTGCGGGATGCGGGGGAGCAGGAAGGCGATCGGAAGGAGGACCATGCCGGCGATAACTGCCACTGTGCCCGGGTCAAGGAGCCAATCCCGCAGCCGCCGGCGAGGAGTCGCAGTCGGTTCGGTGCCCTCGGGTTCCGTAATCATCCCCGGTTCTCCGGCCCGTTGTTGCTGCGGAACGGGCCACGCTGATTTGACCGCTGTCGGCTGCTCAGTTGCCATCGGCGTTCCTACCCTTGTCGGCGTCGGCGGGTCGCGACCGCCATCGACTGGCCATATCGCGGTGCGACCTTACCAGTCGCCGCCTCGGCTGGTGCCTCTGGCAGGCCGCACCGCGCCTGGCGAAGCGCGGTGCGGCAAGGTGCTTGGTCAGGCGAGGGTCGCGTCGAGCGTGATCTCGGCGCCCGGCGACAGCAGCCGGGAGATCGGGCAGTTGGCCTTGGCGTTGGCTGCCTGCTTGTCGAACTCGGCCTGGTCGATGCCGGGCACAACAGCGTTGCTGACCAGGTGGATGCGGGTGACAGTCTGGCCCGCGTCGGTCTTTTCCAGGTGGACGTTGGCCGTCGTGTCCACCGAGGTGGCCGGGAATCCGGCTCCGTCCAGCACGTTGGCGAAGAACATCGAGAAGCATCCGGCGTGTGCCGCGCCGATCATCTCCTCCGGGTTGGTGCCTTCCCCTTCTTCGAAGCGGGAGCTGAACGAGTAGTTTCCTTCGCCCAGGCCGGTGCGGATGGTGCCGGAGCCCCCTTTGAGGGTGCCCTCCCAGCGGGCAGATGCTTTGCGAATATGCATATCAGGACGCTATCTCACGCCGTAGGCGCCGCGGCTGCTGGCGCCACGGAGGCGAAGCCCCGCGCGGTCGCTCCCGAGTCGCCGAGCCGGTCGCCCAAGCCGCCCAGCGCCCCGCCGACCTGGGTGATGACCTCGGCCAGGTGGCGCATGTGCCCGCCCAGGTCGCCGAGCTGATCGACCACCTTCGCCACGGCCTGCACGCCGTCGGCGACCTGCCCGGCGGGGCCACCCATCAAGGGCACCGACTTGGCGGCGTTCGCCGCCGCGCCCAACAGGCTGGTGGCAGTGCCGAGCTGTTCCTTGCAGCCATCCAAGGTGGCGCCGATGGCACCCAGCGCCGACGCCGCCCCGCCCTTGCCGTCATCGCCGACGAGGGCGTTGGCCGCGTTGCGCGCTTGCCCACCCGCGTCGGCCAGCCGATCGCCGAAGGTACTCAGCATGGCCGGCAGGTCCTGCAGCTTGTCGAGGATGTCCTTGTTCTTCACGACCAGGTCGACCGCGCCCCGTACGTCGTCCAGGTCGATGCCGCCGAGAATCTTCCCAATGTCCACAAACATAGGTTAGGGAAGCATTTGGTGGCGCGCGGCGATTTGTCGTATGCCGCTGGCAGCATGACCGGCATGACGCTGAACGGGAAGGTGGCCCTGGTCGCCGGAGCCACCCGGGGTTGTGGGCGAGCCATCGCCGTCGAGCTGGGTCGCGCCGGGGCAACGGTCTATGTGACCGGGCGGTCGGATCGGGCGCATCGCTCTGAGATGGACCGTCCGGAGACGATCGACGAGACCGCCGAGCTCATCACTGCGGCCGGAGGTGAGGCTGTTCCGGTGCGAGTGGATCATTTGGTACCCGATGAGGTCTCGGCCCTGATCGACCGGATCGACTCCACCCACGGCCGGCTCGACGTGCTCGTGAATGACGTGTGGGGTGGCGACATGTTCACCGAGTGGGGCAAGCCGCTGTGGGAGCACTCGCTCGACAAGGGGCTCCGGTTGTGGCGCCTCGGGGTCGAGACGCACATCGTGACGAGCCATGCCGCACTTCCTTTGCTGATCCGGCACCCGGGTGGCCTAGTGGTCGAGGTGACCGACGGGACGGCCGAGTTCAACGCCAACTATCGCGATTCGTTCTTCTACGATCTGGCCAAGGTTTCCGTGCAGCGCATCGCTTTTGCGCAAGCGGCCGAGCTGAAGCCTTACGGCGCAACGGCATTGACGGTGACGCCGGGGTTCCTGCGGTCGGAGGCGATGCTGCAGGAGTTCGGGGTGACCGAGGAGAATTGGCGCGATGCCGCAGAAGTGCACGAGCACTTCATCCTCTCGGAGAGCCCGGTGTTTCTGGGCCGCGGGGTGGCCGCGCTCGCGAGCGACCCGGAGGTCCAGCGGTTCGCCGGAAAGACGCTGTCGAGCGGCTTCCTGGCGCGCGAATATGATCTGACCGATGTGGACGGCTCCCGGCCGGACATCTGGCGTTATTTTGCCGATCACGGAACAGAGGGTTCGGTGGATCCCACTGGTTACCGGTAGGTATTAACGTGTGGGCATGTTTGCCCGCATCTCTATATTTATCTCTGTCTTGCTCGCGGCGACCCTGATCGCCGTGCAGCCCGCGAGCGCCGTGCCCAGTGACGCAAGCCTTGCGCAGCATTGGGCGCCGGTGCACTACCAGGACACCGACAGCTCGGATTACGACGCGGATTATCTGTCCGCAGTGGACTTCGACGGTGAGTGGGACGCGAAGAACAACTGGGAGCACCAGGACGACAACCTCTCCCGGATGATCGGCACGGTCTACTACTCGGTGGTCGAGACCTCAACCCACTGGCACCTGGTCTACTCCTTCTACCACCCTCGGGACTGGGAGGACTTCCCCGATCCGTTCAGTCAGTTCACACACGAGAACGACATGGAAGGCGTGCTTCTCGTGGTGCGCAAGGACGGCTCGGAGTTCGGGAAGTTCGAGGCCATGGTTACGGTGGCGCACACCGACTTCTATTCGTACATCCCGCCGGGCAGCCCCTACACCAGCGGGCGGGAGAACATCGACGGCACCATCGTGATGCAGAGCTACGGCGGAGTTTCCCGGCCGACCACCTTCCAGGAAGCCAAGGGACACGGCATCTACCGGTGGAACGGCTCGGATCCCGGCGACGCGGTCGTCTACTACCCGACGGGCACAGGCGAGGTGCCCTCAAACGGAAACGATCGTTTCGTGGGGTACCGGTTGGTCAACACATTTGCCACGAGTGGATTGTGGGCGCACCGCAACGACTCGCTGACCTTCGCCGGCTGGGGCACCTTCCGCGGCGATAACGGCAAAGACAACGCAGCCAACACGGCGTGGGGTTGGGACGACGGCAACGACGGCTCGGATCTGCAGCGTGGCCTGCTCGCCACCGATCCGGCGAGGCTTGTCTCCATCTATTTCGGCAACGAGGGCACGTTCTCGCTTGGCTACCTTCGCAATGGCTACGTGTGACGTACATACTCTGATGCCATGCCCCTCCAGCGCCGCCACGGCGTTGCCGTCCTGCACCGGGCCCGCGATCACGTCGACGCGGGTGAGCTGGGGTATGCACAGGAGCTGCTGAGCGAGCTGCTCTCCACGCTGCCGTCTGATCCGCGCAAGGCCAGGCCGGTCGAGGCGGAATCGGTGGCGTTGCAGACGGGAGTGCTGCTCAGCCTGGGTGAACCGTATGCCGCCCGAGGCTGGGCGGCATACGGCCATGCCGCATTCCGGCGGCTCTACGGCGAGCGGGACAGCCGGACGTTGCACACCTTGGGTTTGCTGGCCGCGGTGCTCACCAGGGTGGGGGCGCACGGCCGGGCGGCGCAGCACTATCAGCGACTGATCGAGATCTACACCGATCTCGGGGGAGCGCAATCCGAGCGGGCATTGGCCGCGCGAGCCGACCTGGCCACCGTCGAACATGCTCGTGGGCAATGTGTGACGGCACGGCTGCGACTGGCCAATGTGGTCGCCGAACACCAGCACACGTATGGGGTGGCGCATCCCGTCGGCGTGCGAATGCTCGCCCGGCTGGCCGGGATGTGGCGGGACTGCGGTGACTTCGATCACGCGCACGCCCTGCTCGCTGAGGCGCGAGCGAACGCGGCAGAACTGTCCGACGAGATCCGCGAGCTGTTGGCCACTGCCGCATTGGCGCCCGCCGAGCAGCGGCACGTCTGCGGAGCCGAGGCATTGCCGGAGACGCCGCTTTCGCCGGTTGAGCTCACTGTGCCTGTCGCCATTGAAGAACAGACTGTTTTGGTACCAGTCATCGAAGAGCCTTTGGCCCGGCCCTTCAGCACGTTGTCGTACCTCCCGGCGCACCCGGAGCTGGTGGCCTGGGAGCCTGCCCGCGGTGCACCCCGGACCTCCCGCGAGCCTTCCCTGAGCGTGTCTCCGGCCACCTTGGCACTGGTAGCGGCGATTGTCGGAATTATCGCAGTAACGGTGTTGCTGGTACTACTGATCTCGGCCGCCCGGAGTGCTTGAGCAGCCTGCCGGATCTCAGCCGGTTAGGCGAGCGTGGTAAAACTGCTTGGTTGAGGGGAGGTTCGGTGGCCGGTGAAGTGCCCGAAAGTGGCGCGAGCCGTGTCCTTACCGTGCCCAACCTGATCAGTTTTGCCCGGCTGGCCGGAGTGCCGCTGTTCCTCTATCTCTTCCTGGTCGCCGACCGGATCGGATGGGCTGTTGTGGTGCTGGCCATCGGCGGAACCTCCGATTGGATCGACGGTTATCTTGCCCGCAAGCTGGGTCAGGTGAGCCGGCTCGGAGAGCTGCTCGATCCGCTGGCCGATCGCCTCTACATTCTCGCCACCCTGATTGCCTTCACCGTGCGCGAGGTGGTGCCGTGGCAGTTCGCTGCCGCGCTGCTTGCTCGCGAGGTGGTGCTGCTGGTGACCCTGATCCTGCTCCGCCGGATGGGCCACGGCCCGCCGCCGGTGCACTACCTCGGTAAGGCTGCCACCTTCATCCTGCTGTTCGCCTTCCCGCTGCTGTTGCTGGCATGGGGGAGCGCGGACACGGTGTTGCACGACCTGGCCTATTCATCGGGATGGGCGCTGGCCTGGTGGGGCCTGGTGCTCTACTGGCTGGCCGGTCTGCTCTACCTGCGGCAATTCGCCGGGGTCCGTCGGGAGCGCCGGGCATGACCGAGCCCACGCGCAAGGAACCTCGGATCTACCAGGCGGACTTCCTCACCGAGCTGTTCCGCAACCCGCTCGACCCGGCTTACGAGCAGTCGGCCGAAGAGCGGGCAGCGCGCCCACCGCTGCCCATTTGGAGTCGCCTGAGCCGCAAGGTCTCCGCGTGGGTGCTGCTCGCGGCGATCGGGGTGCTCTTCGCCGTCGCCTATCAGCAGGTGGTGCGGGGTGCGCCGGAGAAGGAGAAGGTCCGGGCCGGGTTGATCAGCAGGATCACCCAGCAGAAAGAGCGCACCGCATTGCTTGCCACACAAGCCGAACAGCTGCAGGACGACGTCGCCCGGCTTCGCGAGCAAGCGCTCGGTGATCCATCCAAGATCAATCAATCGCGGCAGATCGAAGCGGCCACCGGCATGCGCCGCGTGACCGGTGACGGCCTGGAAGTGCGTCTGGCCGACGGCCCTGACGCGGCGGTCAACAAGGGGCACCGCGTCATCGACTACGACCTTCAGCTGCTGGTGAACGCACTCTGGTTTCTCGGCGCCGAGGCGATCTCCATCAACGGTCACCGGCTGACCGCACTCACCCCGATCCGCAAGGGTGGCGAGGCCATCTACGTCGGGGACGCGCTGGTCGTGGGGCCGTACCAGATATCGGCGATCGGGCCGGCGAAGCTTTATGATGACTTCTCCAAATCGGACACCGCAAAGCTCTACCGCGTCTGGCAAGAGCGGCCCGAGCATCGATTTGGCTTTAAGATCACCGAACGAGAGAATCTCGTGCTGCCCGCTGCTGTTCTTCCCGATCTCAGGTATGCCAAGCCACCTGCGGCTTCGGCCTCCCCAACACCCTCACCGTCCGGAGGTGGCAAATGATCGCAGTGCTGGCACTGGTGGCCGGAATCGTGGCCGGTGCGCTGCTGGAGCCGACGGTGCCGCTGGCGTTACAGCCCTACCTGCCGATCGCGGTGGTGGCAGCGCTCGACGCCGTCTTCGGCGGCGTGCGAGCGAAGCTGGATGGGATCTTCGACGACAAGCAGTTCGTGATCTCATTCATATCGAACGTGCTGGTGGCAGGGGTAATCGTCTACCTTGGAGACCAGCTTGGGGTGGGCACGCAACTGTCCACCGGGGTGGTAGTCGTCCTCGGAGTCCGGATTTTCGGCAACGTGGCTGCCATCCGCCGCCATCTATTCCGGGCGTGAGGAGGAAGCGATGACCGACACGCCAAAAGAGCCGCTGCCCCCGTCGCCTGACTCGCCGCGAGAGGTCCCGGCGCCCGGGGAGCCCCCGTCGTGGGATGAGCCTTCGGGCCAATGGCCGGAAGCCGACAAACCGACCGCGCCAGTGAGCGGAGCTGAAGAGCCCACACTGTGGAACGACCCGCCAGAGCAGACCAACGAATCCGCGCCTAAGGAACCCGCCGCTGAGCTTGCCGAGCCGGCTGCCGCCGAGGGTGAAGCGGCGGAAAGTGAAGCAGGGCAACCGATTCCGGTCGACGTGGAGAAGCGCAAGCGGATTAGCGGCGCCGGAGTGGTGATCGGGGTTCTGCTGGCATTGCTGGGCTTTGCTCTGGTGGTACAAGTCAAAAGCAACACGACCGACAACGCTTATGCCTCAGCCCGTGAAGGCGACCTGTTGCAGATCATGTCTGATTTGGACGGTGCGGAACGCAGGCTGCAGCAGGACATCGCATCGCTTCAGGCGACACAGCGCGAGCTTGCCTCCGGCGCAGCGGGTCAGGAAGCGGCCCAGGAGGCGGCGAAGGCGCGAGCCGACGATCTTGGCATCCTGGCCGGGACTTTGCAGGCCCGGGGCCCCGGTGTCGAGGTGCGTATTGACGAGGTCACCGGCACCATCAAGGCGTCGAGTCTGCTGAACGCGGTGCAGGAGCTCCGCGGGGGAGGTGCCGAGGCGATTCAGATCGACGGCACCGGCGGCTCGGTGAGGGTCATCGCCTCTAGCTCCTTTGTGGACTCCGACGGCGGCATCCGGGTGGACGGACGCCGGTTGACCGGGCCATACACGATCATCGCGATCGGCGACCCGGACACCCTCAGCGATGCGGTTCAGTTTGCGGGCGGGGTGGTGCCGCGGGTCCGGACCGACGGCGGTAACGTGATCGTCAACAAGAGGGACATGGTGGAAATCAAAGAGGTCCGCCCGGCTCCGAGCCTCGAGTTCGCCCGGCCGGTCTCGTGACCATGGCAGACCAAGCATGCGCGAAGGGATCGCACGGTGAACGTTCCTGAGGACCTGCGGTACACGGCCGAGCACGAGTGGGTGCGGGTCGAGGGCGACAAGGTGCGAGTCGGAATCACCGACTTCGCGCAGGACGCACTCGGCGACATTGTGTACGTGCAGTTGCCGGCGGTGGGAGCCAAGGTTTCGGCGGGCGACTCCTTCGGCGAGGTGGAGTCCACCAAGAGCGTCTCGGAGATCTACGCACCGATCAGCGGTGAGGTGACGGCCCGCAACGAGGGTGCCGAGGCCTCGCCGGAGGTCATCAACACAGATCCATACGAGGACGGCTGGCTGGTCGAGATCCAGATCGGCGATCCGGCTGAGGTTGAGGCACTGCTTGACGCCGCCGCATATGCGGAGCTGACGCAGAGCTGAGCGGGCTGCCGCGCGTTGCGGTTGACCGTCTATTTCGATCCTGGCTAGGCTCGCACAGCAAAAGCGATCCAGCCGGTAGTCGACGACATGAACTAGGGTTTTTCGAGCACGATGAGCCACGAGGTGGTCCGATGACGCGTCCAGACGACGAGTTTCCCCAGCTCGACGTCACGTCGACCCTGAATCTCGGCCTGGACGAGATTCCCGAGGGGCCAGACGCTGATGTCGTCCCGGGCCGGGTCTCAAGCCAGCTCCCGCCTGGGATGGCGCTGCTGGTGGTGCGTCGTGGCCCCAACGCGGGAGCCCGGTTCCTTCTTGATCATGATGTGACGACGAGCGGCCGTCACCCTGATAGCGACATTTTCCTCGACGATGTCACTGTGTCCCGGCGGCATGCCGAGTTCCATCGGGACGGTTCGACCTTCACGGTCCGTGATGTCGGCAGCCTCAACGGCACGTATGTGAACCGTGAACGCGTCGAGTCCGCCACCCTCAACAACGGCGACGAGGTCCAGATCGGCAAGTTCCGCCTGGTCTACGTTGCGGGGCCGCGCACCGAGGAGGGGTGAGGGGTCCGCAGTGCCGGCTGAACACCTCGGCGGCGGACCTTCCGCGGCGCGCCGAGAGGATGCCTCGCCTGATCCCGGAAAGGCCGTCGCACGCGATCCGTCGCTGCTGAGCATCGGTGAGGTGCTGACTCAGCTTCGGTCCGAATTCCCCGATACCACCATTTCCAAGCTTCGATTTCTGGAGACCGAGGGGCTGGTTCAGCCGCAACGGACTCCGTCGGGCTACCGCAAGTACAGCGATGATGACGTGTCGCGGTTGCGTTTCGTTCTCGCTGCCCAGCGGGATCAGTACCTGCCATTGCGGGTGATTCGCCGGCAACTCGACGATGGTGCACACCTGCCGGCGATCCCTGCGCCGCGCCCGACACTCGTCGCGGTCCCCGCTCGGCCCGAGGCTGATGAACCCGCCGACGGCCGGATCAGCCGGGACGACCTCTGCGCCCGCGCAGGCATTTCCGATGAGATGCTCGCCGATCTGGAGCGGCACGGATTGGTGGCGGAACGGCCCGGTGGCTGGTTCGACCCGGACGCGGTCACGGTAGCGGAGGTTGCCGGCCTGCTGGCTGGGTATGGCATTCAACCGAGGCACCTGAGGCCGTACAAGGTGGCAGCCGATCGCGAGGCAGGGCTGTTCGCACAGATTGTGGCTCCGTTGCTGCATCAGCAGTCACCGGCACGGGAGGCCCGGGCAGATGAGGCACTGCGTGAGTTGATGTTGCTCTCGCAGCGACTTCACCTGGCACTGCTACGGTCTGGGCTCAACGACACGCTAGGTCATTGAGCCGGGCAGCCGACCGTGCGCTGCAGCGCTTGCCGGGCTCAGGCGTGTAGCGTGCAATAAGTAGGCAGCGGAGGAGGAGGCCTGAGGTGCGCGAGCTGAGCGTGATCGGTGTTCGGGTCGAATTGCCGACGAACCAGCCGATCGTGCTGTTGCGAGAGGTTGAGGGCGACCGCTACCTGCCGATTTGGATCGGCGCCGTCGAGGCGACAGCGATCGCATATGAGCAGCAGGGCGTGAAACCCGCCCGCCCGCTCACCCATGACCTGCTCCGGGATCTTCTGGAGGCGCTTTCGGCTCCGCTGCAGGCGGTCGAGATCGTGGAGCTTAGGGACAGCATCTTCTACGCCGATCTGTTGCTCGGCGATAACGGTGCGATTCGCGTCTCGGCCCGGCCGAGCGACGCGATCGCGCTTGCCCTGCGGGTCGGAGCGCCTGTGCGCTGCGCCGAGCAGGTGCTCGATGAGGCGGGCATCATCATCCCCGATGAGCAAGAGGACGAGGTGGAGAAGTTCCGCGAGTTCCTCGAGCAGGTAAGACCTGAGGATTTCGCAAGCTAGGCAAGACCCCGTAAACGAGCGAATCGTGTTTGGGTGACGGTTCCGGACACGATTGTGGCGTGTCGCGAGGTTGCCTCCCCTCATCTGTAAGGAATGCGCTATAGGCTTTGCCGCAGATGAGTAGCGGGAGGTTTCACCGATGCACGAGCCCCAGGACTCGCCGGAAGTTGGCAGTGTGTCCGATGTGGATGGCGCGGTGGGATATCGCGGTGTGACGGCTTGTCACGCGGTGGGCATCAGCTATCGGCAGCTCGACTACTGGGCCCGCACCCACCTGGTGGTGCCCAGCATCCGTGACGCTTCCGGCTCCGGGACCCAGCGGCTCTATTCGTTCCGCGATCTCGTGGTGCTCAAGGTGGTCAAGCGCCTCCTCGATGCCGGAGTGTCGCTGCAGAACATCCGCCGCGCGATCGAAACGCTTCGCGCTTACGGCGCCGACGATCTGGCCACCATCACTCTCATCTCCGACGGCACCACGGTTTACGAGTGCCGCTCGCCCGAAGAGGTGGTCGATCTGCTGCAGGGCGGCCAGGGTGTTTTCGGCATCGCCATCGGCGGGGCGTTCAAAGAAGTGCAAGGCTCGCTTACCCATTTGCCGGCCGAGCGAGGTGAGTCCACCGCGCCTGAGGTGGCTCAGTTTCCGGTCACGCAGGCGTGGGGCGGGGTTCAGGACGAGCTCGCCGCCCGGCGAGCCCGTCGCAAGGCCAGCTGACTAGCCCATTTACTCGGCCTCGGAAGACTTCGCCCACAGATTGATGTCGCCATCGGTGGCGAATTGATCGATCTCGGCCAGCTCGTTGTCGGTGAACTCCAGGTTGTCCAGGGCGGCGATGTTTGCCTCCAGCTGAGTCACACTTGATGCGCCGATCACGAGACTGGTCATCCGCTCGTCGCGTAGCGCCCAGGCTAGAGCCAACTGAGCCAGCGACTGTCCCCGCCGCTGGGCGATCTCATTGAGCCCACGGATCTTCGCGAGATTGGTTTCGGTGAGCTGAGATTCCGACAGGGCACCTCCGGTGCGGATGCGAGAGTCATCCGGTACCCCCTGAAGGTATCTGTCGGTAAGCAGGCCCTGCGCGAGTGGTGAGAATGCGATGCAGCCCGCGCCGACCTCCTCCAGGGTGTCCAGCAGGTGATCCTGCTCGATCCAGCGATTAATCATCGCGTACGACGGCTGATGGATCAGTAGCGGCGTGCCGAGCTGCTTGAGGATCGTGGCGGCCTCGCGGGTCTTGGCCGACGAGTAGGACGAAATCCCGGCGTAGAGCGCCTTGCCCGCTTGTACGGCAGAAGCGAGCGCCCCCATGGTTTCCTCGAGTGGCGTCTCCGGGTCGAAGCGGTGCGAGTAGAAGATGTCCACATAGTCCAGTCCCATCCGTTGTAGCGACTGGTCCAGTGAGGCGGTCAGATACTTGCGCGAACCCCACTCGCCGTAGGGCCCCGGCCACATGTCGTAGCCGGCCTTGGTGGAGATGACCAGCTCGTCGCGATACGGCCGCAGGTCGGAGGCCATCATGCGGCCGAAGTTCTCCTCGGCCGAACCATAGGGCGGGCCGTAGTTGTTGGCCAGGTCGAAGTGGGTGACCCCGAGGTCGAAAGCGCGCTGGACGATAGCCTGCTGGGTCTGCCAGGGCCGGTCGTGCCCGAAGTTGTGCCACAGCCCCAGCGAGATGGCCGGAAGGTTGAGCCCGCTGCGGCCGGTACGGCGGTAAAGCATGGAGTTATAGCGTTTGGGGTCTGCGACGTAGGTCATAAAGCCAGCCTAGGCGAACCTGTAACACGCGACTGGTAGCGTTTGAGGCGCCGATACACCCATGCGGGAGAGTCCGTCTACCAAGGCGGCGCCGAAGGGGCAATTCCTCCCCGGAACCTCTCAGGCACCCGGACCGCACAGGGCAGGCGACTCTGAAGCCGTGGTGACAGAGGGGGAGGGCCATATGCGTCCTCACCTCGGGAGAGCCTCGTGAGTTCTTTTGCCGATCGCCACATCGGGCCAAGTTCAGCAGACACCGACCGCATGCTCGCCGCGACCGGGTACAGCTCCGTCGACGAACTCATGGATGCCGCCATTCCGGAGGTCATCCGCTGGCACGGCACGCTGGACCTGCCCCCGGCCGAGAGTGAGCCCGAGGTCCTCGCCGAGCTGCGGGGCTTCGCCGACCGCAACCGCGTGCTCAGGTCGATGATCGGGCTCGGTTACTACGGCACCCACACCCCGGGCGTCATCAAGCGCAACGTGCTGGAGAATCCGGCCTGGTACACGGCTTACACGCCCTACCAGCCGGAGATCAGCCAGGGCCGGCTCGAGGCGCTGCTGAACTTCCAGACCATGGTGTGCGACCTGACCGGGCTCGCCACCGCCAACGCGTCGATGCTCGACGAGGGCACCGCCGCGGCCGAGGCGATGACGATCGCGCGGCGCAGCTCGAAGGCGAAGTCGATGGTGTACGCCGTGGACGCGGACACGCTGCCGCAGACCATCGAGGTCATTGCCACCCGGGCCGAGCCGCTGGGCATCACGATCGAGAGCTTCGACCCTTCGCAAGGTGACCTGCCCGAGGAGTGTTTCGGCGTGCACCTTCAGTACCCGGGGGCCTCGGGCGCGCTGCGGGATCACAGCGCGATTGTCGAAGCGGCTCACGCGAAAGGCGCCCTTGTCACGGTGGCGGCCGATCTGCTGGCGTTGACCCTGGTACGTGAGCCGGGCCGGATCGGCGCTGATGTCGCGTGTGGCTCCGCTCAGCGCTTCGGTGTGCCGATGGGCTACGGCGGCCCCCACGCGGGTTATCTGGCCGTCCGGGAAGGGCTGGAGCGCTCGCTGCCGGGCCGGCTGGTCGGCGTCTCGAAGGACGTCGACGGCAACCGCGCCTACCGGCTGGCATTGCAAACTCGCGAGCAGCACATCCGCCGGGAGAAGGCGACGAGCAACATCTGCACCGCTCAAGTGCTCCTGGCTGTGATGGCCAGCATGTACGCCGTGTACCACGGCCCCGACGGGCTGCGGGAAATCGCAAAGCAAACGCATCGGATGGCAGCACGTCTGGCGGCGGGCCTCCGGGAGAGCGGCGTAGAGCTTGCCCACCAACACTTCTTCGACACCGTCACCGCGGTGGTCCGCGGCCGGGCCGCCGAAGTGGTGGCAGAAGCCGAAAAGCGCGGAGTCAACCTCCGTCTCGTCGACGCGGACCGGGTCGGCATCGCCTGCGACGAAACGACCACTCCGGACGATGTGCGCAAGGTGCTGGCGGCCTTCGGCGCCAAGGAGTCCACAGTGGATAGTGAGGCGCTCATTCTCCAGCGGGAGTCGGATTTCTTGACCCATCCGGTGTTCCGCACCCATCACTCCGAGACCGCGATGTTGCGGTACCTGCGCAAGCTGGCCGACCTCGACTACGCCCTCGATCGCGGCATGATCCCGCTGGGCTCGTGCACGATGAAGCTCAACGCCACCACCGAAATGGAGGCGGTGACGTGGCCCGAGTTCGCGAACATGCACCCCTTCGCACCGGCTCACCAGGCTGCCGGGTACGAGGAGCTGATCGGGCAGTTGGAGGCGTGGCTGGCCGAGATCACCGGCTATGACGCGGTCAGCGTGCAGCCCAATGCCGGTTCGCAGGGCGAGTTGGCGGGTCTGCTGGCGATTCGCTCCTTCCACCGCGCCAACGGCGACGAGCACCGCGACGTGTGCCTGATCCCGAGCAGCGCCCACGGCACCAACGCCGCAAGCGCGGTGATGGCCGGTATGCGCGTGGTCGTGGTTGCCTGTGACGACAACGGAAACATCGACCTCGTGGACCTCGACGCGAAGATCTCTTCGGTGGCCGACCGGCTCGCTGCGATCATGGTGACCTACCCGTCGACGCACGGTGTCTACGAGACCGGCATCGCGGCGCTGTGCGGCAAGGTGCACGAGGCGGGCGGACAGGTCTATGTGGACGGTGCCAACCTCAACGCCCTGGTCGGGTTCGCGAAGCCGGGCAAGTTCGGCGCGGACGTGTCACACCTGAACCTGCACAAGACTTTCTGCATCCCGCACGGTGGGGGCGGGCCCGGAGTCGGGCCAGTCGCAGTTCGGGCGCACCTCGCCCCGCACCTGTCAGCGCACATCTCTGCGGCCCCGCACGGCTCGGCTGGGATCCTGCCCATCTCGTGGTCCTACATCCGGATGATGGGGCCGGACGGTTTGGCCCACGCGACCGGCGTGGCCGTGCTGGCGGCCAATTACGTCGCGGCAAGGTTGCGCGAGCACTACCCGGTGCTCTACAGCGGCAATAAGGGCCTCGTGGCGCACGAGTGCATTCTGGATCTACGGCAGATTACAAAGGCGACCGGCGTGACGGTCGATGATGTCGCCAAGCGGCTGATCGACTACGGGTTCCACGCCCCGACGATGTCGTTCCCGGTGGCCGGCACCCTGATGGTGGAGCCGACGGAGAGCGAGGATCTGGCCGAGCTGGATCGTTTTGTGGAAGCAATGATTGCTATCCGGCGCGAGATCACTGCGGTCGGTGACGGTCAATGGCCGACGCAGGACAACCCTTTGGCCAACGCGCCGCACACGGCCGAGATGGTGAGCGGCGATAAGTGGGAGCACGCCTACCCGAGGTCGGTTGGGGCTTACCCGGCAGGCATGAAGGCGGTAGGCAAATATTGGGCTCCAGTCCGCCGGATCGACGGGGCCTATGGTGACCGGAACCTTGTGTGCGCCTGTCCGCCGCCCGAGGCCTACGCTTAAGGCCTCGGCAAGATCGTAGGGGAATCAGCCCGCGAGGGCGTGAAGGGCTGGGCCGCGGTGGGGGGAGACACAGGAGCCGTCGGGGAGCAGCTCGCCGGTGTCCTCGAAGACGATTACGCCGTTGCAGAGCAGGCTCCAACCCTGCTCCGGAAAGGATGCGACGACTTTGGCGGCATCGTGGTCAATCGCGTCAGCAGAGGGGCAGGGGGGTTGGTGCTGGCACATGGCTTTTCTTTCTCCGCGATTCTCGCAGGGGTTAGCTCCACACCCTGTGGAGTTAGTCACATGAACAGTGACGCACGCTACCAACTCAAACGAGGCATTAACGAGCAAGTTTTCGCAATTAAGGGTCTGATTCAACCCTTTGGACGATCACATTGAAACCGCTTGGCCTAGTGACTCTCCACAGTCCGGCTAGCACAGCTCCGGGAATACCCAAGAGCTGTCGCTTTCACGCCCGCGAGCTGGCCCGCCTGGAGTGGCGGGTGGGAGAGCCAGGCGACCCGGCTGAGTTGATAGAAGCGTTTCTGTTGCAGCACAAGGTTTCCAGTGGGGATCCGGTGTGCGGGGCAAGCGTACTCCTCTCCGCCGCGGCGGGTGCCGCAATGATCGGCGGGCCGCTGGGGGCCCCTTCCCCGGTGCCCGCGGTGCCGGATGTGGCCGTCGTGGTCTACGAGCACGGCCCACGGCACCAGGACGACGAATCGGGTGGCGACTGGCGGTTGGGGCCGTGGCGGCCCTCCTGGACCCCGCAGCGCCACGCTGAGGCCGTCCAGGAGGTGCGTGAGTCAATCGAGCGAGGCGACGTGTACCAGGTAAACGTCGTCGGGCACGCGGCAGCCGACTACGAGGGCGACCCGACGCGGGCGCTACACCGCCTCACCAGGCTCGCCGGCGCGCGCTACGCAGGTGTACTAGGGGGCGACGGCTGGGCGGTCGCCTGTGCCTCGCCTGAGACCCTGCTCGAGGTCCGGGGGAGCCGGGTGATCACGCGCCCGATCAAGGGCACCGCGGCGGCGACCGATGTGGGAAAGGCGGCCCTGCTTGCCTCGCCCAAGGAGCGCGCCGAACACATCATGATCGTGGATCTGGCCCGCAACGACCTCGCCCACGTCGCGGCCATCGGCTCGGTCCGGGTGCCGCAGCTGTTCGCGGTCCGGCGGTGGGTGGATCTGTGGCAGGCCGAGTCCGACGTGGAGGCCATCCTGCGGCCTGGGACAGGGCTGGCCGATCTGCTGCGAGCCGTCTGCCCGGGTGGATCAGTCACCGGCGCGCCGAAGCTGGCCGCGCTGGCGGAGATTGAGCGACTGGAGCCGGTGGGCAGGGGACCCGCGATGGGTGCGCTCGGCTGGATCGGGTCCAACCGGCTCGACCTCGGCCTGACGATCCGCACCGCGGCTGTGGACAGTCACCAGGTACACGTATGGGCGGGTGGTGGCATCACCATCGACTCCGACCCGGTGGCCGAGGTGGCCGAGGCACAGGCCAAGGCAGCGCCGGTGCAGCGTGCCCTGACCGGCTGGGCCTAGGGGGTGTTTCCCTAGCCCGCCTTCACCTCGAAGATCGCGGCGATGAGCACCTTGCCGATGTCGAAGGAGCGTTCCGAGGCGTAGGAACGCATCCCGGTGGCGGCCGAGATGTCACCGAGCACCTGGCTGTCGAGCTCGCGACCCAGGGCGATGGTGACAATCTTGACCGGCTTGCCCTTGTCGGCGCCGTTCAGTTTCTCAAGCAGGCCAGGCAGTTTCAGCACCGAGCTGTTGTCGTCGGCGCCGTCGGTGAGTAGGACCACCAGGTTCTCCGCGTTGGGCTGGTGGGTCGACTGCAGCTGCTGATGCGCGGCCCAAATGGTGTCGTACATGCCCGTGTTGCCACTGGGCACCAGCTTGGCCAGCTCGTCGCTCAGCTTCTTGCGCCGGTCCACCGAACCGATCTGCTCGCTCAGCTTGCCCGGCTTGACCAGCTCGCGGTAGGGCGCACTGCCCTGAACCGAAGCGGAGAAGAGCCACAGGCCGACCTGGGAGTCGCCGCCGAACATGGTGACCGCTTGTGCCGCAGCCGCTTTGGTGAGGTCCAATTTGGTCTGGCCGGTACCGGGCACCGGATCGCGCATCGATCCGGAGACGTCCAGGATGAGCAGAACGTTGGCGGGCCGGGTCAACGCGTTCCAGTAGTTCACCGTCTTGGAGATGGCGTCGGCGAGCAGCACCGCCCGGGGCAGCGCGGTCAGCTTCGTGACGACGCCTTTGGCCGGGGTGAGCGCAGGGCCCGCCGCCCGGTTGGAGTCGCGGAAGCCTTCGTTGAGCACGGCTGTCCGGCCGGCGTCGCCCTTCACGAACTCGAGGAACGCCCCTGCCGCGTCCTGCCGCTTCGCATCGGTCCACTCGGCGGTGCTGAGCGCCAGGAACGGGTGGTCGGCTTCGGTGGTCGCGTTCTTGGGGTAGACGGCGACGAGCGGCAGGCTCGGGTTGGCCTCGTTGTGCTTGACCACATCCTGCTCGAGCGCGGGGAAGGCGGAGAGGGTCTCGCCCTTGCCGGAGACGTACTCGGCGAACAGGTCCTCGGTCGTGGGCTTGTAGATGGACACCCGCTGCTCGAGCCCGAAGACCCGCTTGAGCTCCTCGGCGTCGACATCGGCATCGTCGTTGGCATCGATGATGGATGAGAGTGCCAGCAGCCCGGCCGTGGACGTGGCGGGATCACTCATCCCGATCTTTACGACGGGATCGCCTGCGAGCTTGTCCAGCAGGTCCTTCCAGTCCAATTCGGATTTTGGCCAGCCGTAGGTCTCGGCCAGCTGCTTGGGCATCGCGATGACGACCGGGGTCCGGGCGACGCTCGGCAGCTTGTCCGGCATGAGCTTGTCGGCGACCGCACTGTTGGCTGCGGCGGCACGGGCCCATGCGCTCGACGGCGGCACCCAGACATCGGGTGCGGGGCCGGCCGTGGACGGATCCCACTTCTGCGTCAGAGCCTGTGCGGTGACTGCGGTTTCCTGCTCCCGGATCTGCACCGAGGCGCAGGTGCCGTCGACCTTCGGCTGGGTCTCGGCCCATTGGGCGGCGAGCACGCGTAACAGGGCTGCGGTGCGGCTTGGCGCGACCACGGTGGCGGTCGCCGACCCGGAACAACCCTGCTCTTTGATCCACAGGTAGCCGACGGTCAGACCCGAGCCCACCAGCACCAACGACAGGGGAATGATCACCCAAGGCAGGACCCGGCGGCGCGGGCCGGCACGCCGGTGCGAGCGAACAGCAGAGCTACGGCCGTTCGGCATCGAGGGCCTCCAGGGGTGAGAGAGGTCTAGGGGGTTAGGGGGATCGGACCGGGGCATTAGGGGGGTGGGAACGGGCACAGTCTAAGACAAGATCACAAACTGCGGCGAGGGGTGCCGGAGATATTGATGAGGTGAAATGTCCCAGCCGTAGGCCCCGGCCTTGCCGAATACGAGAACATCACCCACGCGCAGCTCGTCAACGTGCTGGTCACGGGCTAGGACGTCGGTCGGCGTGCACAGTTCACCGGCCACGTCTATCAACACGTCTCGCACGGTGGGGCGGGGCCACGAGTGCGGCCAGTCCTCCCGCCGGGAGATGGTGAAAGGAAAACTCTGGCCGTAGGCCACTGGCAGTCTAAAGTGGTGCATTCCACCTCGAAGCACGGCAAACCACCTACCGTGCGACTGCTTCAGGTCGATGACCTCCGCCGAATACGCCCCCGCGTCGGCGACCAGCCAACGCCCCGGCTCGAAGATGACCTCCACCCCGTGCGGTGCGTCAACTCGCAGCAACGATGGGTCGAAAATCTCATCAGTGACATAGGAAACGCCAAAGCCACCGCCGAGGTTGATCTGGCGCAGGTCGACGCCGAAGGAAGTGGCTTTCTCAAGCGCCCAATCCAGCGATGTCGCGATGAAGTCGTTGTAGTCGCCCTCGGACAGACAGTTGGACACCGCGTGCAGGTGCCAGCCGACGAGGTCGACATCGGGCAACGACTGCGCCAAAGCCACTGCGGGCCCCAGCATGTCGTCGGAGATGCCGAACTGGGTCGGGCCGGTCATCCTGTGCGAGCCCGGCAGTTTGACGGAACGGTTGACCCGCAAGGCAATCCGCGCGCGTGCAGGCAAGCGGCGAAGCTCGGTGAGGCTCTCGACGTTGATGGTCGCGCCGGCGGAAACGGCCGCGTTTAAGAAAGCTTCGGTCTTGCCCGGCCCGCTGCAGACAATGCGTCGCGCGCCCGCCTGGACAGCGAGGGCCAGCTCGCCTTCGGAAGCGACGTCGAGCCCGTCGCAAACGTCGGCCAACGCCCGTACGACGGCGGGATGCCCGTTTGCCTTGACCGCGTAGAGGATTGTGGCCGTCGGCAAGGCCTCCTTCAACGCGAGCGCGCGTGACCGGGCGATCCCGAGATCATAGGTGTACTCAGCCATGCAACGGATTCCTCACCTGCGTATACACATCGCCGTGACCGGCCAGGCGCATCCGGGTGAGGGCCTTGTGCGGCACGGTCGGTGCGGTATAGAAGGCGTGATCCGGATGGCCCTCAAGCACTTCGTCGACGATCGCCCGGATCGCTTGCCAGGCAAGGGAAGCATCGATGTCCAGCCGTAGCACGATCTCGCCGAGGTGAGCCTGAAAAGCAGTGTAGGCGACCTTTGCGAGCATCACCTCCCGATCGTCGGTGCCGATCACCGAACCCGGCCACAACTCGAAGCCGGGCTGGGTGAAGATGCGCAACCCGGCGAAGTCGCGCAGCGCTATCCGATGTGGACGGCCGTTGACGAAGGTGGGCACACAATTCTGCAGGTGTGCCTCCAGGCCGATGCCATGGCGGGCCGCGAGGCGTAGCACCACAGGCAACAGCAGACGCGCATAGTCATCGAGGAACGCCACCGCCCCGCCACCGTGCCGTTGCACGAGGCCGTCCAGGACGGTCCGGCCGGTGATCGGATCCAGACTGGGCAAGGCAATACCCGGTACCGGGAATTCGCCTGGTTCAAGTCGCCCGGCCAGCCCGGTCCGCATGATCGAGCTCAGCTGGCGCCCATTGCCCAACGGCGACGCCGCTCCGGCTGTCTCCGACATCAGCAGGACTCGATCGGAGTCGATGGTCCGGGCGATCAGCTCCGACAGGCGTGGCCCATTGCGAGTGGAGGCAAGGGAAATGGTGCGCTTGGTGGAGGTGATCTGAATGTCCAGCGACAGCTTGAGATAACGTCCGTCCGGCAGTAACAGCGTGCGCAGAGCCGCGGTCGGCCGTGCCGGGATCGCCGCATCGACGATCCGCAGCAGCCCGTCGGTGAACCGGTCCGGATATTTCTTGCGCAGGTGGCCCAATTGCCACGCGTGCACGGGAAGCACCCGACGCCCGCGCGGCGGATAGACACCGGTCAGTGTCCCTATGTCATCACCAAAAGCAGTTTCCGGGGGTACCGAGATAAAGCGCACTTCAGTGGAGGGCGTCTCCAGATCGTGCTGGAGCATGTCGGCCAGATCCCAGCCGAGCCGGGTGCGGCCGCACGGGTGCAGGTTGTGTCCTTCGGTCGCCAGTTGCTCGAGCAGCATGCAGGCGACATCAGGCGGGTTAGTGGAGGTGAGCGCGAGCATGTCCACCGCCCCGCTGTTGCGCCGCTCCTCGTCTTGCAGCTCACGCCGGGCGTAGGCGAGCGACAGCCCGGTCACCGCGCTGGCCAGCTCGGCCCGCAGCCCTTCGTGTTCTACCAAGGAGAGCGGATCCACCTCCAGGGGCTTGAGCTCCACGCGGTCGAAGGCGTGGACCCGCCCGTGGAAGCGGCGGCGGGCGTCGCCAATGTCTTCGCGCCAAAGGGCTTCGGCCAGTTTGGTGGCGATCGAGGTCTGCGCCCGGGCGCGGGTCGCGGTCAGGTCCAAGTCGAGGACGCGCATCAGCTCGCCAGCGGGTTGTCCAAAGCGGCCCACACGTCTTCGAGGGGGTTGCCGGCCAACCGCATTGCGGTGGTGGCCTTTACCGGAAGCGGATTGTTAAGCAGGGCATGACCGTCGGCTCCCGAATTCAGCGGCAGCGTGTCGTAGACGTGCTCGACCCGATCGCGGACCAGACGCCACAACTGTTGCGGGTCGAGGTCGTATTCGCGGGAGAGCACCGCGATCGGCTCGCCGAGCGCGACGGTCACTCCGGAGGCAAACGCCTTGCTGCGCAACTCGTTCGGGTCGTCGCTGACCACATCGCCGTGCAGTGCCGGAGTGTCGTGGCCGTGCTTGCTCAGCCGCATGGGGCTCACTCGCAGCCCGCCAATGTCGCGATAGGACAGTCCGGAGGGGCGGCCGTGGGTGAGTGTCACCAACAGGTTCTGCCCGTGCGCCTCGAGCGCCACACCGCGTTGCAGCAGAGTCAACAGCGGAGGCAGGATCAGCCCGGCCAGATCGGCCAGGAACCCGGCCGGGTGCCCGCCATACCCGAGAGTCACGGCCTCGCAGATCAGCGGCCGGCCATCGGCGGGGGAGGGCGCGGCCAATGCGGCGATCGGCAGGATCACTTCGTTCGGCCCGGGCAGGACAGCGCGGCGGGTGGAGACGGCAAGCTCACGTAGGGGAGAACCGTCGTCGCTCAGCACGGCCCCGGCGGCAGGCTCGGGCCAGACGTTGATCCCCAGATCGGCCGAGATCATGGTGAGCAGGTGGCTCAGCACCGGCGCGTTCCGCACGGCCGCCGGTGACACGATCCGCACCGCGCTGGTCATCTGCACATCGATCGCGGTTTTGTAGTGCCGGCTCGGTTCCGCCACGCTCGCCAGCGTACGCAGCGACATCAGCGGGCGCGCCGGGATCTGATGACCAGCCGGGCGCAGGAAGGGATAGGAGGTGAGGACGTGCTCGCGCTGCCACGGGTGTACGGGCAACCGTGGGGGCAGGCCGGTACCTGTGCTCAGCCAGCGCTGCGGTGGCACGAGATAGACCTCGAGGGCGACCGTGGGCCGGTGTTCGGGCGCGTAGGCAAGGACTTCGGCCGGAGACATGCCGATTCTCGTACGGCAGCATGGGTGCAGCGGATGCCCGTCCACCACCGCCTGTTCGAGCCGGGCAAGGCCATCGACGCGGCCCGCGAGCGAGGTCAAGGTGTGGTCACCGAAACTCGGCTCGGGCTGACCGGCGCGCGCCAGAGCCAGATAGGCCACGCTCTGCTCGAGCTCATTGGCCAGCCGGGCGGTGTCGCCGGGCAGGATGAGCTTGCGCATCAACTCGGCCGGATCCTCGAAGCGCTGCGAGTCCATGGTCACCAGAAGCTGGCCCGGTGGCTGGGCGAAGGGTTCCGCGGCGGCCAGCGAACCGATCATTCGCTGCCCGCTGGCCAAGGTCAACAGCATGTCCTCAGCGAACCGTTGCCGTTGCACCACACCGGCAATGGGCTCGCGAACCAGCGCTCCCCAAAGCCTTGCCAGCACCGCCGCGCGCGCTCCCGGAAGCTCACGTCCCGTGTCGATGTCTATTGCCGCCTCCTAAGGTCTCGCTAGCGGGATGGTCCAGTATGGACTCATGGTCAGCATTCGGGCGCTCAACCGTGCCACCCTGGACCGGCAACTGCTGCTACGCCGTCACCTGATGCCCGCCGCCGAGGCGATCGAGCAGCTAGCCGGGATTCAGGCGCAGGCACCTCTGTCACCCTACGTGGGTTTGTGGACGCGCCTGGAGGGCTTCACCCACGACGAGCTTTCCTCGCTTGTGCTAGACAGACAGGTGGTCCGCGGCCCGCTGATGCGAGCGACCGTGCACATGGTCACCGCTCGCGACTACCTCAAGCTGCGCCCGGTCACCCAGCTTGTGCTCGACCGCAGCTACTCCGGCCAGCCGTTCAACAAGAAGCTGGCCGGGCTGAACCGCGAGGAGATCCTGACCGCCGGGCGCAAGCTGCTGGAGGAGCAACCCAGAACCAGGCCCGAGCTCAGCAAGCTGCTCGGCGAGCTCTGGCCGGGCATTGATCAGGCTTCTTTAGGGCATCTCATCGGGTACCTGGTACCAGTCATCCAAATGCCACCGCGCGGCGTGTGGGGGATGACCGGCCAGCCGTTGCTGACCCTGGCCTCAAGTTGGCTGGACGCCAAGGTTTCGCTGGAGCCGACGCCGAAGCTGCTCGAGGAGATGGTGCTGCGCTACCTCGCCGCTTTCGGCCCGGCGACGGTGATGGACGCCCAGATGTGGTCCGGTCTGACCAAGCTGCGCGAGGTGGTGGATCGCCTCGGCAAGCGCATCGTCAGGCTCCCTGGCGATTACCTGGATCTGCCCGACGTGACCCGGCCGGCCGAGGACATCGCCGTCCCGATTCGGTTCCTGCCCGAATACGACAACCTCCTGCTCTCCCACGCCGACCGCAGCCGATTCATCGAAGATGGTCGCCGCGTGCCGCTGCCACCCGGAAACGGCAGCAGCTATGGCACCGTGCTCGTCGACGGCTTCTACCGCGCGGATTGGCGGCTCGAGAAGGGCGGAGTCCTTGTCGTGGAGCCGTTCGCGAAGACCGGCAAGGGTCAGCAGAATGCCATCGTCAAAGAGGGATTGGCGCTGCTCGACTTCGCCGCCGGTAAGTCCACGACCAGGGACGTACGAATAGTTACCTAATCACCACATTGGACTGAGTAATCGACCGGTATCTTTACCATTCGTGTTGACCTGTCCCGTGTGCGGCTGCACCGACTCCTCCCAACCGGTACCTCAGGTGTGGGAGAACGGCCGCAATTTTGTTCCGCGGCCCACGGGTGAGTCGCGCGAATGGACGGAGGAGGTCCTCACTCCGTTGGCGCGGCGGGTCAAACCGCCGGTGGAGCCGAGCCGGGGATGGCTGCTCTGGCTCGCTGGTGCAGTTGTGGTCTTCACCGTCTGCTGCTCGGGGACAGGCATCTTCGGCTCCGTGGGGCGGGCTCTGTTCCTGGGCTTCGTGGCCGCACCCGCGTTGCTCGTGTTCTACGTGGTGGAGCGGATTCGCAATGATGCCAAGCTGCATCGGGCCCACGAAGTCTGGCGGCAGACGTGGTACTGCCACCGATGCGACTGTGTCTGGCTGCCCGGCAGCGATCGGCGGGCGGTGCCCTCATATGCCATGCGGCGCATGGTTTGGCGGGCGGCTTAGCATTATTCCTAGCGTCCTAGGATCCCTTACAGGGTGTGCCACCCTTCCAAAGACCATTTATTGGCCTGGCGCTTCGCGCCAGCCTCACCGACAAAGAACGGCCACCCCAAGATCAGCGTGATCAGGGACTTGTTCGGGCGTGTCTCCGGCGTGGCGGGGCTGAAACTCCCTGACCACGGCGATCATGTCGGGGTGGCCGGATACTCGGGAACCCCGCTGGCGAAGAAGATAGGCGTCAAGCCGGGGCTGGAAGTGTTGCTGCGCAACGCACCGGGGGATTGGAGCATCCCCGGCGTGGCATCGGGCAAGGTGGACGTGAAGGAGGCGGATATCGTCGTCGCCTTCTATCGTTCGCGCTCCGAGTTGGAGCGTGACGTGGCGAAGATGCCCACACAGTTGGCGAAGACGGCGATGTGGTGGGTGGTTTGGCCGCGCAAGGCCGGCGGGCACACGAGCGATATCACCGAGAATCTATTGCGGGAGCTGATCCTGCCGACGGGTCTGGTGGATGTGAAGGTCGCCGCGCTCGACGACGACTGGTCGGGCCTGAAGTTCGTGTGGCGCAAGGAACTCCGCTAGCTGCCCGTCATTTGCGTCCACGGCGTTGCGTGGCGAGCCACATCCCGATCGCCCCTACGGCGATGAAGACGAGCATGAAGCAGACAACACCCTTGAACACCCGACGAGAATAGCCTGCGGCTAGAAGTCGAAGTCCATGTCCATTCCGCCCATGTCCTCGAACACCTCACCGAGGATCATTCCGCCCACGACGCCACCTGCCACACCCGCGGCGACTCCCCCCATGCCGTGTCCCCGGCCGTGCGGCTTGCCGTGCCCGGAGCCCTGGTGCGGCATGTGACCGCCGAAGGAGCTGTGCTTGTCTACCGCTTGGCGCACCCAGCCCTCGACGACCTGGACCCAGTCGGTGTTTGCGGCCTGGTCGTGGCGGACCTGGTACCGGCTGAAGCTGTCATGAGAGCCGCCGAGGAATCCGCGCTTGTCGAACTCGAGCACCACCTCTATGCCGGTGGGGCTGGTGACGAAGGTGAGCTCCAGCTGGCGGATGCGGCCACTGTAGGCAGGCGACGGGTAGAACTCGATCTCCTGGTAAAACGGCAGGGTCTGGTGCAGCCCATAGATCTGCCCGCGCTCGAGATCGGCCCGGCTGAAGCGGAAGCCCAGGCGCAGGAAGGCATCGAGGATCGCTTCGTGCACCGGCAGCGGCTGGATCTGCAGCGGGTCGAGGTCGGTCTTGTCGACGGCCTTGGCCACCGACAGCTCGGTGTGCACGCCCATGGTCATCCCGTGCAGATGCTGGCCGTAGACCGAGGTGATCGGCGTCTCCCATGGGATGTCCATGGTGAAAGGCAGGCTCTGCGTGGTTTTGGCGGGCAGGGTGAACGATCCGGCCACATGGATGCGGTGGAATTCCATGTTCTTGCTGTATTCGGAGTCCCCGCTCTCCACCTCGACGCGGGTGACGAGGCCAAGCGAGACGTATTCGATCACTGTGTCGTGATCGCCGCCTTTGATGTTGACCTGGCCGGTCAGCTTGCCGCCCGGTTGCACGCTGGGTGCGGCCAGCACGGTGTCGACGGACGGTCCACCAACGCCGAGTGCGGCGAGCATTTTCTTAAAGACCATGGCCTTATGTGTACCAGGTGAGCTCCACCCCGGTCAGAAACGCACCCCGGCGTGGGTTTCGCGGTCTGCGGAATGCAGTTGGAGTTGGCCGTGGTCCCAGCGGCGGCGCAGCCAGCGGTCGTGGCTGGCGATGACGACCGCGCCGGGGGCGCTGCCGACGAACTCGAACAAGCCCTCGGCGACCCAGGGGGCCTAGGCTGACCGCGCAAGGTTTGATAGGGAGCCGTCGATGACGCGGTATGCGGTCCAGTCGTCCACGGCGATCGCGCCAAGTGCTTCGTAGAAGTCGATGGAAGGCTTGTTCCAGTTGAGCACCGACCATTGCACGCCCCAATAGCCGCGCTCGACAGCGATGCCGGCCAGAAGTTTCAACAGAGCCTTGCCGTGCCCGCCACCGCGGGCGGAGGGCCGCACATAGAGGTCTTCCAGATAGATGCCGTGCACCCCGCGCCAGGTGGAGAAGTTCAGGAACCAGATCGCGAAGCCGACCGGCTCACCGGTGGCATCGTCACAAGCCATGTGCGCGTAGAGGGCCGGCTGCGAGCTGAACAGCGCCGCATGCAACTGGTCAACCGTGGCGATCGCCTTCTCCACGGCCTTCTCATAGTCGGCGAGCTCGCGGATGAAGTCGACGATGACCGGGACGTCTTCGGGCGTGGCAGGTCTGATCACAGAAGATATTGTCCACCCATGCATCCGCTCGTCGCCGTGACACCCACCCCGGTCCACCCGTTGCCGCGCCTGGCCCGGGCCCTGGGCTTGGGTGAGGACCAGCTGTGGGTCAAACGCGAAGACCTGACCGGCCTCGCGGGTGGCGGCAACAAGGCCCGCAAACTTCAGCATTTCCTTTCCGAAGCCCTTTCCGGCGGGTACCGGGTCCTCGTCACCGGAGGCGGGCCGCAGAGCAACCACGCCCGGATGACGGCCGCCGCCGCGGCGATGCACGGGCTGGGCTGCGTCCTGGTGTTACGGCGCCCCGATGACACGAGCCTGTCGGGCAATCTGCTGCTGGACCGGATGCTCGGCGCGACCATCCACTGGGTCGGCGCGATGGGATTCGACGCGCTCAATCAGGCCATCGTGGACGTGGCGCAAGCCAGTGCCGACAAGGCTTATCCGGTGCCCATCGGTGGTTCGTCGCTGCCGGGTGCCAAGGCCTATGCCGAGGTGGCCCAGGAATTGGTGGCACAGCTCGACTTCGACCTCGTGATCGTGGCCAACGGTTCGGGCGGCACGCAAGCGGGGCTGGCCGCCGGGCTCGGCGATCACGCCAAGGTGCTCGGGGTCAACGTCGGTGCACAGGACAACATCGAAGCATTCGTCACCGATCTGGCCGCTGCGGCGGCGCAGTCTCTTGGCCTGGCCGCCCCGGCTGGAGTCGCACAGGTGGACCAAGCGTACGTGGGGGAGGCTTATGGGGTACCCACCAAAGAATGTGAAGAAGCCCTGCTGCTCGCGGCCCGCACCGAAGGTCTGCTGCTGGATCCTGTGTATACCGGCAAAGCCTTGGCGGGCCTGATCGCCCGGGCCCGCGACGGGCGCATCGGCAAGGATCAGCGGGTAGTCTTCGTGCACACCGGCGGGCTGCCCGGCCTGTTGTCGGCTCGGTACACCCAATGGATGGCCGCCGCGCTAGGGTCATGACGTGGGCAAGATCTTGTCAATCAATCTGGCCGTGCCCGAAGTGAGCACCGCCAAAGCCGTGGGCATGACCGGGATCAACAAGCAGCCCGCAACGGGGCCGGTGCTGGTGCGGGCACCCGGGCCGAAGACAACCGGGCTCGGCAGCGGGGTGGTCGGCGACATGGTCTTCGACATCACCCATCACGGCGGCGACGACCAAGCGGTCTACGCCTACGCCCGCGAAGACCTGGACTGGTGGGAGACCGAGCTGAGCCGCACCCTGCCCGGCGGCCTGTTCGGGGAAAACCTGACCACCCTCGGTGTCGACGTCAACGGCGCCCTCATCGGCGAACGCTGGGCCATCGGCTCGGATCTGGTGCTACAGACCACTTTTGCGCGCATCCCATGTGCGACGTTCCAGGCGAAGATGTCCGAGCCGCACTGGGTCAAGCGATTCACCAAAGCCGCCCGGCCGGGCGCCTACCTTCGGGTGATCAAACCGGGGGAGATCACCGCGGGTGATCACGTGACGGTGATCCACCGCCCGGACCACGACGTGACCATCGAGACCATGTTCCGCGCCTGGACGTTGGAGCCCGAGCTCCTGCCACGGCTGCTTGAGCCGGAGGATATCCCCGCAGAGCTCAAAGACACCGTGCGCCGGCGCCTAGAGCAATAGCTTCACCTTGCCGACGAGCTCGGTAAGGCTGTCCACGATCAGGTCCGCTTGAGCGGCCTGCGGGCGTCCGGCATGCAGGTAGCCCCACGGCCCTCTTCGCAGCAGGGCGGTGCGCATTCCGGCCTGCCCGGCGGCGAGCACATCGTTGTCCAGCCGGTCCCCGACATAGAGAATGCGCTCCGGCGGCTGCCCGGCCACCTGAGCCACCTTGTGGTAGAAGGCCTGATCCGGTTTCTCCACCCCCCATTCGGCACTGGTGAAGATCGCGTCGACCGGCAGAGTCATCTTCTCCAGGGCCGCTTTCGCTTGCGGTGGCTGGTTTCCGGCCACCACGACGGTCAGGCCCATCCCGCGCAAGGCGGTCAGGCTCTCGCGCACATCGGGGTAGAGGTCGTCTGCGTCGAAGTTCTCCCGCAGGCCATCCGGCTCCTCGTCGGCCCACTTGCGTATCTCGGCTTCCACGTCGATGCCGGGGCGAACAGTTTCGAAGGCCTCACGATGGTGCCGGTCCAGAGCTGCCATTCCGCCGAGTACCCCGAGAAACGCCAGCCTGGGCACGCCAAGACGGTCGGCCCACCGGCTCCAGATCCGGGTCTCGTCGATGAGCGTCTCGCCGACGTCGAACACCACAGCCTTGATCACCGTGCCAGGATAGGCGACGTGACAACCCTCTTCGGCTCCGTGGCTCTTGAATACGAGGACGTGCGGCCGGGTTACCCACCGACTGTTGCGGAAGCGATCGCCGCCTACGCGCGGCCCGCACACATCGTCGAGGTGGGAGCGGGAACGGGGAAGGGCACCGAAGTGCTTGCCCTGCTTGGTGTTCCGCTGACCTGCGTCGAGCCGGACGCTCGGATGGCCGGGGTGCTGCAGGCCAAGTTCCCACTGGCCGAGGTCGTGGTGAGCAGCTTCGAGCAGTGGACCCCGCCACCGGGCGGAGTGCCGATGGTGGCGTGCGCGCTCGCCTGGCACTGGCTCGATCCGCATACCCGCAATCAGCGCGTCCTCGACGCGCTTTCCCCGGGCGGCACGCTGGCCGTGTTCGCTCACCAGTACGGCTTCGCCGACCCTTTGCACTATGCCGCCATCGACGCGGCCTTTGCCTCACTCGGCGAATCAGATCAGGACAGACCCGAGTCGTGGTTCTACGACGACATCACGGCCAGTGGACTGTGGTCGGACGTGCTCGCGCAACGATCCGTGCGCCAGGTGGACTTCACCACCGAGCGGTATCTGTTGCTACATCAGACTTTCTCGCCGTTCCTGCGCCGCACGCCCGACGGGCAGGCGCAGGTGCTGGACGTGCTGAGGCAGGCGGTCGACGGGCTCGGCGGCGTGATCCACACCGAGGTTCGCACCACCCTCGTCTTGGCCCGCCGTCCCTGATGCCGCTCCTGATCGCCGCTCTTGATCGCGGTGATCAGGGAGTTTTCCCGGCGTGTCTCCGGCATGGCGGGCGCACAACTCCCTGATCACGGTGAACAGGGCTAGCGGCCGCCGGCGATGCGGATGTTGGCACCGGTGACATAGGACGCCTCGTCGCTGAGCAGCCAGGCGATCGCTGCGGCCACCTCTTCGGGCTCGCCGGGGCGGCCCAGCGGCGCGGTCGGGCCGACCCGTTCGAGCCGGCCAGGGGCGTGGATGTCGGTGCGGATGACCCCGGGCGACACCGTGTTGACCCGGATCCCGGCCGGCCCAAGCTCTTTGGACAGTCCAATGGTGAGCGTGTCGATGGCACCCTTACTCACCGCGTAGTGGACGTATTCGCCTGGGCTGCCCAAAGTGGCCGCGCCCGAGGAGACGTTGACGATCGCGCCTCCGGCACTCATCCGGCGGATGGCCTCCTGTGCGCAGAGCATCGCGCCCACCACGTTGACCTCGATCACCCGGCGCAGGTCGGCTTCGGACAGCTCCACAAAGTCGCCCCGGCCCACGATCACCCCGGCGTTGTTGACCAGCCCGGTCACCGCGCCCAAAGTCTCCGCAGTGTCGAACAGCGCGCTCAACGATGCGGACTCGGCGGCCTCCACCTGGGCGATGACAGCTCGCTGAGCCAGCTCGCGCACCTGCTGCGCCACCGCTTGCGCGGCGGCTTCATCGCGGTGGTAGCCGATCGCCACATCGTGCCCGGCCCGGGCCAGCCGCAGGCAGGTTGCCGCGCCGATGCCGCGCGACCCTCCGGTAACGACGGTTACTGGCATGCCGCCAGTAGATCACGATGACTGTCCATTCCGGGTGTCGCTGTCCGCGTTGTCACTCGCTTCTGGTAGAACGTGCGTATCAAACAAAGGAGGCGAGGTCATGGGACTCTCCCCGAAAGAGCTGGCACAGATCAAGGAGACGCTCGCCGGCGGCAAACGGCCGCGGGTGATGTTCACCGAGTCCGCGGGCCAGATCGCCGGGCAGATCGGGCACGTGGTGCAGCTCGACGACCCGAAGACGCAGGAGGACTGGATTCTGGTGAAGTTCGGGGCGGACATTTTGCCGTTCCCGCCCGCCGACCTGTCCATCCCAGCCCGGGGGGCCGCCGCTGCCAAGAAGGCCGAGCCGGCGAAGACCGCCCCGCCCGCGCTACCACAGCCCGAGTTCAAAGTCGTGCGTGAACAGATTCCGCCCGCCCGCCACGAGAAGCGTGAGCAGCCACCCGCCGCACGCCAGGAGAAGACTGTGTCCGAAGCAGACAGTGCCGCCCCCGCCCCCCGCCGCCCGGCGGCGCCGAAGGGTCCCAAGGTCAAAGCGTTGCCGTCTTTTACCGTGACGCTTTCCTACACCGAGGGGGAGTGGATGGTCGGCGCGGTGCAGGGGTCCAAAACCCTCGCCAAGCCCTACGTCATCAAGCCGGCCGAGGCGCTGAAAATGGTGGCGCTGCTGGATGTGCCAGGAGTGCACGAGGCGGTCGAGCACATCATGACGGCCGAGCGGGCACAGGCCCAGGCGCATGCCGAGAAGCTGCGCGCCGAGCTCGCCGAGCTGGAGGCGAAACTCGCCGAGCTCGGCGGCTGAGTTCATATCGGACGTTCTCTTAGGATGTCCGATATGAACCATTTCATTGCTATAGGTGCCGCCGCGATTGCCGCGGTGGCTGTCCCCGGCGCCGCGTTCGCCGCGCCCGGAGCACCTGTCAATCCAGTCAAGATCCCTCTGGTCAACGACTGCGGCCACGGCGCCCTC
>DPJL01000448.1 GCA_003543035.1 Micromonosporaceae bacterium | reverse complement strand
TGCGCGAGCCAGACATCGGGCAACGGCCCGTCGCGCAACGCCTCGACCGTAGTCCCCGCATAGACGCCGACTGTCCGCTTGACCGGATCAAACCACCACAGCGTGTGCGTGCCGGCCATCGCGATGATGATTTTTCCTTGGTACCAGGCAACGTCCCAAGGCGATGAAAGGTCCATTGAGCGGGCGTCGTGTGCGTGATCGTCCACGGTGGAGCGCCATTGGCGGCCGGTCCCGGCGATGGTCACCGTTTCCCCGGTGGCCAGCCGGAGCCCGCGAAGCAAGTGGTTCACCGTGTCCGCGACGACCACGTCGTACCCGACCGTGCCGGCGACGTTCGGTGGGAGCAGGCACAGGCCCTGAGGTTCGGAGAGGCTCGCCTGCTTAGCCGCGCCGTCAGTGCGCCCGCGCATGCCCGATCCGATGCGTTGCTCCACAGTGGACAGATCGGCAGATAGGACAGCGAGCTGATGCCGGGCCGAGTCGGAGACGAGGAGGCGGCCGTCCGGCAGTGGCAATGCCTTGCCCGGGAAGCGAAGCAGGGTGTCCGCGCTCGGTGGCGGCACGAACGGCCCGTCGCCCCGGTGCAGCGTGCTCTTCGCTTCGTGGATCGCGATCAGCTCGTCGATCATGCGCCGCAGACCTTCGGCGTGGCCCTCGCCCGCCATTGAGGCGACCACGTAGCCCTCGGGGTCCACGACTGACAGCGTCGGCCACGCCTTCGCCGCGTATTGCGTCCACGTGTGCAGCTCGGGGTCGTCGAGCACGGGGTGCTCCACGCCATACCGCTCCACCGCGGCGGCCAGTGCCTCCGGGTCTTTCTCGTGCTCAAACTTGGGCGAGTGGACCCCGATGACGATCAGCACGTCGCCGTACTTTTCCTCCAGCGGCCGCAACTCGTCGAGCACGTGCAGACAGTTGATGCAGCAGAAGGTCCAGAAGTCGAGCAGCACGATCTTGCCGCGCAACTCCACGATCGACAGCTCTTTGCCGCCGGTGTTAAGCCACCCGCGACCCTTCAACTCCGGTGCTCTCACCCTTGCCACCCGACAATGATGCGTCACCAGTCAGGACATCCGGGTGTTGGCCTCGGCACTAAATTCTGTGGCGGTAGAGCAGCTCGTATAGATGGCCGCCCTTGATAAGCACGGTTGCCTCTACAGGCTTGCGTTCTTCGGAGAAGATCACGCGGAACTGGCGGATCACCGGAACGTTGTCCGGTAGCTCCAATGTCTCGACCTCCTCGGTCGTCGGGAGTCGCGCTGACAATGTGTCCACGACTTCGCGCTGCGGATAGCCGAGGTCATCGAGGATCCTGGGCGCACCGCCTGCGATCTTGCGCGATGTGGCGAGGCTGGTACCGCGAGCGATAGCGCTGGGGTAGTAAGACCAGGAAAGCTCGACCGGGTCGCCGCGGTGCGACAGGAGGCGTCGCCGCATGATCACGGTGTCACCCTCGGACAGTTCCAGCGCTTGACGGACTTCGACAGGTGGCCGGACTTCAGCGACTTCAAGCAGTTGGTAGACGAATCCACCTGGCGCTGGGGCGATGTAGGCGGTTGCCTCGACGACCAAGGGCTGTTTGCTGCGAACATAGACGCCCTTGCCGACATGGCTGGAGATGAAGCCTTCGTCTTTGAGCACGGTCAAGGCACGTTGAATCGTTGCGTTGGACGCTGTGTAGCGCGCAACAAGGTGTTGCGTGGATGGGAGTTGAGTGCCCGCTGGCATCTCGCCGGAAAGGATCCGCGCCCGGATGGCCGCCGCTATCTGTTGGTGTCGAGGTCGGCCGTCCGTGTGCTTGGCCAAGACGACCTCCTCAGCTCAGCCGGATTCAGACAGTTAACTCATACCGTAAGCGACGGCCGTCGGCGATGGTCATCACACTGACCTCGATCGGCAGATCATCATTGCCTATGACCTGGCGGACCAGCACAAGCACCGGCTGATCGTCTGCCAGCTCCAGCAACTCGCGTTCCTCCGCGCTGGGCATTCGGGTGAACACGTCCTCGATTACGCGCTTTGGGCGGTGGCCCATCTCGCTGAGCAGGGTGACTGCTCCGCCCCGGATCTTTCGGAAGTCTGCAAGTGCAGTGCCTCGCGCGATGGTAAGCGGATAGTACGACTCGGCCAATTCAACCGGCTGTTGATCCAGGAGGACCAGCCTGCGCCGTACAACGGCCAGGTCACCCGGAGCAAGACCGAGTCCTTGTGCAACTTCGGCTGGCGGCTCGACCTCGGAGACCTCTTGCAAAGTCTGTGAACCCGTCCGTCCCTGCCGGCCCGTCTCCTCCTGCCAGGCGTCACTGGCCCCTGGTGGCCGTGGCAGAACGTATTCCGCTGAGATGCTTACCCATTTATCTGAACTGGTCACGGCGCACTCCCTCAGACATGGCACACTGAAGAGGATTGTAACCTTATCGGAAACGCATTAAGGTTGAGCCCATGGCCACCTCGGGACCCTCTGGAAATCCCCACAGTTGGTGGTCGGCAAGACGGTGGCGGTGGGAGACCTGGCGGATTGTCCGAAGTGGCAGATAGACCGGGGCGGCGGCACCGCACCGCCGTCGCCCCTTTAGCGCTTGAATGGAGGGTTTCCATGTCCGCAGCAGCTCATGATGCGCTGGCGTTCGGGCCGTTCAGCCCGGTTCAGGCTGAGATCGATTACAACCTGGCGGTGCTGCGACGAACACGCATCGTGGCTTGGGATTGCTCGACCATGACATTGCAGATCATCCGTGATGGCTTGGCCAATGGTCGTCACGTCGACGGGTTGTCGGAACGCAGTAAGCGAGGAAGTCAGCCGGAGCGGTCGGCTGCCGTTGTTAGGCGCGGCATATCTGCACATTGACCATTGACCGGATTGGGGAGGCGGAAGTGGTCTACGACTATTGGGGCTGCCCGGCCGAGCTGCTGACGGAGGTCGAGGTCTTGGTGAGAGCGCTGCGCTCCGCGACAGGCTGACCGACGTTGACGCTCGCCGGATCGACCTCGGCGGGCACGGGCTTACCGCCCTCTGCTGGGGTGACCAAGTCGTCCTCGGTCCGAGTGACCAAGCCGTCCTCAGCCGGGGTGATCAGCTTGCGAAGCGACAGGGCCAGCAGCGATGCGACCAGGCAGCCCACGATCACCAGGCCCAGCCAGACCCCCTCGAGACCAAGCTGTAGCAGTGGCCCCGCACTGACCGGCGCGACGATCGCCGACATTCCCCAGATCATCCCGGCGAGCGCGTTGTAGCGGCCGCGCAGCTCGTCGGTCGCGAGGGCGTTGACCATCGTGGGTTGGGTCGGTGAGAGCAGGGTCTCGCCGAGCGCGAAGACTGCACCGAAGCTGATCACGCCGATAGCGCTGAGCACCGCGTTGGAGCCGTCGACCAGACCGGCCAACCCGAGCACCAGCCACGCGACCGAGAAGATGGCGCCCACCCCGGCCAGAGCCGCCGTGCGGCTGCGCCCCTGCAGCTTCTTGATGACGAGGAGCTGCGCGACCACGATCACGAGCGTGTTGGCCGTGAACGCATAGCCGATGATCTGCGGAGTCACGCCGACGACGTCGATGGCGAAACCGGTGAAGCCGACCTCCAGCTGGGCATAACCCGAGATGGTCAACAGCAGGCTGAAGAGCATGAGTCGGCGGAACGGGCGATGCCGCAGGACCTCCAGGTAGCCCTTTTCCTTGCCTCGCTGCTCCTTTGGCTTGCGCTCGACCAGGCGCAGCCCGACACGGGGCATGGAAAGCAACACCACGACCGGGGCCAGATAGCAGAGCATGTCCAGCAGATAGATGAGCTGGAAGGTGCCCGGCCGGGCAGTGTCCACAATGGACCCGGAAATGGCCGCACCTACGCCGATGCCGAGATTAAGCAGGGCGAACTGAAAGCCGAACACCTTTTGCCGCTCATCCTCCGAGGTCAACGAGGTGAGGATGGTGTTCTGCCCGGCCCAGATGGTGCTGCCGCCCAGCGCCCCGAAGGTCAGCACGACCCAGACCTGCCACGTGTTGGCGGCGAAGGCCAA
>DPJL01000458.1:26362-26577 GCA_003543035.1 Micromonosporaceae bacterium | reverse complement strand
CCGTCCTTGCCGAACACTTGCTGCCGATTGACACTGAACTCCGCGCTAAGCGGGGGCTTCCGCCGGTGGACTTAGCGCGGTGTGTCTAAAGCGATGTGTCTAAATAGGATAGACCTTTCAGAAGAAAGACAATCCACCCTTATACAGCCGACGCACAAGTCGCCCATTGTCAATCGATGAATGTCACCTCAGGTAAGTCGATAACCGGATGCGTG
>DPJL01000458.1:0-26043 GCA_003543035.1 Micromonosporaceae bacterium | reverse complement strand
TTCGAGTTTGGTACGAACCGAATCAGCGTCCGGATGGTGAAGTTGATCGAGGATGACCAAACTTCGTTGCCATACCGAGCGAGCATGATCGATATCGCCGTTGGCGCGGTGGGCATCTGCTAGATGGTCCAGTACGGTGGCTTCGTAGTAAGGGTCGTTGACTTCCCGCATTAAAGCCAGAGACTGCCGGTAGCAGAGGATTGCCTCTTGGGATTCGTTCAACTGCAGGTTGGTGTAGCCCAAGCTATCCCATGTAGCAGCCTCGACGTGGCGATCGCCCACTTCCTGCATCAGCGATAACGCCTGCTTGCATGAACTGAGCGCTTCTTGGTAGTTGCCGCATAGAGCTTCGTACCATCCGATGCTATTAAGTGTTCTACCCTGGCCTGCCCGGTCGTCCGCGATACGAAACAGCTCATGGGCTCTCCGAACTTGCCTAAGTGCCAGCCGGTACTCTCCCGACCGCGCATAGGCTCCTGCGAGACCGTGGTGGGCGCTGGCTTGACCGGTGATGTCATCGAGGGCTTGGAATAGGTCGATTGCCCTTTCCAGGTGAGTTTTGGCCATTTCGATTGGGCCGAGTCGATAGTAGGCGTTACCGAGGCCGCGGTGGGCGTGTGCTTGTCCGGCGACACTGTTGAGGCGGACGGCGGCCTGCAACGCGGTCTGGGCGGTCGTGACTTGATCGTTCCAATGACCTCGTCGATCGAGGTACGGAGCGAGGGCCCATGCCAATTGCCAGGCGTGCGTCTCGAACCCAGTGGCTGCAGCATGCTCGACGGTCGCAACGAGCGCGGAATGTTCAAAGGTAAACCATGTCATTGCCTCGGCATAGTCGGCGACCTCTTGTGGCCTGGCGCCGGATGCCGGGAGTTCCGGGCTGATTCGAGTTTCTCGGTGAGGGGAAATCAGTAGACAGGCGACGTAGGCCGTTTGAAGATAGTGGTCGAGTATCCGTCGCGTCGCTGCATGGCGCTCCTTGGATGTATCGATGTCATGGGCGAGCTCAGTGGCATAGGCGCGGAGTAGGTCGTGGAGGCCGTATCGCCCATACGCGTGTTCTGTGACCATGCGCGCTCGCGTGAGTTCGGCTAGGGCAAGACCGATCTGTGAAAGTGGAATTCCCGCGACGCTGGCCGCGGCCGGCGCGGCGAACTCCGAACCAGGGTTTAGGCCGAGTAGCCGAAATAGGCGCGCTGCCTCCGGACTTAATGTCCTGTAGGACCAGGAAAATACAGAGCGGACGTTTGTAACAGCGTCACCGCCAGACAGCGCATCCAATGGGCCACGACTGCTGTTTAGCTCCGCGGCCAGCTGGGTGAGGGGAAAAGTGCTCTGCGTGCTGGCGCGAGCAGCCAATATGGCCAGGGCAAGCGGTAACCTTGCACATGCGACGATGATGTCATCAACGGCCCGAGGTTCAGCTGCCACCCTCTCTACGCCAAGGCGTCGGGCTAGCAGCAGCCGTGAATCATCCGCGCTGAGAAGATCTAGCGCGATAGGGTGGGCGCCCTCAGCGGCGAGGAGACTGATGAGCGGATCGCGGCTCGTGACCACGGCAAGACAGCCCGGAGCCCCAGGTAGTAGTGGCCGGACCTGTTCGGAATCACGGGCATTGTCTAGCACCACGAGTATTCGCTTGCCTGCCAACAAGCTGCGGTACAGGCCGACTTGCGCGTCTAGCGTCGCCGGAATCTGCGACGTGGGCATATGTAGCGCGTCGAGAAAGCCCCGCACTGCCTCGGTCGCCGTCGCCACCTGCCCCGACTGGTCATACCCGCGGAGGTTGACATACAGGTGCCCGTCCGGGAAACGATGCGCCACCCGATGAGCCCAATGGACCGCGAGGGAAGTCTTGCCAACCCCAGCCGTGCCACCGATCGCAGTGATCACCACTGGCCGCCCGTCAGGGTCGTCCGCGTCACCCAACAGTCCATCCAATGCGCTTAATGCCGCTTCCCGGCCGGCAAACCCGTCGATGTCCGCCGGCAACTGCCGCGGGAGTACAGGAAAGGAGGCGGAAACAGCGCCATGGGCAAAGTCCTGAGTCGTGCGGGCGAGCAGGTCCGCGTAAACTTCCTGCAACTCCTGGCCTGGATCCACGCCAAGCTCCTCAGCAATGCGGGTCCTGATTGTTTCGTACAGGTCAAGGGCTTCTGCCGGTCGGCCGTCCTTGTCTAGGGCTACAAGCAGCCGCCGCCAAAGCGATTCCCGCAGCGGATGACGGGCTGCCAACTGGCGCAGCTGTGGTACCACGTCACTGCGGCCACTATTTTCGGCCTGTCTGAGATCAGCCGACCGTTCCACTGCGGTCAGATAGCGCTCCACCAAACGGGGTGCCTCAAATTGTTCCAGCCACTCCGAGGGCACATCCTCGAACGGGTTGCCTCTCCACAATCCCAGCGCCGCCGTGAGCAACTCTCGCTCAGCTGCTTCGTTGCTGGTCTCCAGGGCCGCATCTAAGAGCCGACTAAATCTCAGCGCGTCAACGTCGTCGGCATCCATCCGCAGCTGATATCCGGCCGAGCTTGTTCCGATCACCTCGGCTCCAAGCAAATTGCGTAGCCGCCACACATGATTCTGAACGCTGCTACGGACATCTTCCGGTAGTTCGCCATCCCATAACGCGTAGGCGAGCTGATCCACCGACACAGATCTGCCCGCAGACATCGCCAATACGACGGCAAGGGTTCGAAGTCGCCTTGGCCGCAGCTGAACCGATGTCCCGTCCACAGATACCGCCAAGGGCCCCAACAATTGGATCACCAAGTGGCGGTTCGGCTCCGTCATCAATATCCCCGCTCTCACGGACCACATTCAGCAAGATCTGCGCTCACGTGTGTAGCTTGAACCATAGACCCGACGCGTGCGTTCCTATGCCACGTCGATGCCTAATTGTCGGTATAACACACCTCGGTGCGCCGAGATAGCCGGGGAGCCCAAGCTCCGTACGATTTCACGACTCAGTGCATGCCCATGCGTGTGTGTTAATGCTATCGGCGACTTGTCAGCGTCAGCGCCAGGGCGACAGTCGGTCCAGTTCGCCGCATGGAGCAACCCCACCAGTAGGCCGGTCGCAGCCGAGCGGTTCAAGGCTCCGGACGACCCTCATCAACACAAGCTCGTGCAGGAGGTTGGCGGGTAGGGCGGCAGCGACTGTTCTTCGCCGGCGTGTCCTGCATCATCGACACAGCCGGATTTGTCTTCCGGATGGCGATTGTCTGCACTACACCAAGCATGCCCTTCGGGTTTGGCTTGGACGGACTTGAGATTGCTTTGAGAGCCTTCCGAAGCCATAGCCTGCTTGACTCCAGCGGTCCCGATCCCGAGTTTTTTCAAGGAGAGCCATGCAAACCAGGCTGAACAAACTTCTCGTGATGGCGCTCGCGGCGGCCGCGGCGCTCTTCACGGCAGAAGCTGCTGACGCAGCACAGACGTCGCCTTCCGCTGTGCATTCCTTGGTGAACACAGTAAGTAGCCCTTCCGGGCCGCAGGCAGGTCCGTACAGAATCGTGAATGAAGCTAGCGGCTGGTGTCTGGATGCCAATTGGAATCTCGATGTCTATACCCTCCCTTGCACCTCCAACAACCAATACCAACAGTGGGAGTTCTGGTACGGCGGATGGACGCGCCACGTGAGAACTGGCCATTGTCTGACCGCTGACATCTCCGGACGCGTCCGCTTGGCTCAATGCCGCGTCAGCTCCCCGGCGCGGTGGCAGCTTTGGTATCAATGGCACGGCGGTTGGTACAAGAACGATTGGTACGGGACATGTTTGACGGGGACCACAGTTGACAGCACCGTGCGTAATTACTCATGCGCCACCAACCGCCGCCAGTACTGGTACCACTTCTCTCCCCTTTGAGGGTTCAATGCACCGCCGTCCGCGTGCTCGATCAGCCCCGGCGTCGGGTTGCTGAGTTCGCCGACGATTGGCGGGGCGTCTATCGTCTTCACCCCATGGTTAGGGGCGGTCCAAGCAGGATCTCGGCATGCCATTGGCAGGAGTAAGAAAATTGGAAGCTGTATCAATTCATGCGGACGAAGCGAGTCGATTTCTTCATGCTGAGCTGCAGCAGCACCCCACTCTCGCGCAGATTACTGCGAACATGCAAGTGTTGTCTCAGACTTTACTTTGCATGATTCGACGGCACCTCGGAGAGGATGTAACTCCAGTTTTGGTAATGCGTGGCGGCATTCTGATGTGGAACGCAATGAGTGTCTGTTTCCCTGCTTCGCCCGCTGGCGTAATCGTTCCCGCCAGGGTGGGTCACATAAGAAGTGCCCCCCGGATAGTGTATGGCAATGTGCCGGGCGTGCGGACGGGCACCACTTATCTTCTCTTGGATCCCATTATCAACTCTGGCAGCACGATTGTGTCGACGCTTCAGGCAATTCGGCGACATGTCGGAATAACCGACCATATTGCAGTTGCCGCAATATATTCTACATCACTAGGAAGCGCAGCCATTCATGCCGAGGACCCCGACGTTCACATATACACAATGTGGGCCGACATGAAGTGCGGTCCCGATCTTCGTCTCACAGGAGTCGATTTCGACGGAGGGGACGCCGCATTCGGTGGGGGAACTAGGCGACATCAATGGGCTCGTGGAGTGGACGACAATGACGTGGTCCGCGAGAATTAAGGGCAGCCCGATAGGTGATATCGTAGAGAGATCGATCTGCGCATCCGGATTCTCCGCCACTGGCAGTACGGACTCAGCACGGACCATGCCGAGGAGATCAACCAAATTCCTGTCAGTCCGCTCCCCGGATTCTGTTTTGTGACTGTGTCTCGACCCAAGTCGGCGATTCGACTTGATGATGATAGGCGTTGCTGACTTCATATCGACTTTCACTGAGCCTGATCCCAGCGGGTTCGCCGGCGTTAGCTATGGCGACCGCATTCATCTCGCACTGCCCCGCACGATGATGATTGGCTGAAGGTGCACTTGCGGCAACGATTGTGTGCAACGTAAGCCGATTCTGGCGCGTTCAAGTGAGGCCACGCGACAGGGGAGGAGCAAAGGTCGATGAACCAAGCAGACACGGCGGAGTTCGCAGAGTTCTACTCCGCGCACTTCCACCGGATAGCTGGCCAGCTCCACGCCTACTTAGGCGACCACACAGAGGCGCAAGACATCGCGCAGGAGGCGTTCTGCCGAGCGCTGGATCGCTGGAGCACGGTGAGGACCTATGCGGAAGCACCGGCATGGGTGCGGCGAGTTGCGTGGAATCTTGCTACCAGCCGACTACGCCATCTTCAGGTTGCGGTGCGCCATGTTACCCGCCAGCGAGTTGAGCACATCGAAGGACCAGGGCCGGATCGTGTCGCGCTCACGCATGCCCTGGCCACGCTGCCACCCAACCATCGCCTCGCCGTCGTGTTGCACCATCTTGGGCACCTGACTGTCGCGGAGATCGCCGAACAGCAGGGTGTTGCTGAAGGCACGGTGCGGTCGTGGTTGTCTCGCGGGCGATCTCAGCTTGCCGAGTACTTCGTGGAGAAAGAAGAGCCCGAGTGGAAAGCCATGGCGACACGCGCCTTCCAGCCTGATGGTGTCGAGGCGACCGCCTCGACTGTCAGGCGTCGACGCATAACCCGGCGTTCAATGCTAGCGGCGGCCTTGGTCCTGGCCCTGGCCATCCCATGGACGATCATTGTACGCATTCGCGGCGGTGAGGCGCCCATCATCGGCCCTACCGTTCCGCCCACGATTCCGTCGCCAAGCGTGAGCGGCAGTCCACAGATTGTTCTGCCCTCGCCCAGACGCACCGCACCACCTCTTTCCCCGGCCATTTTCGAGCTTCCCGCGTTTCCCTATGAGCCGACATGGGTGCCGCCCAACGCCGGAAAAGCTCGAGTCATGGTTGACGACACCGGCGTAAGCCTCGTGTACTCACCGGACCAGGGGACGCTGACGGTTTCGGTTGGCCCCAAGGGGTTCCCCTTGCCCTGGGTGTTCGAGCACGAAGTCGATACAACGGTCAACGGGCTCTCTGCAAAGCTGCGAACCGGTGGTACAACGGGGACACCGTGGTCGATGTTGAGCTGGCATCAGAACGGCCAATGGGTGACAGCGCACGGCGAGCTCGTTCCCACCGACGATGTCAAACGACTCGCCGAAGGGCTACAACCAGGCCGGATTAGCCCCACTACACCGTTCAGGTTGGTGCGTGCGCCCGAGGACTGGGTGGTCTCGGCCCTTATCGGGGGTGAGAGTGGCTCGCTGACCAACATTCGCGGTGGAGGCCGACCAGCGAAGATAATTGACGGTCCCGATGTTGCCCGGGAGCACTACGGCCTTTGCCTGGCGTCGTCAGCCATGAAGTACGCCGCCTACGAATCCATATGCCTGAATCTTGACAGCTTCGATCGTTTTAGCCCGGATCGCTCCGGCCTCAGACAGACGAAGATCGGTGGAAATGATGCATGGGTTCGCGACGACCCGATCACTGGCGCGTCCGTTTACGTTCATCTTGGTACGAAAGTGCTCTCCATCGCGCAGGGCGTCACCGAGCAGTTGGACGAAACCGAGCTGATCCGCTTCGCCGAAGGCGTCACGATTGTCGGACCCTAACGAGTACGCCGGCCGAGTCGAGTTGCCATTCCAACCACCGGTTCAGCGAGCGAAGAGCTCAAGTCCGGAGAACGACTCTGGCGGGACCTGCGGAGGGGACTTGATGACACCTGGTCCTGCCGCTGCCCAAGGATCTGACCTTGATGGGCAAAGGCCATCTCTGCGGTAGTGCTTTGTGGAGCTCCACCTTCGAGGTGCGCACGCCCGATGGTGCGCCGCGTGACCCACCAAGCCTGAGCGACCACACGAACGTAGAACATTCTGCGAGAGAATCATGGGCATCTTGCGGCCTTCCACTTGCGCCGATCAGGTTTCTCGAGAAGTAGGTATCGAACATGGTGAGAGCGTCTTGAGAGCACACGATGCTTAGATCAACCGATCAAGAGCAATTCCTAGAGAGGTCAGGAAAGCCCTTTACGTGTAGATCCGTGGGGCTGCCGATGCTGTGGTGAGTTTCTAAGCGCGCCAGAAGCATCTCGTGACTTGATCTGCGCAATTATGATCGATCTGGGAGGATGGGGCGTTGGAGCCGTCGTCGCTCAGGAAGGCAAGGGTGTTGCCTGCCGGTGGCATGGTCGGGGTTGTCGCACCTGCCGCGTCGGTCTTTGGGCGATCAGTTGTCACGCGCGGGATTCGCGCCTGGGAGGCGCGAGGATTTCGAGTCAAGGTCTTCGAGCAGGTATTCCAGCGCGACGGCTATTTCGCGGGTAGCGATCGTGAGCGAGCCGAAGCGTTCCAGCAAGCGTTCGATGATCCGTCGGTAGACGTTGTGCAAGTGATACACGGCGGATACGGATCCACTCGGCTCATCGAGCACTTGGACTTTGACAAAATCGCGGCCAGCGGCAAGGCGTTCGTCGGGCGATCTGATCTCACAGCATTGCACCTGGCGATAGCACGCTTCGCGGGCCTCGTTACCTTCTATGGTCCTGGAATGGCCGATATCGCTCCCCCACGGGGAAGCGATTTCACCGCGGACGCATTGGTGAGGGCACTAACCGGTGCAGTGGGAACAGTTCCGCAACACCCTGAAGACAACCAAGTCTTTACACTCTCGCCTGGCCGCGTCTCGGCACCGATTGTCGGTGGATGTCTGTGGCCGCTATGCAAGACGATCGGCACGCCGTGGCAACCCGATCTCGACGGAAAGATCTTCTTCCTTGAGGAGGTTGGCGAACCTCCCTGGAGCATTGACGCCCATCTAACTCATCTAGCTCAAACGGGAATGCTCAACGGAGTTGCCGGTGTCGTGGTTGGACGCCTTGTCGACTGCGACTGGAGTGACCGTCGACCGGAGAGTCCCAACAATCTGTCATTGGACGAGGTTCTTGAACGTCACCTCACACCACTAGGCGTGCCAGTGCTAATCGGTGTGCCGGTTGGACATGAACGGGACACCGCCACCATCCCGCTAGGCATTGAAGGTGTCCTGGACGCAAGCGCAGGCACCCTAACGTTCGACCAAGCTGGAGTCATGCCGTGATCGCCCAGATCTGGCGAAGCGAACCCCGTTTCGAGCACACGTACGGATGCACTTCCGGCCGACGAGAGACCGGCGTTCGAGAATGTCAAGCAACCGAGGGAGACTCCGGCTCGTGGGTGATCACCCGAGCCTGCGGAGAGCATACGGAACCCTTGGTGCTGCCCATACGGGACTCACCGGAGTCCATCGAATATTTCGCAGGCAGTGAATTCAACCGCAGCAACGTTCCGCGGGAAACGCGCCGCTCACCGAGTTTCCCAGCGACGTTGAACACCATCCGCCGCGCCATGGCTGAGGCGGGTGCCTCAGATGAGGATTGGTAAGCTAAGGATCTACGGCAATCCAAAGATGCAAATTCATTTCTGCGTGCTTCTATGGGGCTTTACAGCAATACTCGGTCGGCTTATCACTCTGCCCGCCCTGCCGCTGGTCTGGTGGCGCATGGTCAGCGTATCGGCCGTCTTGTTGGTAGTGCCATGGGTGTGGAAACAGCTTCGCAAAATGTCTGCCCGGCTAGTAGCCGGCTACAGCGCCGCAGGCGCCCTGCTTTCCTTACATTGGCTGACCTTCTACGGCTCGGTAAAGCTAGCAAACGCCTCCGTGGCAGCAACCTGTATGGCTCTCACTACGGTCCTTCTCGCCCTCGTAGAACCACTAGCCAATCGGAGATCTCTTAACCTCCCGGAAATCTCGCTAGGGGCGGCGACGGTGCCGGGTGTGTTGTTAGTTATTGGAGCGGTACCGCAGGAGATGGGTACCGGGGTGCTCCTCGGAGTCCTGTCCGCTGTGCTGCTGGCCGGTCTAGGGATACTCAACAAACGCCTGGTCGATCAGGCCCATCCTGTCACTATCACCGCCCTCGAGTTCGCTGCGGGCGCGATCCTCCTCTCAATCCTCGCCCTCGCTATTTCAGGCTCTCGATCAACGTTCGCCATTCCAGATATGTACGACACGTTCTTGCTTCTGGTATTGGTTTTCGGCTGCACTATTCTCCCGTTTATCATCTCTTTTGCTGCTCTACGCTATATCTCAGCGTTCTACGCTCAACTCGCTATCAACCTGGAACCCCTTTACGTGGTGCTTATAGCTGCGATACTGCTGGGAGAACATAGAACGCTCGGCTGGAGCTTTTACCTAGGGACGGCAATCATGGTGGGAGCAGTGCTAGTGCATCCCCTACTGGCGGCACGGTCGAAACACCGCCGCGCTCAAGCGGATGCCCTTAGGGATAGCCATCGAGAGTCCAATCCCACCGTCTAAATGAGACAAATACGTGTGTGCTGATTGTCAAGCAGCTCTTGAGGATGTAGGCCGGGACCTCATGATCTAAAGCGACCGAACAACGGATCATAGGAAGCTCATTGATGGGTGAGACTCCGGCGGCGGGCCCGGGATTCTTCTTGACCTGTCCGGATCCCGGCTTCTGGCCGGCGGGAGCTCTAGGTTCTGACGAGGCGAAGGCTAGTCGGGCCGGCAGCGCGCGGTGCGCCTGGCTGGCGTTCGCATTGGGCGCCGCGAAGGTGTTCTGCGTGACATCGCCGCCGGCGATTCTGGTGTGGTGAAAGCGAATCGAGTACGCAGCTGGGCCGCGGACCGAGTCGGACGGCATGAACAGAGCGTCGCCGCATCGGGCAGGCAGCTGGGCACGGGCTGAGCCACGGTGATGCGCTCGGTGTGTTCACCGGGACTCCGGCTCACCGCCAAGAGCATTCCCGATGGCGAGGCTGCATTCGCCCGTGGATGATGCAGACAACCAAGTGTGGGCCCCGAGTCAGCCCTGAGCGACTAGGGCGTCGCCCCTGGTTGTGCGGCGATAGAGCACCGATCCTCCAACTCGGGTGCGAGAGATCAGGCCGCATGATCGGAGAACGGACAAGTGCTGGCTGATGGCACCGGGTGTGATGGCAAAGCGTTTGGCTAGTGCTGTGGTGGAGTTCGGTTCGGCGAGAGCGGTGAGCAGACGGGCGCGGGTCCGGCCGAGCAGATTGGTGAGCGCTTCCGATGATGGAGGATCCCCGGTCTCCCACAGGGTGGCGATGCCGCGGGCAGGATAGGCGATCACCGGCTGGTAAGGCTCGACCATCTTGCGGACGGTGGGCCACGCCATAGCACTCGGCACGAGGAGGATGCCTTCGCCGGACAGCGAACCCGAGTAATTCCACGGGTCGGTCGCTGCCAGGCAATCGCCATTCCAGGTGACCGTCTCATGCAGATCCTCAAACAAAGCGTGGGCTCCGCCTACTGCCAGACGCTTGGAGCGCCAGAGCACGTCCGCCTCGAGCAGCATCTGCACCCGGGGCCAAGAATCAGCGAATGTGAGGTCCCAGTAGATCTGGAGCGTTTGCGCGATCCGTTCTACGGCAGGGCCCGGTTCGTCGCGGATTCGACTCATGATCGATTCTGATACACCGGTCAGTGCGGCGATATCGGCGATCACTTGGTCCTCGGACGTGCGTCGTAGGAGATCGAGCTCGGCCGCGAAATCGGGCAGTGGTGAGGTTGGTGGCGGAGATAGGAAGTCTGCGACAAAACCCCGGATCGGAACGAGGGCAAACAATTCGGAAAGATCCAAACCGACTAGGCGCGGCCGCACCGACCTGACCCACGGCAGATGGAGGGAATGAAGCGATGGCGCACGGAGCACTATCAGGCTCAGTACTAGCTCCCACAGCGGGGAGAAAGCGAACCGTATCCGGGCGACGTCCTCCGGGGTGAACCTCCACTCGATCACCATGGCCACCCATATTTAGCCATAACTAAAAGTCTCGCTGAACTGAGCGATGGCGACAAGAGTCGATTTTATGACTAGCTGGAGTCCCGACTGGGATCTTCTACAGGAGGCGATCGGCGGTGAGGTCATCCTCGCCGACTCATCCAGTTACGAAGTCGCGCGCAAACCGGCGCTCGCCCGTTACCACAACAGTCGGCCGCAGGCGATCGTCCTGGCGTCAAGCGCCTCCGATGTTGCTGAGACGATCAGATTCGGCCGGCGGTTCGGGCTACGGACCAGCCCACGCAGCGGTGGTCATTGTTTCGCGGGGCGATCCTCGACCGGTGACATCATCATCGACGTGGCGTCGATGTGCTCGGTGTCCTTCTTGAACGATGTTGTCACGGTGGGTGCTGGGGCGCGGTTAGGGAACATCTACGATGCGCTGGCGGCGCGTGGCCGTACGATCCCCGCCGGGTGCGGCCCATCGGTTGGGATAGCTGGCCTCACCCTTGGTGGTGGACTTGGGACACTCGGCCGAAAGTATGGGCTGACTTGCGATCACCTTCTCAGTGCGCGGGTGGTGCTCGCCGATGGGCGCATCGTCGATTGCGACGAACATCATGACGCCGAACTGTTCTGGGGTCTGCGGGGGGCGGGCGGCGGCCAGCTCGGCGTGGTCACCTCCCTAGTATTCGCGACGAAGCCGGCACCGACCTCGACCTTTTTTCACCTAGTTTGGTCACCTCTTCATGCCAACGCTGTCTTCGACGTTTGGCAGACATGGGCACCGGCAGCACCCGACGAATTGGATGCCAACCTCCGCCTGACCGTCTCCGGGAAACCCGATAGGTCGCCGGTGGTGCACCTGTTTGGGGCAATGCTCGGAGGCAAGCCCGATACCGACACGCTGCTGGATGAGTTTGTTTCCCGGGTCGGTGCTAACCCTGAAACCCAGTGTCGACAGCCGATGTCCTATCGCGAGGTCAAAAGGCGACTCTCTGGGCTCGGTTCCGTCGACGCCGAACAGGACCAGCAGTGGTCCATGTTCAGCAAGTCGGAGTTCTTTCAGCAGCCATTGCCTCGCCATGCCATCACGTCGGTACTGGACGCCTTTGTCAAGGGATGCGGCCCTGGGCAATCACGCGAACTGAACCTCACACCATGGGGTGGTGCTTACAACCGAGTGCCCAGCCACGCCACAGCGTTCGTGCACCGCGACGAACTGTTCATGATCGAGCATGTGGTGATGGTCGACCCAGCATCCCCGAGCGCAGAGCTCAGTGCGGCGCGCGCCTGGCTTTCCCGGTCGTGGGCTTCGGTACATCCATGGGCATCAGGGCGCGTATATCCAAACTTTCCTGATCCCGAGCTCGAGAACTGTGCTGAAGCCTATTTCGGCAGCAACCTCGAACGCCTGCTCTGGGTGAAACAGAAATACGACCCAGGCAACTGGTTCAGCTTTCCGCAATCGCTCGGTAGCCAGCTCACGACGGCAACTCGCGAGCGGCCATACGTAGACGCGCCCGGGACAGGCCTTGCCATCGGGCACCAAATCGGCATGGGAGAAGTGAGATGACAGACAGCGACTCTGAAGCCAGGCGGCCGGATCCCGCTCTGCGGACTCTGGACAAACTTGTCGGCACATGGCGCATCAGCGGCGACGCCTCTGGAACCGTCACCTATCGGTGGATGGTGGGTGGATTCTTCCTTGCCCAGGAAGGAGAGCTGGAACTCTACGGGCACCACAACCGGTTCACCGAAATCATCGGCCACGAAAGGCCATTCGGTGGTGAACCCAGCCCCGACATCAAGTCACGAACCTACACAGCCGAAGGTGACACATTGGACTATGTATATGAGTCGGAGGGGGACACGCTCATCATCTGGGGCGGGCACAAAGGCTCTGATAGCCACTACAGGGGCAGGTTCAGCGCGGACGGGAACACCCTCAGCGGAGAGTGGTTCTGGCCGGGCGGTGGATATCAAACGACCAGCACAAGACAGGCAGACACAGGCCCATGACACGGGAAGGCTAGGTAAGCGCGATGGAAACAATCATCTCCGTAGATGGCACGAAGATCGCATTCGATCGGCACGTCGGTGGCGGTACCGCAACGGTGATCCTGATTGGTGGCGCCTTCAGTTACCGGACGTCGCCGAAGATGGTGGAACTCGCCCAGACTCTAGCTGCCGGGCACGGCTTGACAGTGCTCAACTATGACCGCCGGGGTCGCGGAGACAGCGGCGACACTCCTGGTGTCTATGACGTGGAACGTGAAATCGACGACCTCGCCGCGCTCGCCGAGGCCGCAGGCGTACCCACGGCTTTGTTCGGTTGGTCCTCAGGCGCCACGCTCGCACTGCGGGCGGCGGCTTCAGGTCGGGTTGCTGGGATCCGGCGCGTAGTTGCCTTCGAGCCACCCTTTGTAGTGGACCGCGACTACCACGTTCCGCCGCCAGACCTGGGCCCGATGCTGCATGAACTAGTCGCGGCCAACCGCCGCTCCGAGACGGTGCGGTTTTACATGACCCAAGGTATGGGCATTCCTGCCGGCCTCGTAACATTCATGCGAATCCTCCCTATATGGCAGAAACTCAAGGCCACTGCGAATTCGACCCCGCATGACTGGGCCGTGGTGGGTAAGTTCATGCGCGGCGAACCGCTCGACCCGAAACACTGGGCGACTGTAAACGTGCCGACGCTGGTCATCTCCGGCGGCAAGAGCGATCCGCTGCTCCGCAAGGCGGCACGATCTATCACGGAAGTTCTGCCCAACGCCGAGCATCTGGAAGTGCCCAAGCTAAGTCACAATCCGAACGCAAAGCTCCTCGCGCGAGCGACTGCAGACTTTCTCACCAACGCCGATACGACGAAGCGATGAAAATCCTGGCTGCGTTGGTGATCTTACTAGTTTGTCGAACTCGGTGATTGCCTCAGGGCGTGACCAGCAAAGCGATCGCCGAGTTCGATTGCGCCCTGGCAGTCCTCGACCGAGTAGATGGCGTCAATTGATCTCCTCCCAAGCGGGGGAGTGCAGGCATGAGGTTCGGCCGGAAGCACGGTTGCGCCACCCTTTAGGGGCTGTCGATCGCGCCGATGGGCGAACCCCTCCGAATGGTTAGCACCTGGCCTAGAACCAGCAAGAAGTCGGCCACTCCTACACGGAGACAAGTCGCATCGCACTCTGAGGAACCGTGGCCCTGGGGGGCGCACCGGCCAGCGAGCGATTGCCGCAACCGCCAATCCCTTGGTTCGGTGCACCCAGTGAAGTCTGCCACGTCCGATGCGCCTTACCGCTACAACTTTCGAACGCGGCGGCTCTTGTATCCGCTCGAGTGACCCTTTCATCGCAAGCCCGTCAGCCGGGGTTAGCGGATTGCACATTGCCGCTTTTGGCTTCATCTCATTGGTTTTGGCCGAGCAAGCCAACTTGCCGATGCGTGAAACCAATCAGAAGCTGGGCTCAAATATACTGAGAGATATGGCTGTAGATCTGTATCAGGCCGCGGCCTTCATGGCCGCCAACGCGCGTCTTCTTGACCGCCGCCGCCTTCAGTTGCTAATCGGCGAGGCCAACCATGGCCCAGTTCTAGAAGCACTTGAAGGCTATCGCAATCCCGATGGCGGCTACGGCTGGGGGCTAGAGCCTGATCTGCGATCGCCCGAAAGTCAGCCCGGCGGTGCCTTGCATGCATTCGAAGTGTTCGAAGAGATTGGTCCGGCGACATCGCCTCACGCTGTTCAGCTGTGTGACTGGCTCGCGACAGTTTCCCTCTCCGACGGCGGTGTGCCATTTTCGTTTGCACTCACCGATGACGCCGGTTGCGCTCCATTTTGGACGCACGCCGATCATTCCATCTCCTCACTGCATATCACCGCGGCCGTTGCCGCCGCCGCCCATCGCGTTGCCACCAACGATTCTGCGGTCGCCCAGCACGAATGGCTCACCAAGGCGACCGAATATTGCCTGACCAAAGTCCGTGAGCTCGACGATTCTCCCCACCCGATCGCTCTGGCCTTTGTGATTGGCTTTCTCGACGCCGCACATGACACCCACCGCGAGGCAGCCACTCTCCTCAGAAACTTGAGCCAATACATCCCAGCGAGCGGAAGGCTCCGCGTCGAAGGTGGCCTCGAGAACGAGATGATGCGCCCGCTTGACTTCGCTCCAACTCCAGGGCGTCCTGCACGCGCCTTCTTCAGCGCCCAGGCCATATCTGCAGAACTCCACTGGCTGACTACCCAGCAGCAAGCCGATGGCGGATGGGTAGTTGACTTTGCGAGTTACTCGCCTGCCGCCGCTCTAGAGTGGCGTGGATATATGACTGTCCGGGCTTTGTCGATCCTCCAACGAAACATTGGCATTTGAGGCGCCCCACAACACCCATCTAACGTCGCCACCGTCAAGCCGGAGTCCATAGCATCAAGTTGGTCGCTCACGCGGGTGGTAGAAGTTCCTTGCTGATGGTCGATGTTGGCCTACCTCAGTACGTCGGTGCCGTGTCTGACATGTTTGTCGGCACAGCGACGATTCTCTTGACATTGTCCTCATTGGATTCGGAGTGGCTTACGGCATCAATGGTGTTCGGATCGGCACCATCAGGTGTCTGTATGGCCATTTCGGTCACCTGCTGCAGGTCGTCCAAGTGTGTGAGTCAGCGAGTGTGAAGGAGAACTGAAGCTTGGTGCGTAGAGAATGTCAGGGCTTGACGCCTCAATATGAATTGGAGAGAGCGAATGATCCGCCTTGCAACGGTATGTGTCGCAGTGATCGCAGTCCTGGGGACCTCGGCGGCCGCCGCCGCCTCTTCTAAGGTCATGGGACCTGACAGTTGCACGCTGAACGTACTCAGTGTGCGTAAGAGCGCGCTCATGCTATATGTCGGGGCGCATCTGGAGGGCACATGCCGTGGTCAGGTGGCCGTGGATCTCGAGTTCGCACTCGGACAGAGCGGCCCATGGCAGGTGGTCGATTCGACGCTGACGCTGCCGGCAGATCCCGATGCGGCGGGTGGTACAGCCTGGTTCGAGGAGTCCTATGGATGCGGCTATTACCGGGGCGTGGGTGCCTTCGACGGACTCGTTAGCGTTTCGCCGCGGCCGGTTCTGCATTGTTAGCACGACCCGGCACCGGTAGGACAATGGCGAACCTTGCGCCAACCAGGCGACGTCAACTTCCGCCATGTGAAAGGTACGACCTCGCCGACCACTACATACACGGCAATCTCTTCGTCGGTCCCTGGGTGGACACCAATACATCGACTTCTTTGTCGCCAGCAACTGGATGGACACAGAGCATCGCAGTTGGGTACGGGATCAGCTACAACGCGACGATAGCCGCAACGATGGATTCGGCTCGATTCGGTTCTGACAGCAGTGAGACCGTTCTGAGAGCACATAATGCTTCGATTCGCATACGCGGCAACCCCCGGAAGGAAGGTCACGTAGGAGAATACTGCAATCCCACGACCCATCAGAGCGCCGCAACGACCAGGGTGTCGAACACGGATACGGGGTTCTGCAAGTTCCTCCAGCGAGCAAAGCCACTCCCTGACTTTGGAGTCTATCCAGGCGAGAAGTTCGACGAGACCCGGTCGCTTTGCCCGAGTGGCCAACTGGCGGATTGAGGGAGGTGTCAAATGCGAGCGCGCGAAGGTCGCGCGTATCTTCAGCAGTCATCGCGCACACCGCTTGCAGAGGGATTGCGGTCGCACAGCTGGAGTCGCCTGGCTGCTGGCTCCGCGTTAGTCATCAGCCGTGACCTCGGTCGCGGCTCGGCAACCGTGTGGCGGCCAGAGTCGCGAGTTCCGTTCTGTTCGCGATGTCGAGCTTGGTGTAAACATGTGACAGATGTGTCTTGACTGTGGCCCGGCTCATGAAGAGGCGGGAGCCGATCTGCGGGTTTGTCAGGCCATCAACGACCAGATTGATTACCTCGAGTTCAGTGCGAGTGAGGCTGGCCCAGCCCTTGGAAGGTCGGTCTCGAGCACCGCGGGCGCGGGTTGCGTACGCCACGGCCTGGTCAAGGGACAGCGTGGCACCTTGGGACCAGGCTTTATCGAAGGCGGCCTCGCTGAGCGCGGTGCGTATGGCGCTCACGGTGTCGGTGTGGGCGGACTTATTGATGATCGGCCGTGGGTATCCCATCAGGTCGCGGGCCGTATCGCTGGCGGCGATGAGCCGCGCCGCCCGGTCGGCGCCACCCGCCTGTACGGCATGGGCGGCAAGGGCGTCGAGGCTGTCCACATAGAACGTTCGCAACTCATGCTCGACTCTGATTGCTAGCGCCTGGTGGTGCAGGTCCTCTGCGGCGGCCGGGTCGTTGGCCGAGGCAAGGAAAGCCGCCTCCTCAAGAGCGTCGGCGAGCGCATGCGGCAAGTGGAGCTTTCTGGCCAAGGCGATTCCGCGATTGATGTAATTCAGCGCATCTTGTGTGCGATTCAGCCGTCGAAGCGCGCTGGCGAGGCTCGGCAGCGCTCGGACGGTGATCCAGTTGTCAGTCAACGGATCGGCGAACCGGGTCGCCTGTTCGAGCCGTGCGACTGCGCCGGCGAAGTCGCCGCTCCATAGCTGCATCTTGCCGAGTCCTAATGCGAGCCATGGGAGGAGTTCCACATCCGGGCCGGCGTGTTCGATCGAACGGACTATCGGTTCCATTAGATGGTGTCCGGCCTCAACTTCTCCCGCCAAACCCTTTACCCAGGCAAGGTTTAATGTAGTGAGCCCGATCGTGAAGTAGTCGCCGAGCGGCTCGGCGATGCGCAGCACCTCGGTCCCTAAGGCGTCGGCTGCCCGCAAGTCGCCGCCAAACCAGGCGGCCCACATGTCACACGAGAGTCCGAAGGCTGCGCAGAATCGCTCGCCGCGCGCTAGGCATCCCTGGACGAACTCCTGCGCCAACGTGACACCCTGTCTGTGGTGATCCCAGGCGGTCGCGCACGCTGCTTCCATCAGTTTTGCGAAGTCGGTAGCGAAGCGGTCGCCGGCGGATTCGGCGAACGACCGGGCCTGCACGGCAAGCTTCTGGCACGTGGAGTAGTCAGTGAGTAGCGGGAGGTATGCGGACAGCACCAGACACATTGCCTTGTTACGGTCGTCGTCATTGGCGAGCGCGATCTGCAAGCCACGGGCCGCTACATCGGCGGTCAAGGCTGGCCGCCCAGCGCCGAGGGCGACCAACGCCAGACCGGACAGCAAGCTCGCTTGTAGCGTTGAGCGGTCGTGGGGCACCCGCTCGATCGCCTGCGTAAGAAAGCTGATTGCCTCCTGGCTGTAGCCGTGCAGGAACCAGAACCGTGCGAGTGTGGATGCAAGACGTCGGCCCCGGTTGGGATTGGTGGAGGCGAGCCCCCACTCGAGCGCTGCGCGGAGGTTGTCGTGCTCCGCCTTCAGCCTCGAACGCCACAGGTCCTGGTCCTCATCCAGTTCGGACTCCGCCATGGCGGCGAACCTGAGGAAGTGGTCCAAGTGCCTGTCGCGCAACGCATCCGTCTCGTCGGCGTCATACAGCCGGTCCTCGGCGTATTGGCGAATCGTGTCCAACATCCGAAAACGGACCTCGCCGGGACCGTCAATTGCCAGGATCAGCGACTTGTCGACCAGTCGTCCGAGAGCAGCGAGAACAATGTTGTCACCGGGTGGGCTGTCTGTACACACATCGCGAGCCGCGCCGAGAGTGAACCCGCCGGCAAAGACGGCCAGCCGTCGTAGGACTGTTTGGTCCTGCTCGTCGAGCAGATCGTGACTCCACTGGATTGAGGCGGCCAATGTACGGTGCCGGGCGACAACTCTGCGCGGTCCGCCGGCCAGCAATCGGAACCGGTCGTCCATCCCATCTGCGATTTGCGTTGGGGTCAGTGCTCGCACCCACCGCGCCGCGAGCTCTACCGCGAGGGGAATCCCATCGAGTCGCTGGCAAATCGTGGATACAGCGTCATCGTGAGAGTCCACAGAGAAGCCGGGACGCACCAGCCTTGCGCGGTCGGTGAACAGGCGTACAGCATCGGGCGCAGGCAGAGACGGCACCCGCCATACTGTTTCCCCGGTCACGCCGAGCGGTTCCCTGCTGGTGGCAAGCACCGACACACCAGGGCAGGAACGCAAAAGTGTCTCGGCCAGCTCCGCAGTGGCATCGAGCAGATGCTCGCAGGTGTCGAGGCACAGTAGCAACCGTTGTCCGCGGAGCTGCGACGTCAAGGCTCGCAACGGACCTCCGGCAGGTTCAACGAGGATGCGCAGTGTAGATGCGGTCATCTCAGCGACCAGCGTGGCGTCGGTCACCGAGCCCAGATCCACCCACCACACACCGTCAGGCCACCTGTCAGCAATTTCGGCTGCAACCTGAACGGCAAGCCTGGTTTTGCCGCACCCGCCCGAGCCTGCCAATGTCACAAGCCTTTGCGCGGCAAGCAGCCGTCGAACCTCGACAACCTCGTCGCTACGCCCGACGAACGTTGTCAGCTGCGTCGGCAAGTTATTGGGCAGCAAGTCCAAGGAACGCAGCGGGGCAAAGTCGTGCGCGAGGTCACCATGGCGCAACTCGTATACATGTTCTGGACGTGACAGGTCCCGCAGCCGGTGCATACCGAGGTCAACCAGCCACGCCCCGTCCGGCAGTGCACCGTCCACAATGGATGCAGTGGATGATGACAAGAGAGTCTGGCCGCCATGAGCAACATCACGCAGGCGAGCGCAGCGATTGACCGCTATTTCGGTGCGGTCGACGCCCACATGCCCCAGGATCTCGTTGGTGCGCAGACCGATCCTCGCCCGGATCGCTACCCCACCCGGCCAATATTCGACCGACATTGCCCTCTGCACCGCCAGTGCGGCTGCCACTGCACTTGTCGAAGATCCGAACACGGCCAGCACACTGCGCCCGTCAGGATTACGGGCCGACCTCAGCGCACCATGCTGGTCCATCACCAACTCGACAAGCTCAAAGTATCGAGTGATCACCTCAACAGAACCCGGCCCAAGATCCTCCCGGGGGAGCCCCGCCCAATCGAACCCAGTGATCAGTAGTGTCTCTATGGCTGTCGGCTGAGCCGTTCCGCTCCATGCCATCCGCATCCCGTACTCACTGTCATGCCATCTCAGGGTCTTCAGCAGTCTCGGATAGACGGTCACCGGGTTCCAGCTAACCCGAGTGCATGTCGAGATAGCCCGACAACAACGTTAAGGGAGCTGAATAGAGGCATCACGTTCACCAATCGACGGCGCGTCAGGGCTCATCCGTACCGGTCTTCGACGGTGGAGCATTGAGCGATCCGACGGTCTGCCTAATTGGGCCTGTTCTACGCCAAGTTGACTGCCATCAGTACATCGACATGGCGTCTGCGCACTGTTCTTCTTACAACCAATACACGCGTCCGAATCCCGAACGGTTCGGATGCTTTTGCTCGCCGCCATTGACCACCCTCAACATTTGCATGTGGCACTCTCCGGAACCACTCAGGTCCGACTGACTGATAAGAGCACTCTGAGAGCGCTCTGCCAGGCCCTAACCGAACCCACGTGGCGCCGTAAGAATCAAGACGATGTCGATTTCTGGCTTTAGGAGTGAGACGGTCTCGGTCGGCGACATCGGGCTCTCCGGGTGAGTAGCCGTGGGTGCACCTGCGGTGTCCTTGCACAATTGGCCCGACCTACGGTCAGCATTCATCGCTGACCTGCGTACCAGGCTCGGTGGCCGGACCGTGGTCGTCGCTGCGCACACGTAGCGTCCATGAGCTGCTGGATGCAGTCGAACGCCAGGGAGCAGAACCGTGGATGGCCCGATCCTGCGAGTCGGTGGGGTGTTCGTCGAGCCATGCACCGAACGCGGCGTCGAGGGCGTCGCCGTCAACCGCGGCTAGGCCGCGGCGGATCGTGGCAGGATGCGGCGCGAGGTACCGGCCTCGCCACTGACGGGCACCGAGGGCGGCCAGTACGTTCTCAGGCGCATCGGCCGCCCATTCACCAATCGAGAGGCCAGCGAACAGGCCCCGGCGGCCACCGCGCACGCCGCGATCGCCAGTAGGTAGCCCAGTGCGTGCCGAACCCCTCTGCGGGCACGCGGATCCGGAACCGACAGCAGGTAACCCAATAGACCGGCCCGTTCGGCGCCAGCGGGGTCCACATCGTCCAGTGACATGCGGACCAGGTGCTCCAGGCGCGACGGGACCTGGGAAGATATCAATGCGGGCACGGTTGTTCCTCATCGTCAAGAGATCTTGAGAAGTCACTTGACCAACGACGACCGTGCCCGCCAGACACCTTGATCCACAAAACGCCATTCGACCATGCAGCCGCCTTTGGAGCCGATGTCCTGATGACTGAGATACCCCAGGACCTACCCATCGTCGAGCGCGAGGTGGTCCGACTCGTGGTCCGCGATAGCCAGGACCGGATCCTGCTCTTTCACACCCACGAACTCTCAGCGCCCGAACTGGGAACGTGGTGGGAACTGCCCGGCGGAGGCATCGACGAGGGTGAGACAGTGCCGGACACGGCGCTCAGGGAACTACGCGAGGAGACCGGCATCACCGTGTCACCGGACCAGGTCGGCCCGCCGACCTGGCGTCGCACTGCGTCATTCCGCCACCGCCAGGTGAGGCACGTGCAGCATGAGGTGGTCGTCGTGGTCGAGCTGAACGGTCCCGGCCCGTCGATCAACGAAGCCGAGCGACTCGACTACGAGATGGAGGACTACTTCGACTTCCGATGGTGGCCAATCGCCGAGGTCGTAGACAGCATGGAAATCTTCTACCCCCGCGACCTACCCTCCCTCCTATCGCCGTTCCTTGCTGGCGCAGAAATCGACGAGCCCTTCGAGCTGTGGCCCTGAACCGCAACACATGATCAACCAACTTTGCAATCACCCTAGGCAGGTTGCGCCTTCTATCATTCGTCACCTTGCCCTGCCGTCCAGGGCTCACGCCCCATTCGCGACGCTCGACTAGGTTGCGCCTTCTATCACGTGGATCGACATTTGCTGCCGTCCCGAGTTGAGCAGCTGGAGCCTTCAGATACCTGCCGTTCGAAAACCTTGAGATCGCGGTGAGATCAGTCTTTGTGATTCTCGCTGCGGCGGGGCGTGGGCTCGCGCTGTGGGGGATCGATGCCGCCGATCTGGTTTGTCGCCGTTGCCCCACCCTGCTCGAATCTGGAACGGCGACTGAGGCCGTCCTATTCGATCCACATAAATGAAGGGAACGGGATGACGCCCATACGAGGGAAACGGTACCGCGTACTAGGCATGGCAACGCTGGTACTGGTACTTCTCGCCAGCGCAGCTGGCGCCGTGGTCGGCGGCGCGCAGGCCTACGCGGCGCCGACGCGAGGCGCGATCGCGGAGACCGCCAACGCGGAGGTAGGTAACTCGGAAGCCAACGGCGGCTGCCTGAAGTACGGTCCGTGTCGCTCCTACGAGTGGTGTGCCATGTTCTCGCAGTGGGTGTGGCGCACCGCCGGCGTAGCGGATGTGCCGACGACATGGGTCGCCACGGAGGTCGGGCGATGGGGGATTGCCCGTGGCCTCTTCAAGAGAAGGCCGGCAGGCTCGCCGGGGGATCCGCTTCCGGGAGACATCGTGGTCTACGGCGAGCCCGGATCTAGTACCGGTGGACACGTCTCCGTCGTCTACTCCGTCAACGCCGACGGCACCATCACCACAATCGATGGCAACTGGAACGAGCGGGTGGCCCGGCGCGTAATCAACCCAGTAACCGCTAAAGCGGGCGGTCGCAATGTGCTGATCTCCGGATACGTCTCCCCTCCAGGGGTAACCAGTGAGCCGCCCCCGCCGGTGGAGGAGCCTGCGGCTACGGTGCGGGTGGCTCGGCATGTGCCGGATGTTGATGGTGATGGCAGGCCGGATGTTCTGGGGGTGGACGCCGCTTCGGGCGACGCACTCTGGGTCACGCTGAACAGCAGCGTGCCGGGTAGCCCAAGCCGTGGGGGCACGTTCCATCTGTCCAACGGGTGGGGCACCGTGCACACCCACATGATGGCCGACTGGGACACCGACGGCAGGGTCGACCTCATCGCCCGTCACGATGACAACCTGGCCGTCTGGCTAAACACCAGCACGCCGGGCCGTCCGTCCTTCGGATCGGGCACGGTCCTCGGCAGTGGCTGGGGCACGCTGGACAAGCTCATGGCGATGGACCTGACCGGTGACGGGAAGGTCGACATCGTCGGCTGGAACTCCGGCGGCGCCGCTGCGCGTCACGACCAACTGTTTGTCATCCCGAACACCAGCACCCCGGGCATGCCCAGCCGCGGCAACAGCATCCGGCTCTCTGAGGGCTGGCGCACCGTACGGACCTTCATGGCGGTTGACTACGACGGCGACGGCAAGGTCGACATCCTCGGCCGGGCCGGCGATTACCTCACCGTCTGGCGTAACACCAGCACCAACGGCCAGCCGTCCCACAGCGGCCCGATCAACCTGGGCACCGGTTGGAACGCCATCGGCACGCTGATGTTGATGGACGTCACCGGCGACGGCAAACCTGACATCGCCGGCTACGGCCGCATCGGCGGCAACGACATGTGGGTAACCCCGAACACCAGCACACCGGGCAATCCCAGCCGCGGCAACAGCTACTTCGTTAGCAACGGCTGGGGCACCGTGCACACCTACATGATCGGCGACTGGGACGTCGACGGGAAAACCGACATCATCGCCCGCCACGCCGACAACCTCGCCACCTGGCGCAACACCAGCACCAACGGCCAAACCATCATCAACGCCCCAGGCACCGTCCTGGGCACCGGCTGGGGCGCCATCAGCCCCTACCTCACCCAACACCAACCCTAACCACCACGCGGTCCGCACCTCGCGGCAGACGCCGCGGGCGGGCTTGGCACGCTAGCAAATCTGTGCGCCCGACTCCCCGGGGGCAGGAGGTGTCCCGATCGCCTGGCAGCGAAGCATGGCGCAGATGCTGAACGGGCACTCGAGAGTCTCTGAGTGCCCGTTCCCGGTAGCGGGACAGGATTATGAAAACTGATCCTGGGACGGACAGAATTCAGCTGGGATCGACTGGCGCGAGGGCTCAACACCAGTGGGCCCTGTAGCGACATGGCTCCCCTACGTCGAGGGCCGATGCCGTGCCGGCCGCGGCCGGCGTCGATACTCGCATTCACACAGGCGAGCAGACCAACATCCAACTGCTGGGAGGAGGCGACAAGGTATGAAGGCCGCTCATGGAGCACCTTGTGGCTGCGGGGGCGCTCACCCAGTTGCGTTGCAGGCCAGCGGCTATCAGGTGCGAGAGCGCCCTGGTGCCCTCCGTTTCCTCGACTCAGGCTCCCAGCCGACAGGTCTCAGATGTTTCCCAGTTCTTCGGGTGGGATCGATCGGGGCCGCCGCTGCGATAGCTGCATGGCAGAATGCACATCGAATGATAGGAGTACGTGAATAAGATCTTTCAGCCAGAGCGATGGTGAAGCCGTCGCTGTGCGCCAGGGCGATGTCCCCGCGGACAGCGGTGATATCGGGTGTCATCGCTGAGCCACAGACATGCAGAAACGTCCTACAAGAACACACTTGTCGATCTGCCCACACTTTCGGCGCCACAACAACTTCCGCACTTCCGTGACCAGCACCCACACCCCATCAGGCCGCCTCAAATGCCCACCAACTGCGGAACAGGCCAAGGGCGCGGACCAACAGATCCGCGCCCCACCCCCAAACCACCACACCCTGCGCGGCGCGGCGCGGCGGATCACGCTCCGGCCCGCTGCGTTGGCCGAATGCCTTCCGTTTCTAGCGTTAGCCTGTCGAGTCCCTTCTGGATGGAGCTAGTCATGTCGCAGCCAATGCCGCCATATAGACAAGGTGGTAGTCCCCAGCAGCTACCAGATTGCGATGCGGAACGGGGCTATTACCCTCCGCCGCCGCAGCCGCCAACTGGGGCATACCCACCACCGAACTATGGAACACCGCCGCCGGCCTATGACTCAGCGCCGCCGTGGACGCCACAACCGCACGATCAGCCTTACTTCCCGGGACCCACCTCGTTGCAGCCTGCGGCCAAGTCCCGCAACGGGCTTTGGATAGGCCTGGGCGTGGCCGCCAGTGTGCTCCTGCTCCTGGTCGCAGCCGGAGTGTTTGTCACCCTGGTGAGGGTGACGTCTACACCGGCGACAAATCAGAGGGCCGGCCCGCCGCCGAGTCAGGGTGCCACCAGTTCCCCGTTCAAAAAATCGGGACCCTTGGCCACCCTGGTCGCACCCGACCACATCGGCGGGCGCGCCAAGCTCACCGACGCGGAATACAGCAGGCGTGCCGCCAAGACCGAAACGGCCCTCAAGGGCACCCTGAACCAGGGGGGCAGCATCGTGGTGGCCTTCTACGGCACGCCTGATCCGAAGCAGGATCAGATCTTCGTCGTGGGTTCGACCATGCCCGGCCCGGTGAAGAAGGCGACCTTCGACAAGGAGTTCGTGAAGACGGGGCCCTCCATCGGCGGGCAGCCGGTCACCGGAATCGTCGATATCGCACCGGGCCAGGCCGGCGGATTTGTCAGGTGCGGCCAGACCACCAAGGACGCGATGAACGTCGCCGTCTGCGCATGGAGCAACGAATACTGCTTCGTCGTGGTGCAGTGGTACAACCGGACGCTCAACAACGACATCAAGAAAGAGATCGTCACTATTCGGGGCCTGGTGGAGAAGAACTGACGGCTGCAAACAACAGCACTCGGGCCATCGTTGTCAGACATCCTGACAAACACCGAACGTTCCTGCGTGGACAGGTGTTGTGGGACCGGCGGCCTCGCAGCGGGACAACTCGGCAAACCAGCGCGGCGGCCGTCTGGACTATGGCGCCTTGACGGCGCAGTGGCATGCTGACCGAAGTGCCAAGCGACCCAAGGTCGCCAAGCTCGCCGCTAACGAAAAGCTGCGGCAATACGTGCGGGAACGGCTTGCGGGCACGGTTTCGGCCGTGAGCGGGAAACCGGGTGCCCGGCCCCGCAGCGCGGTGGATCTGGCGTCGTCAGGACCGGCGCTGGGCGAATGCGTGGAGCCCGCAGCAGATCGCCAACCGGCTCCCGATCGACTTCCCTCATGATGAATCCATGCGGATTTCGCACGAAGCGATCTACCAAGCCCTGTATGTCCAAGGGCGTGGGGCGCTGCGCCGTGAACTGGTGGCGTGTCTGCGCACCGGGCGGGCGTTGCGCATGCCGAGGGCCTGTAGCCCGGGCCGCGGCAAGAAGTTCGTCACCCCGAAGTCCTTATCAGCCAACGGCCCGCCGAGGCCGGGGA
>DPJL01000461.1 GCA_003543035.1 Micromonosporaceae bacterium | reverse complement strand
GTCGGGCCAACGCTAGAGAGCGGCATCACACGCGGCTATGTGGGTCTTCCCCACACCCGGATAGCCGGCGATGGCGAGAGCCGCTAGTAGATGGAGACGTGGACGTGGTTGGTGTGATCACCCGCTGGTGAGTCACCGCAATTGGAGCCGGCCGAGTTGTATTTCCGCCAGCCGACGCCCACGTGCCAGATGTCGCAGTACCAGACCACATACATGACGCCTAACGCGATCGCGTTCTTCACGTAGAAGTAGGCGAGGTTGTTGCCATAGATCTTGTCGTCGCCGCCCGCGCTCGAGTTCACGAAGCCGCTCTTGTTGGCGGAGTGGTCGCAGGCCCGGCCCTTGGGATGCTCCCACCGGTCGCCGGGGCGATAGCAGGACACGTATCGGGTGAACCCGGCTTTTTGCGCTTCCTTCATCGCGTGGTTGGTCCGCGGGGTGATGCAGCCACTGGTGGTCGGGTCGTTGATCGAGCAGGTTTCGCTCGGCCAGCTGCCATTGGAGTTGCGAGGTGCCGGAGTCGCCGCCCTGGAATTCGGGTCCAGCCAGCCACGCGTCGCACCGCCGCCCACCGCGGAAAGCGCCCGCTCAGCAGCGGTCTTACGCTTGGCCATCTCGACGACGGCGGCTTCTTGCGCGGCTAAGGCCTCGTCGATCCGCTTCTTCGCCGCGGTGGCGCGTTCCTTCGCCTCGCGAAGCAGCCTTAGCCGTTCTTGGTCACGCTGCGTAATCTTGTCAATCGCTGTGGCTCGGCCAAGGAAGTCATCCGGACTTGTGGCGTTGAGCATGGCCCCCAGCACGGTCAACGGCCCGGTTTTGTAGGCCTCACCGGCATATTTGCCCACGCCGACCCGCGCGCGAGCGATGTCCAGCTCGGCGATGGTGAGCTCTTCCTGGTACTTGACCTGCTCTGTCTTGGCATTGGCCAATGCGGCCTCGGCATCGAGCCAGCCGATGGCTGACGCTTCCAGGTTGTTCCGCAGCGTCTCCAGGGTATTGCCGCTGCCCTCGTTAGGCGGGGTCGTTGTCGTTGGCTCTGGGGGCACCGCGGCAGCGGGTGTAGCCAGGGATAACAGCACAGCGAACGTGGTCAGGACAGCCGAGGCAGACACGAACCATCTGCGGCGGGGGGGCACCGTGAGGGTCACGGTCGGTCACGATACCTGAACCTTCAATATCACTCCAGCAGAGCTTTTCTCGCCAGCTGGAAGACTTCCTCATCGCGGCAGGCCAGAAGCCCCTGCCGGGGTTGTGCTGGATCGTACTCAGCGCCATCAAAGTGACGAACCACACCACCGGCCTCGCGTGCGAAGAGAGCACCAGGTGCGTGATCCCACGGCAGGCTTTTCCAGAAGAGCGTGAAGTCCTGCTCCCCTCGCACCAGATTCGGGTACTCGCGGCCTGCGCACTGTTGCGGCGGCAACACTTCACGCAACCCCGAGGAGCGAGCGATTACCTTCTCCCGCAACGCTTCCGGCAGGTACCTGGTGGCCAGCGCACCCCGCAGATCGGCAGCCGAGCCGATCGGAGACTTGTCCATCGTCACCCGCTCACCGTCCAAATAGGACCCCGAGCCGTATTCTGCGGCGGCGACCGTTCCGGGAACAGGCTCATGGATCACGCCCAGCACCGGTTTCCCGCCTCGCAGCAGTGCCACCATTATGGCGAAGGGCTCCTTGCCCGCGGCGAAGTTGCCTGTCCCGTCGATCGGATCGACCACCCAGACCGGGCCTGGATCACCGATCCGCTCGAGCACCAGATGGTCAGCGGCAACAGCTTCCTCGCCCACCACCAGCGAGCCATGTAGAAGTGCGGAGAGGCGTACCTCGAGAGCCGCTTCGACCTCTCTGTCCACAATGGTCACCAGATCACCGGGACTCTTCTCGATCACATCGCCGTCAGCCAGGTTGCGAAACCTCGGTAGCACGAGCTCGGCGCCTACTTCTCGCAGCACCTGCACGACGCGGTCAATCATGAAACCCTCCACGATAGGATCACGTTCATGGTTGCACGTGTGCTCGCCGCCCTGGCACTGTCCGCAGGTCTCGTTGCCGGTCTCGCCGCCTGTAGCAGCGAAGGCGCTTCTACAAGCTGCAGCACTTCGGAATGCACGATCACTTTCGATCGCAGCGTGGCCGACGCCAAGGCGAGCGTCCTCGGGGTCGAGGTCGTCCTGGTCAGCGCGACGGACAAGACCGTGACACTGAAGGTGGCCGGGCAGGAGGTCACGATCAACAATGAGCAGTCCGCCACCGCGGGCGGCCTCAACCTCCAGCTGAAGTCGCTGTCGGAGAGCCAGATCGTGGTTGAGGTTTCGCGCGCCTAGGGCGACTTGTCCGTATTATCCTTTTTAAATGAAGAACTTCGTCAGCTGGTACCGAGTCGGCCTCGGCCTCCTTGCGCTGGCCGCGCTGGCCACGCAATTTGTCCACTCGAGCCGAAGCTCAGCCTTCAGCGAAGTCAACTTCTTCAGCTACTTCACCAATCTCAGCAACATCGTGGGCGCCCTGCTCTTCATTTACTGCGGTCTGCGAGCCGAAGCCAGATCGCTGACCATCGACCTGCTTCGGGGCGCGGCCACGGTCTACCTGGCGACCACGGGTGTCGTTTACAACCTGCTGCTCACCAATGTGGGCGTAGGCATCGTCATCCCGTGGGTGAACACGGTCATCCACGCAGTCATGCCGCTCGCCGCCGTCATCGACTGGCTCGTCGTCGCGCCCTCGAACCGGTTGCGGTTCAAGCAGACCTGGGTCTGGCTCATCTTCCCGTTGGCCTACCTCGCCTACATCCTGATTCGGGGACCGATCGTCAACTGGTACCCCTACCCTTTCCTCGACCCCAAGAACGTCGGGGGATACGCCGGAGTGGCCGCCTACTCCGTCGGCATCACAGCCGCCCTGGTGGGCTTGGTCTTCGGCGTGATGTGGCTGGGTAATCGTCAGCGCAGGGCGAAGGCCTGACGCAGCTCCACCAAACCTGGGATTTCGTTGCGCTGCAACTGTTTGCGCCCATCCCATTGCAGAGCGGTCACCCCGGAAGCGCGGCCGGCCCAGAGTTGTTGGCCCAGCGCCAGCCCGCGGAGGTCGAAGTCGAGCTGCCACTCGTCCCGGTTGGCGTCTTCGAGCATCGTGAGCTGTCGTCCCGCGCCGATTAGCAATCGCCCGTCCGGCATGACCAGAGCCGAGGCCTCTCCTTTCGACGGGGTGAAGGCCCGCGTGTGCTTGACGGTCAACTCATTAGGGTCGATAACGGCGACCGCGCCGTGCTCGGCGGAGATGGCGTAGAGGGTGGAACCGTTGGCGCTCATGGCAATCGTGTGACCCTGCGAACCGCTTGTGCCGAAGGGTGCGGGCAGATCGATGCAGACGGCCCAGCTCTCGAACAGATGTAGGGCGTGAATGAAGGAGTGCACATTCGGCGCACCCGGCCTCACTCCCAGCAGCTCGCCCGTGTGCTGATGATCGCCCTGATGCGTATAGAGGGTGAAAAGAATCCCCCCGCCGTACACCGACTGCCTGCCCTGGCCGCGCATCACCTCCTCCGCGCCCTCGGGCACGAGCACCTTTTGCTTGGTCTGCAACGGTTGCAGCTCTCCGGTGAACAGATTGAGCACCCGGACGCGGTAAACGTTGGGGGCCTTGGGCGGCAGATAGTCCAAAATGAACAGTCGGTCGCCCTCGGCCGAGAAGGCCTCCGGCTCCAGATTGCCCGGCAGGTCAAATCGCTTGCGCTCCTTGCCACTGCGCATCACCAGCAAGGACGTCTGAGTGCGCGGCACGGGGCGATATACATCGGTTGCCGCATGCGCGCCGGACACCAGAGCCACCTGCTCACCATGGGTCGCTCGCGGGGTCCACGTGCCTTGCAGGGCACATTCGGAGCTGATGACTGCCGTGCCGGCATCGCGAAGGAGCAGCTTGCCGCCATCGACCGAGGCCAAGCCGGTGCCGTTGATCGCGCCGGCTGCGGGAGCGGCCAGCCACTTTCCAGTGTCCGCGGCATAGATGCCCAGGCCATTTTCGTGCCGCACCAGCAGACGGTCTCCCGCCTTCGCGGCCTCCTGCTCTTCTGGTTTGCAAGCCCCAAGCAGACCGGTCATCGCGGTCAGGCCTGCCGCGCGGATAACCTCGCGTCTCGTCGTCATACCCGGGACGAGTCACTGCCCGCCCCACCGGTTCCGGGTCCGCGGAAGTGTCGGTGGGTGCCTTTACCTTTCTCCGCATGGATGAGACGACAGCGCA
>DPJL01000226.1 GCA_003543035.1 Micromonosporaceae bacterium | reverse complement strand
CTTGCCACCACGGACGTTCTTGGCCTTGGCGGCCACGAAGTACATCTCACCGGCGGCCGCGTAGATGGCCGTCGACGGGAGCTTGTCCGAGCTGGTCGCGGACGGCAGCGGGGCAACGTTGTAGTCGAAGCCGGGCGGCGTGTCCTTGGCCTGCTCGTTCTCCAGCCAGGAGCCGGACGGGTACAAGCCCACCTGACCCTGGTTGTGCTGCAACTGGACCTCGGTGTGCTTGAGGCTCAGGTGCGACTTGTCCATGTACTTGGCGCCGATCTCGCCCCACAGCTTGGCGGCCTGGACCACTGCCGGGTCTTTCCAAGCGTTGGGCTTGAGGTTGTCGATGTTCTTCAGGATGTCCGCGCCACCGATCTTCGCGGCGGTCGTGAGGATCACCAGGTACTGGTAGTACGACGCGTTGGCGCCGGCGTAGGCGTAGGGCGCCTTGATGCCCTTGGCCTTCATGGCGTCCAGCAGCGCGGTGAACTCGGCCCATGTCTTCGGCGCGGTCCAGCTGTTGTCCTTGAACAACTTGGACGAGTACCACATACCGAAGATGGTGAAGGAGTAGTTCAGCACATACGGCTTGCCCTTGAAGGTGCCCTGCTCGATGGTGCCGGGAACGAGGGTCTCCTTGACCTTCTTACCCGGGATGTCCAGCGACGGCGCGTCGAAGAGGTCGGTCAGGTCGGCCACCTGGTTCTCACCAACGAGCTTGCCCTGGTCCATCAGCTTCGAGCCGGCGTTGTTCACCATCTCCGGCGGGTTGCCGCTGGAGAACCGCGGCGCCACGACCGTGGAGATCTCCTCGGTCGGGGTGAACTTGACGTTCGCCTTCGGGAACTTCGCCTTGTACGACGGGATGTGCACATCCGTGGCGTACTTGGTGCCCAGGCCACCGTTGAAGATGACCACCTCGAGCTCGGCATCTTCCTTTACGCCCAGCGGGTTCTCCGCGGTGACCTTGCCTTCGGCTTGATCGGTCGGAGTGTCGTCCTTGCTGCCAACGCATGCCGAGAGCAGGCCGGCGGCCGGGACGGCCATGAGGCCCGCTACAGCGGTGCGCTGTAGAACTGACCTACGGGTCAGGTCCTTCTCCATTTCATTCTCCATTCAGATGATTTGTGCCTGGGTCCGTTGTGCAACCCCGATATAAAGCAGGTCTAGGACCACAAGTTGCGGATGCCGCGCGGAAAGCGCATCGGGCCGGTAGGTCGTCGGTTGAGACGCCGTACGCAGGACCAGATCGGCCAACTCAGCCAATGGCGAGTTGGGGTAGCCGGTAAGCGCGATGGTGACCGCACCCCGGGAGCCCGCCTCAGCGAGCATTTCGACCGTCTCCCGGGTTTGCCCCGAATGGGAGATGCCTATCGCGACGTCGCCCGAGCCCAGCAGGGCTGCACTGGCGAGTCCATTGTGGACGTCCAACCACGACCAAGCGGCCAGGCCGAGACGGTTGAGGGACAGCTGCATCTCCGTACCGACCAGGGCCGAGCCGGAAGCGCCGTAGATGTCCACCCGATTCGCGTTGACGATGGCGTCGGCCGCTCTTTCGACCTCGGCCAGATCGAGCAATGCGGCGGTGTCCCGCATCGCCTGGGTGTCGGCGGCCATGATCTGGCCGAGCACCCGTTCCAGCGGGTCATCTGGTTCGATGGCCCGGCCGATGTCTTCCGACCAGCCCGCCGCCTGCGCCGCCCGGCCGGTTTCGCCGGCCAGAGCCAATCGCAGATCGGCGTACCCGTCGAAGCCGACGGCACGGCAGAAGCGCGTGATGGAGGCTGGTGAGGTCCCGGAACGCTCGGCGAGCTCCACGATGGTGGCCCGCGCCGCGCCAGGCGGATCGGAGAGCACCTGCGTGGCTACTCGCTGCAGTGCTCCGGTGTATTCGCGCAGCTGAGAGCGAACTAGAGCCAGGACGCCAGCGCCCTGTGCCGTTCGCTCCGCCATCGACGCTCCCACCCGGTCTCACCACCCAGTTCACCACTGGTTCATGTCTAGACCGGACTAGACCAGAGAGCCTCTACTGTTGTCAACCCTAACTGATAAACCGTGATCGAGCTGTTGACTAACGGGCCAGCATGTCGTGCCGGATCACGTTCTCCTCGCGACCAGGCCCGACCCCGATCATGCTGATCCGGGCACCGCAGAGCTCCTCAAGACGTTCAATGTAACGCTGGGCGTTCTCCGGAAGCTCGGAAAACGCGCGCGCCTTCGAAATGTCCTCCCACCAGCCCGGATGGTATTCGTAGACCGGTTTCGCGTGATGGAAGGCCGTCTGCGTCATCGGCATCTCGTCCAGGCGCTCGCCATCAACTTCATAACCCACGCAGACTGGTACCTGATCAAGCCCGCTCAGGATGTCAAGCTTGGTCACGACCAGGTCGGTGATGCCGTTGACCCGGACGGCGTAGCGCCCGATGACGGCGTCAAACCAGCCACACCGGCGCGGACGCCCAGTGGTGGTGCCGTATTCGCCGCCGGTTTTACGCAGGTGTTCGCCCATGTCGTCGTTGAGCTCGGTCGGGAACGGCCCGGCTCCCACCCGTGTGGTGTAGGCCTTGATAACGCCGATGACCTTGGTGATCCGGGTCGGCGCGATGCCGGTGCCAACGCAGGCACCACCTGCGGTCGGGTTGGAGGAAGTTACGAAGGGATAGGTGCCGTGATCCAGATCAAGCAGGGTGGCCTGAGCGCCTTCCATGAAGACGGACTTGCCTTCCTCCAGTGCCTTGTTCAGGATCAGCCGCGTGTCAGCGATAAACGGATTGAGTCGCTCGGCATAGGTCAGGTACTCCTCGACCACCGCGTCGACATCAAAACCTTTGCGGTTGTACACCTTGAACAGGATCTGGTTCTTCTCCCGCAGCACAAGCTCGAGCTTCTGGCGCAGGATGCCCGGGTCGAGCAGGTCCTGTACGCGGATGCCCATGCGGGCGACCTTGTCCCCGTAAGCGGGCCCGATCCCGCGGCCGGTCGTGCCGATGCGTGCCGTCCCCAGGTACCGCTCGACCACGCGATCCAGCGCCCGGTGATGTGGCATCACCAGGTGGGCGTCTGCGGAGATGAGCAATCGGGAGACATCCACACCGCGCTCGGCCAGCCCGTCGATCTCGGCCAGCAGCACCTTCGGATCGATCACCACGCCGTTGCCGAGCACGATCTCGGCATTGGGGTGAA
>DPJL01000013.1 GCA_003543035.1 Micromonosporaceae bacterium | reverse complement strand
GCGGCCGACGCGCTGCTGACGCCACACCGCCGGCGTACTCCGCTGCCGGATCAAGTGCCGCCCGGCGACCTGCCCGCGTTTCCCAGCCATGCCGAGGCACTGGTCTGGCTCGCGGCGGAGCGCGGCAACCTTGTAGCGGCGGTGCGCCAGGCGTGGGAGTACCACGAGTACGACCTCGGCTGGCGGCTGGCCAACCTGTTGTGGGGTCTGTTCCGCCTCGAAAAGCATTGGGACGACTGGATTGGTACCGACAAAATAGGTTTGGCCTGTGCTCAAGCCTGTGGCGACCGGAAGGCGGAGTTCACCATGCTCAGCAGCCTTGGCACCGCAACCCGGGAGCTTTGGCAGTTCGATGAGGCTCGGCGCTATCACCAGCAGGCATTGGAGCTCAGCCGCGAGATCGGCGATCGGCGCGCCGAAGCTCAGGCGTTAAACGGCTTGGGAGCGGTGTGGGCAGACATGCATCAAACGCGGGAAGCCCGCCCCTACCTGATACAGGCCCTCGAGATCTGGCGTGAGGTCGGCGACCGCTGGGGCGAGGCGATCACCATCTGCAACCTCGGCGAGGATGAGCTTCAGGATGGCCGGCTCGATTCCGCCCGCAAGCACTTCGTGGAGGCGCTGGTGATCCGGCGGGAAATCGGCGATCGCTGGGGCGAGGCGACAGCACTCAGCTACCTGGGTCAGGCATACCAGGCCGACGAACAACACGACGAAGCGATCCGCTACCTGCGGGAGGCGCTGACCATCCACCGGGAGTTACGCGACTACTCCATGGAAGCACTTGACCTACATCACCTTGGCATGGCCTATCGCAGCCTCTGCCAGACCGAGCTGAGCGAGACATGCCTGCGCGAAGCGCTTGCCATCTACCGTCGGCTGGGCATGCCGGCCGCTGAGGAGGTAAGCATCCTCCTCGCGGCCAAGACATGACGCGGCATACCCAGCCGTAGCGCGTGTTAGCGAAGATAGAACAGCTTCAACGAAGCTGCCATCGGCTCGGGATCCGGTTGGTGGAATTGCCCGGGCAGCGATTGGTGCTCCGCATTCGGCAGAGACTGGGCCATCGCCTGTGCCGCACTGCGCAACCATTTGGGGCTGCCCGTGCTTTCCAGCAGAAGAGTAGGCACGGTCGTGGTAGCGGCTCGCTCGGTGGGCACTTGCGCATCGCCGACGACCTCCGCGTCATAGGCCAGCGTGTGCGCCATTCCCTCCAGCCATGGCCACATCGGCGTTTGCCGCGCCTGTTCCGCCTCCTCGGGAGGCTGCCCGACCGCCTTGGTCATGAACAATGCCACGGCGTCGCCACGCCGTCCTTCGGCGCACAGCTGGGTGTATTCCTTGGCCAGGTTCGGGATCGGCGGACGGCTTTCGTCCGCGTTGTAGGGCGGCTCGACTATCGCGAGCTTGGTGATGGAAGCCCCCTGCGCCGCCGCCTCGAAGGCAAGGATTCCGCCCGAGGAGACGCCGAACGCGTAAGCCGATCCGCCGGCCGCGTCGATCACGGCTTGAAGATCTTCGATCTCCCGGGCAACGGCATACGGTGCGGTGTCGCCGCTGTCGCCCCGGCCCCTGCGGTCGTAACTGAAAACGGTGAAGTCCTCCTGCAGGAGGGCGGCCAGCGGCGCGGCGAACGATCGATCGCAGAATGCGCCGCCGACAAGGACGACGGCCGGTCCTGAACCGGACCGCTCGTAGGCGATGAAAGTCCCGTCTTTCGAGGTCACAGTATTCATGTAGGTAAGACTGCCGCATCGGCGAAAACTCATCGGTCATCAACCGGCCTAAGTCGTAGGATCGCGAAATGCTGCCCACGACCCAACATCGCCTGCTGCATCGACTCGCCACTGGTCAGTCCGAGGGTCGCGCCCCCTCGATGGCCGGCGCTGTGATCCGCGATGGCCAGGCGGTTTGGACCCACGCCATCGAGTCAAGCATCGACACCCAGTACCGGATCGGCTCCTTGACGAAGACTTTTGTCGCCGTCCTGGTGATGCGACTGCGCGATGAGGGCGCGCTCGATCTTTCCGATCCTTTGGAGAAACATTTGGCGGGTACCAAGGCCGGCCCGCTCATGATCGCCCAGTTGCTGTCGCACACCTCAGGCCTGGCGTCGGAGTCGCCGGGACCGTGGTGGGAGCGCACTCCGGGCGATCTACGCCCGGCCCTGGCCGACATCCTCGGTGACGATCCGATGAGACACCCGGCCGGGCGCCGGCATCACTACTCGAATCCGGGTTTCGGTTTGCTCGGTGCGCTCGTCGAACAGTTGCGTGGCAAGCCATGGGGCGAGGTTCTCCAGCGGGAGATCCTCGATCCGCTGGAGATGACCCGTACCTCGCTCCTACCGCGGGCACCCCACGCGCAGGGCTGGGCCGTCCATCCGTGGGCGGATGTGCTGCAACCCGAGGTGGTCCAGGAAACCGGACGCATGGCTCCAGCGGGCCAGCTGTGGTCCACGGTCGAGGACCTGTCCCGCTTCGCCGGCCTGCTCGCCAACGGTGCCGATGGCGTGCTCACCGCCGACACCGTGGCCGAGATGCGGACGCCCGCGGCGGCGCCCGAGGAGGCGTCATGGGAGGCAAGCTACGGGTTGGGTATGCAGACCTACCGGGCGGGAGGGCGGAGCCTGGCCGGCCACACCGGGTCCATGCCCGGTTTCCTTTGTGCGCTCTGGGTTCAGGTGGACGAGGGCCTTGGCGCGGTCGCCTTGACCAACACCACCTCTGGAATGGCGATCGGCGGGCTCGTGGCCGATCTGATCGGCATTGTCGCCGACAATGAGCCTCGCATTCCGAAAGCTTGGAAGCCACTGTCCGAAGTGGACTCGGAGACCCTCCTCCTCACCGGCCCGTGGTATTGGGGCCCAACCGGTGTCGCCCTGCGGCTACGGGCGGAGGGCATGCTCGAGTTGACGGCCCTGAGCGGAAACAGTGCCCTCAGCGCGAGATTCCGGCAGGACGGCAAGGGAAACTGGGTCGGCCTCAACGGCTACTTCAACGGTGAGACGCTACGGCCGGTTCGTCATGCCGACGGAAGCTTGTCCCACTTGGACATCGGCTCGTTCGTCTTCACCCGCGAGCCCTATGACCCAGCCGCACCAATCCCCGGCGGCGTCGACCCAGCAGGCTGGCGGGCAGTCGGCTCATCAGAGGAGCTGCCGGCAGAGTAGGGGTAGGACTGTCCCAAGTGGAGCGTTGATGGTCAGGGTGGCAGTGGCGTCTTCCCGGGTGGCTCCCTGATTGATGATGGCCACCGGAATCCCCAGCCTCCTTGCCCTCACCACAAATCGGCGGCCGGACATGACCGCCAGCGAGGAGCCGAGTACCAGAAGCAGGCGCGATTTTTCCACCACCTCATAGCTTTGCCGCACCCGTTCGGGTGGGAGAGTCTCCCCGAAGAAGACCACATCGGGCTTCAAGATGCCATGGCCGCAGACGGTGCAGCCGACCGCGTGGAAGCGATCGATCTCCTCGTCCTGCAGATCCACGTCACCGTCGGGGTTGACGGCGATCACCTCCGGGTCGAAGTCCGGATTCGCCTCGCGCAACCGCCGGGCCAGCTCGGCACGCAGGCTAACGTCACCGCAGGTGAGGCAGGTGACCCGGTCGAGGCTGCCGTGCAGCTCAACCACCTTCTGCGCGCCGGCTGCCTGATGTAGGCCGTCCACGTTCTGCGTTACGACACCGGCGACCAGACCACAATCCTCAAGCTGCGCGACCGAACGATGTCCGTCATTTGGCTCGGCTTTGGCGAAGCGGCGCCAGCCGACGTGGCTACGAGCCCAATAGCGTTGCCGCGCTTGCCTGTCGCCGACAAAGGTCTGATAGGTCATCGGGGTGACCTGGCGGGCTAGACCGCTAGGGCCGCGATAGTCCGGGATGCCCGACTCGGTGGACAGCCCGGCCCCGCTGAGCACGGCCACCTCACCGCACGACATCAGCCCGGCGAGCTCGGCAACCTCGGGTCCAGCCACCACCCAAAAGTAGCGGACTCGCGGACGTAGGCCGAGCGTGCGTGATCATGCGATTACGCTGTGTCGATGGCATTCTCAGCCCTTGGTCTACATCAATATGTTTCTCGTCGGTAACTTCGGCCGAACGTACGAGGCGACCATGCTCATGGTGCATAAACATTGGGACCTGTGTCGGGCCGCCATCGCAACAGTCATAAGAAACCCTTCGGGGGAACCGCTCTCGCCATCGGATTGGCGGTGGCGGTAGCTGTCGCGGGCGGAATTCTCGTGGTGTACCAGCTCGCAGGCAGGACTGGATGCTCAGGTCAGGCCCGGCTGGGAGTGGTCGCCGCGGCCGAGATCGTTCCCGCGCTCAAGCAGGCAGCCAGCGCCATGGCCGCGCGGCACGCCGATGTCGACGGCACCTGTGTAGTAGTCGAAGTCTCCGCAGCGGACCCGGCCGAGACAGCTGCCGCAATCGCCGGGCGGCAGGGCGTGACGATCTCCGGTGTTGGCCTGCCGACCGGCAACACCGAGGTTCCGGATGTCTGGGTGCCCGACTCGTCGATGTGGCTGGCCCGGATCGGCGCCGCCTCGCCCGCCCTGACCATCAGCGAAGCGCCTTCGCTGGCCCGCAGCCCAGTCGTGCTGGCGATGCCGGAGCCGGTGGCAGCGACCCTCGGCTGGCCCTCGGCCAAGCTGACTTGGCAGGCGCTGCTGCAACGGGTGACCACCGACACCAAGCTCCGAATCGGCACTGTCGAGCCGACCAGGGACGCGGCCGGCCTTT
>DPJL01000444.1 GCA_003543035.1 Micromonosporaceae bacterium | reverse complement strand
TGATCCGAGAGACACCCTCTAGGTTGAAACCCAGCCCGGCCTGTTCACCCTCGCCCCCCGGCGACACCGTCTGCATAGCCCCAGCGAGGCGCACTCCTACTTCAGCCCAAAATCCAAACCGGACATAGTTCCTACGAACCACCCTCTCAACAGTGAACGCGTAGGCCAATCACCAGAACACCGTTTTAGTAGGAGATTTGGCAGGAGACTTGCCGGGAGGCTCTGCCTACTCAAAGACAACCTCGCCTGCAGCCAAGCGTCGCAAGTCCTCTGTCAGCCTTCGCCCGCAGGAGGCACATGAAAAGATGGTCATCGCTGCCATGAGTATCAACCAGAACGGCCATCTAGCAAGCCGAAATTGATGTCTGCACGCATCCACACCAGCCCGCTTTTACGGTCGCTAAAGGCTACGCGCGGATGCCTTGAACCTCTGCGCCTGCCGGGTCGGTTCGACCACGCTGGCCGGCGGCTGAGATCCGTTCGGCCACGGCCGGCACGAGCATCGCAGCCACAAGAGGGAACGCGGCCACCGCGGCGAAACTCAGCCCGAAGCCTGCGGCTCCGATCACCAGCGCCAGGACCGGCGGTGTGGCCGCCGCTATCGTGTTCTGGCCGGTGGTCTGGATGCCAAGGGCGCGCCCGGCCCAGGCGGGCCCTGCGTATTCGGCGACTGCGGTAAAGGACAGGCCGTTGGTGCCCACGGCAACCACGCCCAGGACCAGCAGTGCGGGCACCGCCAGACCGGAGTCTGCCGCCGCAGCGGCCGCCAGTGCCAGCATGCCCACACCGGTCGACACCGCGAGTATCCGCATCGGACGCATCCTGCTGCCGGTGCGGTCCGACCAGTAGCCCGCCCCGAGCCGGGCGAGCGCACCGAAGGCATGAGCACCCGCCAGCAAGCGCCCGGCGTCAACGGCCGTCCAGCCACGAGCATCAGTCAGGAAAACGAGCGCAAACGTACCGACGGTGAACTGGGAGACGACGAGAAGCGCGCTGGCAGCGTGAATGCGCCACAGCACGGACGTGCGGTATGGCGAGGCCGACGTCGCCTCCTGACCAGGTGCCGGCTGCGGCCAGGCTGGATCGCGCACGAAGACGATCACCGCTACCGCTGTAGCCAGGAAGGACATCCCAAGGAACAAAAGCGGAACGCTGATGCCGCCCGCACCGAGTGTGGGCAGGATGGCGCCGGCAAGCGCAAGGCCAAACGGCTGCGACATCTGCCTGATGCCCATCGCCAGCCCGCGCTCATGCCGCGCGAACCAGCCGAGGATGAGCCGGCCGCTCGCCAGCACCGAGCCGCCCGCAGCGCCCGCGAGCACCAGGCAAACGGCCAGGCTCGGCGTACCGTCCACCCACCGGGCAGCGATGAGCACGACACCCTCCAGCCCAAGACCCGTTGACAACACGACACGCTCGCCCCACCGGTCGGCCGCAGCGCCCCAGGCGATGAGGGTGAGCATCACGCCAGCAGTCGGGCAGGCAACCAGGACACCGGCCTGTTCCAGGGAAAAGCCCTCGTGCCTCAGCGCTGGAATGAGGTAGGCGAGCCCGTACTGGAAAGTGCTGCCCGCGGTCATCGCGAACAGGCCCACGACCAGGACCAGCCAGCGCCTGCGCTCATTGCTCATATGTAGACACTAAAGGATCATGCGTTGCGGGTGTGTCCCGACTGTCCACAAAGGACACCCGCAAGCCGATGCATGTCACGATCCATTACCGGCCGCGAATAGCGGGAACGCGCCAGGTCCACAAACGGCCACCGGCTCAGGCTGCGCTAACAGTACGACCGTGCGGCCCGTCCAAGGTGGACGGGCCGACGGGCGCTATCCGCCTTGTCTCCTAACGCTCCATCTCATCCAGCCCGCGCTCTGCCGGCGCCCGGATGTCGGGCAGGGCACACGATCCGGTGCACTGGAGTCCGCGTGAAACGCCCTCGACGGTGGGCCGCGCTGAACCCCGTCTCACTTCATCGCTTGCGGGCGGCCAATCTGCGAGGGCAGGTCGGGTTACCAGTCGCGCCATTGGTCGATCCATTCCGATGCGGTGTCGCTGTCGACTCCGCTGCGTTCAGCGAGTTCGATCGCAGCGTCGCAGGCCTCTTCACGCCGCAAAGTGTCGATCATTCCGTAGCGCTTGTCTATGCGGTTAAGGTCTTCGACAAACTTATGGAGGACGTCGCGCACGTCGGTTACGGCCGGTTTACCGTTGGCGCGCAGGCGTTCGACATCCTTGAGCGCAGTCGCGTAGGCCTTGCATGCCTGGGCCCCAAATTTCGGTTCGTCATCGGCCCAGTCGCGCAGCGGGTTGGTAAGGTTGGCGGCGATCCACAGGTCAGATTTGGCTCCTCGTAAGGTGATTTCAACGCTCGACTTACGGAATCGTGCTTTCAGCCCCGCTGCGACACTGCTGCGAAGCCCTGTGATGTGCAATCGGCGCAGAGCCGGCCAGTGCACGGCTTCGGGCAGGTCGTCTGCCTCAAGGCCGTAGGCGTCGCGAAGCACCAGGGTGTGCAGCTGCTGCAGCCGCGTGAGTTGGCCAGCATTGGTGATGCGGCCAGGTACACCGGAGAAGTGAATTTCGAGTACCTCGAGGCCGCCTAGCGATGCTGGAGTTGCTGCGTCGAGCTCGCCGAGGCCCTGGAGCCTAAGCCTTCGTGTGGACTTCAGGCCCAGCGGAATGACGGGCAGGCTGCCGTGGACGGTCAACTCGAGAAGCGCCCCATCCCGATGCGCCTGCACCGCGCTGCGGCAGGCATCGCCCACAAGATGAAGGTCCCACAACCGCGACGACAACAAGATCCGTCCCATGTGGTTGCTGTCCACATGCAACTCGCGTAGCTGGGTGCCCCGGAGGTCGACTACCGTCGGCGGGTCATGCCAATGCAGCTCCTGGACGGATGGCCGAGACTCCAAGGCCGCGGCGAGTCCGCGGTCGGGGCCCTTCCAAGACAGCACTCTTTGGCCGGAAAGGACGTCCAATCCTTCCCATCGCACCAATCCATCCGGTGGAACACCGACGTCGCCCGGGACATCCAAACGGTGCTGCCTGCGGGACATCCGGACAGGCTCGGCTCCAAGGTCGACCATGACCGTCGTGTCAGCGTCGCCCGAAATCGGCTCGACACGCGACAGCCCGAGTTCCCGGGCCCGGTTGCGGAAGGCCACCCCATAACGCAACGACTCCCACCCGGCATAGCTGTGCAGAGTGGCCGAAATGCCCGGTCGTAGCGGCTGATTGCCAAGCCAGACAAAGTCCGCCGGAGGGTGGTCCTCACAGATCACGTCATGGCTGAGCACCGTCTTCCAGGAGCCGTCCCACCGTTGTTGCTGATAGGTTTCCACACCGGCGGCGGCGAGATCGTCGAGAGCCGGCATGGCGGCCGAGACCCATTCAAGGGTGTAGGCAGTGAGCAGCCCCGCCTCCGACGCCGTCTCGGACACCAAGTCAGGGCCCACCTGGCACACACCGAAGCCACCACCAGGCAAAGGCATCGCCGCCACATCACCCACCGCAAGGAAGCCCTCAGATCGTTTGCGCACCATGGCCCAAGACCATACGTCAGCACCAGCAAGCCGAACACAGCTCACAAGGGTTTGCACAGCAAACCCACCGACCAAGACAGCGACCACTCCTTCATGGAGGTGTCGGAAAACCACGCCGGAAGATGATCGCTTACTAGTCGATGCCCGAGAAGATCGACTTCAACGCGATCCCCCGGCATCACACCGCGTGCGTCACGGATGTGTCACGACTATCCACATAGGACACGGCTGCCCAGACCATCAGGGTGCTGCCGGATATCGCCCGCTCCCCCACCACACCAACGGTTTTTGACGCTCCGCCAACCATCCAAAAGGACACCAACAGAGATCAAAACGTGGGAGGAACAGTAAACAGTACGGCTGTAAGCCTCGTAACGATTGTGTCACAACGGTTTTCGCGGTACCACCACATGCCGTTAGGTGCGGAAACTTTGCCAGTCAGTGCTATCTCAGCATCCACAGTGAAGCGACGTCTGGGTGGCCGAAGCCCCCTCACCAAGCAGCCCGACGAGCTCATTCCGTAGGAAGCGGGCGACGCGATGAGCGCGAGCGCTACGGCTGAATCCGAGATAGGGTCCCCGTCTATGGACATGCTGATGGGCGAGAAGATCGCCGAGGCCAACCTGACCGACTGGCGCAAGCTGGGCCAGGGACTGCATGCCCGCTACCTGGTCGGCGACTTCGGCGCCGGCGCACGGTTCGTCGCCGCGGTGGGCGAGGCAGGCGACGCGCTCAGCCACCACCCGCGCGTGTCGATCGGCAACGGGTACGTCGACCTCAAGCTGATCACCGACGACGCCATCTACCGCGACGACGAGGGCACCGAGCACGTCGTCGAATGGGTGACCCAGCAGGACATCGACCTCGCGCGACGGATCACCGAGATCGCCGCCGACCACAAGGTCGACGCCGACCCGGCCTCGGTCAGCGTGATCGAGCTCGGCCTCGACACGGCGCACTCCGCGACCATCGCCCCGGTGTGGGCCGCCCTGCTGACCGGGAGCACTGAGGCCCAGGGCCGCGGGTGCATCGGCGACGACATCCGGGACGCCACGGGACGGGTACCGATCCTGTGGTTCGGGCACGCCGACGAGCACGAGACCTCGCGTCAGCGGTTCCACATCGA
>DPJL01000241.1 GCA_003543035.1 Micromonosporaceae bacterium | reverse complement strand
CTATGCCGAAGAGAGGCGCCGCCGTGAGGAACAGGAACGGCTGAGGATCGCCCGCGAGCTGCACGACGTGCTGGCGCACAGCCTCTCGCTGATCGCGGTGCGCGCCTCGGTCGCGCTGGAGCTGATCGACTCCAATCCCGACGAGGTGCGTAACGCGCTGCTCGCCATCAAACAGGCGAGCAAAGGCGGCCTGGACGAGGTGCGCTCCGTGCTGCACGGACTGCGCGAGGATACGGCTCCGCGAGCGCCGGCACCGTCGTTGGATCGGCTCGACGAACTCATTGCCGACTATCCCGGCCTGTCTGTGACACTCAATCGGACCGGCCCCTTAACCGAGCTACCCGCCGCCGCCGGGCTCGCCGCCTACCGCATCGTCCAAGAGGCGCTGACCAACGTGATCCGGCACAGTCAGGCTCGCAAAGCCGTGGTGCACCTGCACAATGCGGGCTGGGCCCTGCTGGTCGGAGTGTCCGACGACGGGCCGTCCACAGCGACAGACGCCAACGAAGGCAGTGGACTGATCGGCATCCGCGAGCGGGCTCTTTCCCTCGGTGGCGTGGCGGAAACCGGGCCTGACCCACGCGGCGGCTTCACTGTCCACGTGGCGTTGCCACTCCCGGGAGGTAAACGATGATCCGGGTCCTGCTCGCCGACGACCAGGCGCTGGTGCGCGCCGGGTTCCGGGCGCTGCTTGACGCTCAGCCCGACATCACAGTCGTCGGCGAGGCGGGCGACGGCGCGGAAGCGATCGAGCTCGCCTTGGCGACTGCTCCTGACGTGGTACTCATGGACATCCGAATGCCCCGCCTCGATGGTCTGGAAGCCACTCGGCGCATTGCTTTGGAAGAACGCTTATCCGGTACCAAGATAATCGTCCTGACCACCTTCGAGCTGGACGAATACGTCTTCACAGCCCTGCGCGACGGAGCGGCCGGGTTCCTGGTCAAGGACACCGAGCCGGCCGACCTGATCCGGGCGGTGCGCGTGGTCGCAGCCGGTGAGGCACTGCTGTCCCCCGGCGTTACCCGCCGCCTGATCTCCGAATACGCCAGCCGTTCGCGTTCGGTCGTCAAACCGGCCCGGCAGTTGGAGTCGCTGACCGACCGCGAGCGCGAGGTCGTTGCCCTGGTCGCGCTCGGCCTGTCCAACGAGGAGATCGCCGCGCGGCTGGTGCTCAGCCCGCTCACCGCTAAGACGCATGTCAGCCGCGCGATGGTCAAGCTGGGCGCTCGCGACCGGGCTCAGCTGGTGGTGCTCGCCTATGAGTCCGGGCTCGTCCGGCCCGGCTGGAGCGACTGACCTACTCCCGCGGGCGTAGCCCCAAGTGTCGCCCGCCGTACGACGTAATCCCCTTCCCCGCGGCCGATTCTTGAGACATGACAACGTTACTGGCACATGACCCGACCTGGAGCCACGGTGGCTGGTTCTTCTTCCCACTGTTCTGGATCCTGGGCTTCTTCCTCATTATCGGGCTGCTGCGAGGCTTGTTCTGGCGGCGGCACCGGCATCATCGCTACAACTACCACTCGGGATCGGCGCGCTCCGTCCTGGCCGAGCGCTACGCCCGCGGTGAGATCGACGAGCAGGAGTATCGCCAGCGTCTGGCCGTGTTGAACACGCCGCACGAAACGCCGAAGCGATAGTTGATATTGGAGCCAAACAGTGGTTGGGTCCATTTGTCCTAGATTGACTAGACCACTGTTTGGCTTCGACGGAGGTGCCCGTGCGAATCGGCCGGCTCATCCTTGCCTGTTCGCTGACGACCGCGTCCGGTCTCCTGCTGTCCACTTCGGGGCAGACCGCGAGCACCATCAGCCTCAAACCGGAACACGCCAACACGACCGCCTGGGCGTTCAGCAAGAAGAGCTGCGACGGGTTCCCCGACATCCTGTCCACCCTGGACGGCTGGCACTTCGTGCTCCCCAAGTCGGTCAACGCCCGCTTCATCTCGATCACGCTGAACTTCAACCCGGGCAACCTTGTGGTCGGCCCGATCACGAGCACCAGCCGGCAGGCGCCCACTCCCGGACGGGGCTGGACCGGCTACCTGGCCAGCCCGGGCGACAACTTCCAGCACGCCTATGTGAAGGTCCCGGCGGGATTGACGCTTGCCGGCGGCACGGCTCAGGTCGACCCGAGCGTCGCCCACGGCAACTTCCAGATCAACGATGTTTGCGCCCGCCCCAGCGCGCCGCCCCGAGCCCAACCGCCCTCGGCAAGCCAAGCCGCTTCCGCCCAAGCCTCATCGGGCGGAGCCTCCCCCTCCCAGGGCGGAGCGTCCCCGTCTGAGGGCGGAGCCTTCCCTTCGCAGGGTGGCGCCTCCCCGTCTGAGGGCAAGGCTTCGCCGTCCAAAGACAAGCAGCGCAACGCTTCGCCGTCGCAGAGTCAGGGTGAGCGGTCGAAGTCTCCTTTGGCCAAGGCCACCGCTTCGGCTCTCGAGAGCTTCAAGGCTCGGTCTCAGGCACCGTCCGGCGAACCGTCCAAACCGGAATCGAGCGCGAAAGCCAGCTCTTCCGCTCAGGCGCGAACCGCCACGGGCGGCCCGACCGCACCGGCTTCCAAGGCCGCGTCCAGCTCAGCCGCCCCGCGCCTGCCTGGTAGTCCACCGGTGGCTCCCGGCGGTCCCGAGGTCGGCGGCGGCCCGCAAACCCTTGCGGTGCCACGGCTTCCGGCCCTCGAGGGCAACCTGTTCGCCCCGCCGGGTGGACCCGGGATGGCTCCGGCCGGCGGCGCCGAGACCGGGGGCGGCGGCAGTCAGAGCACGGCATTCGGTCCCGGCACCATGGCGCTGATCGCCGTCGGTGCACTGGTTGCCTTCGTGCTCCGCCGCCGCGAAAACGTTGCGTAGCACCACTTGGTGGGCCGCTCACACGGCCGTTCTGCTGCTGGCCGGTTGGGGTGCGACGCACCTGCAGCCGGCCGGCGGTTCGTCCACCGGTGGTCCCCCGCCGTTGCCCAACCCGGTACTGGCCGGCCCGCCACGCCGTGCCACCAACATCCCGACCCTCGAACGCATGGCACCCTACAAGATGGTGGTCAAGAAGATCTCACTGTGGGCGATGATCGACGAGATCGGGATGAAGCCGGACGGCCGCATCGAGACCCCGCTTTATGCGAAAGCCGATCGGGCCGCCTGGTACCGAAGCGGCCCCGCCCCAGGCGAGCCAGGCCCCGCGGTGATCCTCGGGCATGTCGACTCCAAGGACCGCATCGCGGCCTTCTTCTACCTCAGCAAGGTCAGACCCGGCGATCGCATCGAGATCGTCCGGGCCGACCGATCAACGGCTGTCTTCGAGGTGGATTCGGTGGAGCAGTTCGCCAAGGCCGACTTCCCCACCGGCCGGGTTTACGGCCACACCCCGGAAGCGACGCTGAGGCTGGTCACCTGCGGCGGGCGCTACAACACCAAGACACAGTCATATCCGGACAATGTCGTGGTCTTCGCCACCATGGTCGACTTCATCCCCTCCCCCTCGGCACGCCGCTGACCTCTACAATGCGTGGCTGTGAACAGGATCCTGCGCAATCCGTATGGCGCCGTGGTCTTCGGTCTGCTGTGCCTGCTGGTGGCATTCATGGGATCCAGCCCATACGTCAGCTGTGGCACCCGCCCGATGCAGCCCGGCGACACCTGCACGGTTACTGATGACGGCAAGTCGTATGAGCTGAGCTACGAACGGCAGAAGCTCAACGACCAGATCTTCTACTACGGAGTGAACGCCATCGGCGGCATCTTCATTGTCGTCGGCTTCGCGCGCATTGTCTTGCGCCGCAGGCGCATTGCCGCAGCGCGCGAAGCCGAGCTCCATTTGATCCCTTTGGTCACTCCTTCACGGAATCCTCAGTAGTCTGCTTGGGGCCGGTGAACCACTTGCGGGCACTGAGAATCCACCATAGCCACGCTCCACCGAGCACGACCATCACAGCGACAATGGTGTAGTTGAAGGACTTCGCCGTGACCGGCCCGGCAGGTGGCAGCACGAAGAGCACGCAGATGACGCCGACCCAGACGATCGCCGTCCAGCCGACCACCGCACTCCACTTGCCGAGGTGCCACTGTCCAACCTGGAAGTCGGGGCGCAACCGGCGCAGCAGAACCGGTGCCACATAAGAGATGTACAGCCCGATCACGGCGATAGAGGTCGCCGCATAGTAGGCCGTGGTGTTCCAGATCGATGGCAGGACAAGCAGCGTCGAGCACGCCACACAGAGCCAGATCGAGTTTGTGGGGGTACCGGTGCGAGGGTTGACTTTTCGCCAAATCCGCGAGCCCGGCAATGCTCCGTCGCGACTGAACGCAAAGGCCATCCGCGAGTTGGCCGTCACCGACGCCATCCCGCAGAAGAATTGCGCCACCACACAAATGAAGAGCAGCCAGCCACCCAGATTCTCGCCTGCCGCGTCGATGAAGATCTGCGCCGGGGGAAGCCCCAGCGCGGTCGTCCGCTCGGCCTCATAGTCCTGAATGGACCATGTGATCGCGGTCAGCAGGAAGAAACCAGCGATCACCGACACCACCACGGACATGACGATCCCGCGGGG
>DPJL01000240.1:35362-36526 GCA_003543035.1 Micromonosporaceae bacterium | reverse complement strand
ACGGCCCCCACCGAGATTCCCCCCCCGCCAACTCTCTTCCCCTACACCTCCCTCTTCCGTTGGGGGGGAGCCGATCCAGGCGAGCCTTGGCGATCTGGCGAACTACCCGGTCGGCGGCCCGGCCCGCGAGGCGGTCGCGTCCCGGCATCGACGCCCGCCCAACGAAGTGCTCCTGACTGCCGGAGCGGCTCAGGCGTTTACGTTGCTGGCACAGGCTTTCGAGTTTCGGCGTCCGCTGGTCGTGCATCCGCAATTCACCGAACCCGAGGCGGCTCTGCGGCAGGCCGGGCACAAAGTGGAACGACTCATCCTCTCCGCGCCCTTCACCCTGGACCCGGCGCAGGTGCCGGCCGAGGCCGACCTGGTCGTGCTGGGCAATCCCACCAACCCGACATCCGTCCTGCATCCGGCTGCTGCCATCGAGCAGCTCGCTCGCCCCGGCCGGATCCTGTTGGTGGATGAGGCTTTCGCCGACACGGTACCCGGCGAAACCGAGTCGGTGGCGCATCGCCGAGACCTGCCCGGTCTGGTGGTGATCCGCAGCCTGACCAAGACCTGGGGCCTGGCCGGGCTTCGAGTAGGCTACGTGCTCGGCGAGCCCTCGGTCATCGAAAAGCTGACCTCGGTCGCTCCGCTCTGGCCGGTCAGCACACCCGCACTCGCTGCCGCGATCGCTTGCAGCTCAACCGAAGCAGTCCGCGAAGCAGACCGGATCGCCCGTCAGCTAAGTGTTGAACGCGACGCATTGGTAGACCTCCTGCGAGAGACGCCGGGCGTGACGATCGCAGGCGAGCCTTCCAGTTCCTTCGTCCTGATCCACCTCGCCGGTGCGCAACGCATCAGAGAAGACCTGCGAGCGCGAGGCTGGGCAGTCCGCCGCGGCGACACCTTTCCCGGCCTCGGCCCCGACTGGCTGCGTGTCGCGGTGCGGAAGGTCGAGACTTCGCAGGCCTTCGCGCGCGAACTGCGTGCCTTGATCCATTAGCTGAAGCGTTTCTCGCGCGGATTGTCTTTTCCCGGCCATTCGGCCTCGTTGGCGTGTCTGTTTCGCTAGCATCTGGAACCGGAATTACTTTTCATAATGTTCCTCACGTAGATGCGGTTATCGCATAGTTCGAGCATGTTTGGAAAAGGGATGATCCGGTCTGAAAGCCAAGCGTTCGC
>DPJL01000240.1:0-35058 GCA_003543035.1 Micromonosporaceae bacterium | reverse complement strand
GGCGGATGCACCATGTGTTCGAGGCGGCATGTGACCGGGATCAGTCGGCAATCGCGCTGGAGTGCGGCGATGAGCGGCTGACCTACCAGGAGCTGGACGAACGCGCGAACCGGTTGGCTCATCATCTGCGTGGTCTCGGTGTCCGTTGCGGCGCCCGGGTGGCGATTCTGCTTCAGCGTTCAACGGCGACTTATGTGGCGTTGCTAGGTGTGGGCAAGGCGGGCGCAGCGTTCGTACCGATAGATCCAGAGTCGCCGCCTGACCGGGTTGCGTACATCGCCACGGACGCCGACGTCGATCTGTTGGTGACGTCATCGGAGCTTGCGGAGAAGGCGGATGGCCTGGCTTGTTCCGTTCTGCTCTTCGACGAGTGCAGCGTGGCGCTTGCCGCGGCGCCGGCGAGCCGGCCCGGCTTCGGCCGCGACATCGAGGACGAGGGCGACCCCATCGCCTACGTGATCTACACCTCCGGGTCCAGTGGCCGCCCGAAGGGCGTCGAGATAGCTCAGTCGAGCATCTGTAACTTCCTCAGCATCGTGCCCGAGCTCTACGATGTGCGGTCGAGCGATCGGGTCTATCAAGGGATGACGATCGCGTTCGACTTTTCGATCGAGGAGATCTGGCCGACGTGGTCGGTCGGGGCAACGTTGGTGGCCGGCCCGAACGACTCCCGTCGTCTCGGCGCGGAGCTGGCGGACTTCCTTGACGAGGCCGGCATCACGGTCTTTTATTGCGTACCAACGTTGTTGGCCACCATTCCTCGCGACCTTCCCCGCATTCGCGGTCTGCTCGTTGGCGGAGAGGCGTGTCAGGGGCAGCTCGTCGATCGGTGGAGCCGTCCGGGCCGGCGGATTCTCAACACCTACGGGCCGACCGAGGCCACGGTGACGGCGATCTGGTGCGAGCTGCGGCCGGGCCGCCCGGTCACGATCGGGCGGCCCCTGCCTACCTATTCAGTGGTGCTGCTGGACGAGCAGAGGCAGTTGGTCGCCGACGGGGAGGTGGGCGAAATCTGCATCGGCGGACCGGGTGTGGCGCGTGGTTATGTCGGGCGCCCCGAACTGACCGCCGATCGGTTTATCGAGCATGCGCTCGCCCCGCCCGGAGGCAGGCTGTATCGCACCGGGGATCTGGGCCGGCTCATTGACGATGGGGAGATCGAGTACCTGGGACGAGCGGACGCCGAAGTCAAGATCCGGGGCCATCGGGTGGACCTTGGCGAGATCGAGAGCGTGCTGTTGGAGGACGCGGGTGTCGCTGAGGCGGTGGCCGCGCTCGCACGTATCTCGGACGACCCTGACGCGCCACGCGAGCTGGCAGTCTATGTGGTTCCTGCAGTCCCTGACGACTGCGATGTGTTGGTTTCACGGCTGTGCCAGAGCCTTCGGGACAGGCTCCCCGGATACATGGTGCCCTCATACCTCGATGTCGTCCCAGGGTTGCCGACGATGCCGAGCGGCAAGATCGACCGCAGTAGGCTTCCCGCTCCGACGGGCAAACGACTTATGCACGCAAGTGGTCCGATCGTGGCGGCCGAGGGCGAGCTCGAGGAGCAGGTGCGGGCGGCGTGGGCAGAGGCGTTCGGCATGGAGCCGGAGTCGCTGTCGGTGCAGGCCGGCTTCTTCGCCGACCTGGGTGGGCATTCGCTAATGGCGGCACGGGTGGTTTCGTTGCTTCGCGCTCGCAACGTCGGCACGAGTCCGGCCATTCGAGATCTTTACAGCCATCCGACGATCCGTGGGATGGCCGCTCATTTGGGGGCGTCCACTCAGGCGAGCGACCGAGCCGCCGCACCTCGCCCGGTGCCGTTGCGGCACGGCAGCAGGCGCATCGCGAATGCCGGGGCCGGCCAAGCGGTGGTGATCTACCTGCTGGCGTTGATCGTCACGCTGCCCGTGTCCTACGTCTACACCTGGAACGACGGTCATGTGTCGGTCGGTGTGCTGGTACAGCTGATGGCAGCGATTTTGGTCAGTTATCTGTTCGTGCGCTGGGTGGTGCCGTTGCTATTGGTCTGGCCGCTGGCCGCCGGCATCCGGCCTGGCCGATATCCCTTGTGGGGGCTGACTTACATCCGGCTGTGGGCGTTGAACTTGTTGCTGGCGATCGGGCCGCTGCCGGTGTTCAGCGGCTCCCCGCTGATGGCGACGTACCTACGGCTGCTCGGCGCCCGGATCGGCCGGCGCACCACGATCGCGACAAGCGCGATCAGCCTGCCGTCAATGATTGATATCGGTGCTGACGTCTCGGTCGGTTATGGCGTGTCGCTACGGCCGTGGCGTGTGGAGGACGGCTGGGTGCACGTTGCCCCGATCATGGTGGGGCCGGGCGCGTTTGTGGGGGCGAACGCAGTGCTCGAGCCGGGCGCGTCAGTCGGGGCATATGCGGCTCTGGGCGAGCAGTCTTTGCTAGGCCCGGACGAGTTCATCCCACCCGGCGCGCGTTGGTCAGGTTCCCCGCCAAGTCCCATCGAGGAACTGACGCCCTCGGTGGAGAGCATGCTCACCTGCACCGGCAGGACCCGTGGCTGGCGCCCGCAACACCTCGTCGCGGCCGTGCTCGGATTGATCGGGCTCGAGATAGTGGCGATCGCGATGATTGTGCCCAGCGTGGCCCTGGTGTGGTGGGCATTGCTGAGCTGGGGCGTGCTCGCCGGTCTGATCGCGACTTTGCTCGCGGGCCCCGTTTACGTGCTCACAGTCTGCACTGTGGTGGCCCTCGGTAAGCGCATCGTGTTGCCGCATGTGCCGGTGGGCATCCACCCGGTGCGGTCCGGATTGGGTGTGCGCAAATGGATCGCGGACAAACTGCTCGAGTTCAGCCTGACCTTCACCAATTCGCTCTACTCAACGCTATATACGGTGCCCTGGCTTCGGGCGCTTGGGGCCAGGGTGGGCCGCGGGGCCGAGGTGTCCACCGCCGCGCATCTCGATCCGGACCTGCTCACGCTGGGACCGGGCAGTTTCGTGGCAGACATGGCCAGCGTCGGCGCGGCTACCTTCGCCAACGGCCGGGTCGCCTTTCTGCCCACCGAAGTAGGCAGCCGCGCGTTTGTCGGCAACGCCGCCGTCGTGCCCGCCGGAACCAAACTGGGCGACGGGTCCCTGATCGGTGTCAGCACGTTGCCGCCGGCTGCCGGGGTGCCTGCGGGCACCTCCTGGCTGGGCTCACCCGCGATGCATTTGCCGGTACGCCAAAGCAGTGGCTCGTTCTCGGAGGATCAGACGTTCAGTCCCCCTCGCAAGGTGGTCATCCAGCGGTTGGCCATCGAGTTCTTCCGAGTCACCTTGCCCGCCTCGATGCTGGGTCTGTCCTTCTACCTCTATCTGCTGGTGCTCTCGGGTCTTGCCCACGGACGCGACCTACTCATACCGGCGCTGGTCTCACCCTTCCTCGCGATAGTGGCGAGCATCGCGGTGATCGCCTGCTGCGCGGCGACCAAACGCAATGTCATTGGGACCTACCGGCGGCGGGTCGAACCCTTGTGGAGCACATTCGTGCGACGCACCGAGTTTGTGACCGGTCTTTACGAAGCCGCCGCGGTGCCCGCCGGGGTCGGCATGCTCGTCGGCACACCGTTCCTGCCGCCGGTGTTGCGCTGGTTCGGTGCCAACATCGGCCGGCGCACGTGGATCGGGACGACCTACCTGACCGAGTTCGATCTGGTCGAGATCGGGGACGACGCCACTGTCGGCACTGAGGTCTCGCTGCAAACCCACCTGTTCGAAGACCGGGTGATGAAGATGTCCGTTGTCACCGTGGGGAGCGGTGCCACGATCGGAACCCGAGCCATTGTGCTCTACGACGCCGTTGTCGGCGACGACGTTTTCCTCGGCTCGCTTTCCCTGCTGATGAAGGGCGAACACCTCACCTCCGGCACCTGCTGGCGCGGGATCCCCGCCCAGGGCCTGACCTGAGGCGCCGCAATGTCTCAACGCCAAAGAAGGGAAAGCAGTCGATGAATACCGAACTCCTGGTGTCCGATGCGGCGCATTTTCGGGTGGACTATGAGATCAACCCGTATATGCACACCGAGGTTCAGCCTGACCCGGTGGCGGCGCTGGCCGAGCATCACGCGATTGTTGCGGCACATAGGGAAGCGGGCCGTCGCGTGGTGGTTTTGCCGTCGGCGCCGGAGTGCCCGGATATGGTCTTCACCGCCAATGCCGCTCTCGTGCGCGGGGAACGGGCCGTGCTGGGATGCCCGCCGCCCGAACGCAAGGCAGAGCTGCCGTACTTCCAGGATTGGTTGACCCACCGCGGTTTCGACGTTGTCCAGGCGCCGTATCCGTTCAGTGGCCAGGGAGACGCGTTGGCGTGTGGAGACCTTCTGCTTGCGGGCTACGGACAACGGACCGACCGGCGCATGCACGCGGTGCTTGCCCGGGAGCTGGGCTATGAGATCGTGCCGCTTCGCACGGTCAGTTCTCGTTGGTACGACATCGATTTGGCCGTCGCTGTTGTCGACGGGCACACCGTTGCCTACTGCCCGCAGGCACTTGACGCACCCAGCCATCGGCGCCTGCGCAGGATCGGGCTGGAGCTGATCGAGGTGTCCATTGAGGAGGCCACCCGGTTCGGGCTCAACCTGGTCAGCGACGGCATCACGGTAACCATGACTCGCGGAGCACCCCGGCTGGCGGCTGAGCTGCGCTCCCGTGGCCTGCGTGTTGTCGAGCTCGCCACATACGAGCTCGGTAAGGGCGGCGGCGGGGTCCGCTGTACCGCCCTGACACTGGACAATCCGGGAGGCGCGGCATGATGCGCAGGGGATCGGCCGCGATAGCGGTTGTCGGCCGCCGGGTACTGGCCGCATGCGGCAGATCGTTTCAGCCGGAATCCGCCGGGCGAAAGGATCGGCCGGTCGCGCTGGTTTATCGCGGACCCGCGTCACTACCCGGGTGCCCCGAAGCCGTGGCAAAGCTCCTGCGGTCCAGCCAATTGGGCTTCGAGGTTCACTATGTCGGCCCCCGCGAAAACACGGCACTGTCCGCATCGGCCCTTGCCGGTGCAGCGGTCTACGCGCAGCCCGGTGGGGATTCGCTGGCGCGCGGCTACCGCCACATGCGCAGCCATCGCGCCGCGATCCGCAAGTTTGTCCACTCTGGAGGGAGATACCTGGGATTCTGCCTCGGGGGCTACCTCGCCGGTGCCACACCTGGCTTTGACCTGTTGCCCGGCGACACAGACCAGTACATCGCCTCACCCGCAGCCACAGTCGGCACGCCGGACGACGCGCTTGTCCGGGTGTGCTGGCGAGGTCAGCAAAGAACCCTGTTCTTCCAGGACGGCCCCTACTTCTGGGTGCGCCCGACAGCCTCCGCGACGGTGGTGGCCACCTACCCCAATGGCACAATCGCCGCCCTGATCGCCGAATTCGGCTCGGGCCGGGTAGGCGTCGTCGGACCGCACCCGGAAGCCACCGCGGATTGGTATGCAGACGCCGGATTGGGTGTCACGGACCGGCTGAGCGCAGACCTCGGCCTCGACTTGGTGGAAGCCGTGATGAGGCCATGACAACACCAGCTTCGACTTCGGGAAGCGCCCGGCTGATGGGGGTGGACGCCGCACGTGGCGCGGCTCTGCTCGGCGTGATCGCCGTGCACACCTTGTACGAGGCCAACACAGACGGCACCCTCACCTGGTCGTATGCGATCTTCGGCGGCCGGTCGGCGGCAGTCTTCGCGGTGCTGGCAGGCGTAGGCATCGCGTTCATCACCGGTCGCCGGCGAACCCCGCTCACCGCAGGCAGAGCAACGATGGCAGGACTGGCCGTAAGGGCGCTGGTGATTGCTGCTATCGGATTGATCCTGGGCTACACGGATGCCTCGCTCGCGACGGTGATCCTGCCGTACCTGGCCGTGATGTTCCTGCTGGCGATCCCGCTCGTGTTCATGCCCACGTGGACTGTCGCGATGATCGGCGTGGCTGTGGCCGTTGGAATGCCCGCAATCACTCACGTCCTGTTGCCGCGCTTGCCACTGCCAAAAATGCAGAACCCCACAGTGGCACACCTCTTCACAGACCCTCTCGGGTTGCTCACCGAGCTGTCCATCACGGGGGAGTACCCAGCGTTGCCATGGATGGCTTACCTCTGTGCCGGATTGGCCATCGGGCGATTGAACCTGACCAGTCGCAAAGCGGCAGTCGCCTTGACCGCCACCGGATCCGTCCTCGCCGTGGCCATATCCGCCGCGTCCTCGATCCTGCTTAACCGGCATGGCCTGGCGCACATCTGGGCCGCACAACCAACCAGTGTCCTTACCGGACCCGAGACAGCCGAAATGCTGACGCTCGGCGGCGACGGCACCACACCAACCTCCACCTGGTGGTGGCTCGCGACGAACGCCCCGCACACGAGCACCCCGTTTGATTTACTGAGCACCACCGGGACTGCCATCGCAGTGGTCGGTGCCATGCTGCTCGCCGGTCACCTCACCCAGCCCGCCCTGCGCCTGATAGCCACCTTCATCCTGGCGCCACTGGCAGCGGCAGGCAGCATGACCCTCACTCTCTACACCGCGCACATCATGTTCATCAACTCCGGATACGACACGTACGACGCCGCCACCGGTTGTCTTCTGCAGGTCGCCGCCGTCCTACTGATCGGCCTTGCCTGGCGAGCCACGGCTGGCAGCGGCCCTCTGGAAGCACTCACCACAACGCTTTCCGCCCGCGCCCGCAAATGGGCGACCAGCAGGTCGCGCCCCGCACCGGCCCAGCACGTTGCGGGCATAGAGCCGGCGCAGAAAGCTTTGGGATACCGATGAACAGGCGACGGATGCTCATCGGCGCAGGCGCCGCCACCGCCCTTGCCTCGCTCGGGTGGGCCGGCATGTCAGCTTTGCCCAAGCGGCCCCTCGCATTGGTCTACCGCGGCCCGGCTTCCTGCACAGGTTGCTCCGAAGCTGTCGCCGCTCTGCTACGGAGCACCCCAACCAGGTTCCGCATCGAGTTTTGCGGACCCGGTGAGAAGGTAAAGATCTCCGCGGAGTCGCTGGCCACAGCCACGGTCTATGCCCAGCCCGGTGGCGGCAATGTCACCTCGGCATGGCGTCGATTACACGGCCACGCCAACGAAATCCGGGACTTCGTCAACGGCGGCGGAAACTATCTCGGCTTCTGCCTGGGTGCCTATCTCGCCGGAACCAGCCCGGGATTCTCTTTGCTGCCAGGCGATGTCGGCCGCTACATCAGCACCCGCCTGGCCGGCACGCACCAAACCGATGACACCATCCTCCCAGTCCGCTGGCGTGGCAAACCCCGGCACATGTATTTCCAGGATGGGCCGGTGTTCACCATCGAGCCGGACGCTTCAACGATTGTGCTTGCCACCTATGACACCAACGCTCCTGCCGCCGTCATCGCCACCTACGGGGCCGGGCGCGTTGGCGTGGTAGGCCCACACCCGGAAGCCGACCAATCCTGGTATGCCACCGCGGAACTGACCAATCCAGATGGCATCCGCTTCGACCTCGGCCACGACCTGATCGAAAGCACGGTGCACGGCTAGAGCCCGGATACCCGGCTGTCACCAGAGCCTTGATGTCGAAGGCGATGAACTCACCGATTCTGTCGGGGAGGGATGTGACCATACTGGTGTGGCGTATGACGAGAACCTGGCTGACCGGGTAAGGGAGTTGGTCGGCCGCGAGCGGGGCGTGACCGAGAAGCGAATGTTCGGCGGGCTGGCGATGTTGCTGGATGGAAACATGGCAGTCGTCATCCGTGGGAAAGGCGGCCTACTGGTGCGGGTCGATGTGGCCCAGTATGAGGCGGCGCTGGCCGAGCGCGGCGCCGAAGAGATGAAGATGCGCGGCCGGCCGATGCGCGGCTGGATCACCGTCGAGGCGTCCGCCTGTGCCAAGCCGGCCGATTTGCGCCGCTGGGTTGGCCGCGGTGTGTCGTCTGCTCGAAGCCTACCCCCGAAGTGATCCTCCTCCCGTTCTCTCCACTTTGGAGGGTCGACATCCGGGTTCGGTTCATAGTGCGGCAACAAATTCGTAAGACTTCCGGACACTGCGACGAACGTTGGTTGCTATCACTCATGTCGGACTGGTTGACATCGAGGTTGATCATTATTAGGTTGGTACGTGAGTCAGCTCTGCACCGTAGGCGGAGTTAGGAATCAGCCGACAACGGAGCACGCTAGGGGATCAGATCGTGATCGACGCAAAGACTCCATGGAAACACGATTGCGCGCTTGAGTAGAGCCATCGGCGCGACCGGGCTCAGCTCGCACACTGTCAATTAGTTTCTCACTCGGGGCTTCATCGTGGTGACGATGGCCGTTGCCTGCCGCCGGGTGCCAATGAGTTCGTCCCGCGGTGCTCGCGCATGGCCGCGAACCGGCTATGTCCGGGTGACAGCGGGATCAGCGACCTCTGACCAGCGAAGGGGGTGAGGTCCAATGGCGTTCTTTGTTCGCGGCATGTCGCTTTGCGAAAAGCGCCATGGGAAACCGGTTTGAACGGGCTGTATTGCTGATTTCTCAAAGAACCGATCCCTAAAAACCTGTCTGAGAAAGGACTTCCATCATGAAGCGCACCACCAGGCGGACGTACGAGCGGCCAGCGCTCGTTGCGGTCGGCTCCTTCCGTAAGGTAACCGGCCTTCTTCAGTTCCACGGCAACGACCGGCTGATCCTGAGCAAGAACTGATGCTGACGATCGTTGAGTGAAGCCATGCCTGAACCACATGGCATGCCGAGCCACGGCGAGGCGTTTTTCGTAGTCCTGCCAGATCATGAGAACGCCCTCGCCGTGGCGTCGCGCATGCGACGATTCGCCACCCGCGCAGTCACGCACCCCTCCGGCCGGCCATGGCTCATGGGGCGGTGGCTAGACGATGACATCACCGCTGTCGAGGCCGGGAACATCCGGCTTGCCGTCATCGGCAGCTGCGCCGTCACCGCCGCCGAGCTCAACCGGCGAGCAGACAGGCTGCGCAACCTCGCCGAGCTCGACCATCTGGCCCAGTCGCTGCCGGGCAGTTTCCACCTGCTGGCGGCGATGGACGGCCGGCTACGCGTGCAGGGCACCGCATCCGGTCTGCGGCTTGTGTTCCACGCTGGGTTGGAAGGAATCACGGTAGCGGCCGACCGCGCCGATGTGCTTGCCGCGCTGATAACGTCCGAATTGGACGAACGGCAGGTGGCTGTGCGCCTGCTTTGGCCTGTCCCGCATCCGTTGCTATCCACTCCGCTGTGGCGAGGCGTGACGGCGGTAGAGCCGGAACGGTATCTGGTGGTGGAACCAGATGGCCGCAGCAGCCGCTGTCCGCGCTGGTGGAAGCCGCCGGAACCCACACTTTCCTTGGCGCAGGGCGCACCGCTGGTGGCCGATGCGCTGGCAGCGGCGGTGGCGGTCCGTACCCGCGCCGGTGGCACAGTGAGCTGCGATCTGTCGGGCGGGCTCGACTCGACTTCAGTATGTTTTCTCGCCGCCTCCAGTAGTGCCGCAGTCATAGCCAGTACCTGGCCCGGTCGTGACCCCGCCGACGACGATCTGTTCTGGGCGCGGCGTGCCGCTGCTCATCTGCGTGGCGTTGAGCACGTGGTGTGGGACGCCGAGGAAGCCCCGCTGGTCTATGCGAATCTGCTCGGCATCGATGACCCGCTGGACGAGCCGAGCATCGGTGTGATGGACCGGGCCCGCGTGCTCCAGCACGTACCCGCACTTGCCGCGATGGGGAGCCGGCTTCACCTAACAGGCATAGGCGGTGACCATGTCGCGTGGTGCTCGGAGGCCCATTACCACGGCCTGCTGCGCAGACGCCCTTTGTTCGCTATCAGCCAGCTGCGGGGATTCCGAGCACTCTTTCAATGGCCGCTGGCCCCGACGATCAGGGCGCTGGCCGACAGCCGCTCCTACGGCCGCTGGCTGCTCGATACCGCCGACCACCTGCACGGGCCGGGACCGAAGTCGGTCACCGGTGCGCTGGGCTGGAGCCTGCCGCCACGGCTGTTCGACTGGGTCACCCCACGGGCGGTGGACTTGGTGCGCGACGCCTTGAAGGAGGCGGCGGAATCCGCTCAGCCATTGGCGCCCGACCGGGGACAACATGCCGACCTGGAGCAGATCCGAGGTTGTACCCGCATTGTGCGGCAATGGGATCAGATGAGCGCCCGGGCGGGTCTTCCGATGGCTTCGCCGTTCCTCGACGACCGCGTCATCGAGGCGTGCCTTGCTGTGCGGGCAGACGAACGCGTCACGCCATGGCATTACAAACCGTTGCTCACCGCGGCAATGCGTGACGTCGTGCCAGCGGAGTGCCTGGCGCGCACCAGCAAAGCGGAAGCCTCCCTTGACGCCGCACACGGATTGCGAGAACACCGCGGCGACCTACTCGCTCTGTGGGCGGATTCGCGCTTGGCCCAAATGGGTCTGGTCGACGCGGCGATGCTGTCCCGTCTTTCGGGCCGCCCGGACACTCCGGAGCTGCGGCAACCGATCTTGTATTCGACCATCGGTTGTGAGGTGTGGCTGCGCACGTTTTCCACGCCTCGCACCGAGTTTGCCGTGACTGGTACAAGCTGAAAAGCCAAAAGCCTTGAGAGGAGAGCGATCAGGATGGAGTTGCGGCTGCGACGGGATGTGTCCACAACAGATACCGAATACGGCGCCGTGCTGCTCGATGAACGTAACGGGCATTATTGGCAGCTCAACCCGACCGGTGCGCTGGCTGTCCGGCTGTTGCTTGCCGGGCACGATTTAGCGCACACGGCCGGGGTGCTGGCCGCCGAGTTCGACGTTCCGGAAACAGAGGCGGCTGAAGATGTGACAGCGCTGATAACCGAGCTCAGGTCGGCCGAACTGGTAGAGCCGGCGCCATGACCGTGCCAGGTGCGCTGAGCCGGCCGGCGGTGACTCTCCCCTTGCGGCGGCGCGTCATCACGAGGTTTGCGGTTTCGCTGGCTCGGCTCCTCGCCCTCCTACCCCCTCGGCGTATCCGGTCGGTGTTGTCCCTACTGCGCCTCGGCGCGACGCCGGCCAGGTACGAGGAAGCCAAAGCGGCTCGCGACGCCGTGCTGGCAATCAGCTTGGCTTGCCTGGGCCCCAAGGGATGCCTGCCCCGGTCGTTGGCCACGACGCTGCTGTGCCGCATGTCAGGTCGCTGGCCGAGCTGGTGCGTCGGCATCCGCAACTTGCCGCCCTTCGGCGCTCACGCCTGGGTGGAGGCAGACGGCCGCCTGGTGGACGAAAACATGCCGGACAGATATCTCAGCAGGCTGATCGTCGTCCCGCCCAAGGGACTGAAATGAGTGCTTGGCCGCGGCCGAAGACTGCCGGGCTGCGTGCCATGTTGCCCATCCTGGTGGGACACTATCGCGCTGTCAGTGTCGCCACTGCGCTCTCTTTGGCGGCCTTGGCGCTTGCTCTCGCGCAGCCGCTGCTGGTCAAGAAGGTGGTTGACAATGCGGCGACGGGAGGGATCCGCTGGACTGCCGTTGCCGCGGTGCTGATTTTGTTCGCCAGTCAGGCACTCGTGCAAACCGGAGCGAGATACCTGTTGGCCCGCACCGGCGAGGGGATCGTCCTGAGCCTGCGCCTCCGCCTCACCCACCACCTGCTGCGGCTGCCGATTGCCAGCTATGACCGGTACCGGACGGGCGACCTGATTTCCCGCGCCGGCACAGACAGCTTCGCGCTCAAGCGGGTCATCGCCGAGGGCTGTGTCGACATCGTCATCGGCGTAACAGGTTTGGCCGGCACGGTGTTCATGATGGTCTGGATTGACCCGGTCCTATTCTTGATCGTGACCGGCCTTGTCGGGGTGGCAGCAGTCGTTGTTGCACCGGTGCTACGTGGGGTCGGGACGGCTTCCCTGCACGGCCAGCAGGCCACGGGAGAGATGACAGCCGATCTGGAGCGCGCGCTCAGTGCGATTCGGACGATCCGTGCCAGCCGAGCAGAGCAGCGCGAGGAACGTCGCATTGCCGGGCAGGCCAGGTTGGCATACACCGCAGGCGTGCGGATGGCGAAGCTCGATGCGGTGATCGGCCCGGCGAGCGAGCTGGCGGTGGGTGGATCGCTGCTGGTGGTGCTGCTCGTCGGCGGTGTGCGGGTTGCCGAAGGCGCCAGCTCGCCCGGCGACCTGGTCGCGTTTCTTCTCTACATGACATATTTAGCGGTACCGATTGGCGCGCTCTTTCAAGCAGTGAGCCTCATCAGCCAGGGCACCGGAGCGCTCCAGCGCATCAATGAGGCGCTCGAACTCCCACGGGAAGCTGACGATCCCGGTCTGACCGGGGAGCCGTTGCGGCCTGCCGCCCCGGTTCGCTTGGGCGGCAAACGGTTCACGCCGGTCTTGGAGCTGCACGATGTGTGGTTCGCGTACCAGCCGGATCGGCCGGTGCTGCGCGGGGTGTCCTTCGAGGTGCCGCCGCATGGTCACGTCGCCCTCATCGGCCGCTCCGGAGCGGGCAAATCGACTATCCTCGCGCTTGTCGAGCGGTTCTACGACCCCGACCGCGGCCGGATCCTGCTGGACGGCCAACACATCCGGGAGCTATGCCGTAGCGAGCATCGATCCCGGATTGGCCTCGTCGAGCAGCACAGTCCCTTGCTGTACGGCACGCTGCGCGACAACCTCACCTACGCCGCTCCGGACGCAACGGATAACGACCTGGACCGGGTACTCACCTTGGCCAGCCTCACCGATCTCGTAGCGCGGCTCCCGCGCGGGCTGGATACCGCGGTCGGCGACCGAGGCATGATGCTGTCCGGCGGCGAACGCCAGCGCGTCGCGATTGCGCGGGCTCTCCTAAGCCGCCCACGCCTGCTACTGCTGGACGAGCCGACCTCTCACCTGGATCCCGTGAACGAGGCTGCCCTCACACGTGCCCTCGGCCATATCGGCGGCGAGCACGCACTGCTGGTCGCAGCTCACCGGTTCTCCACGGTGCGCACCGCACATCAGATTGTCGTTCTGGATGACGGCGTGATCGTAGCGATTGGCGATCACGACACGCTCCTTCAGAGCAGCGATTACTACGGTCGTCTGGCGGCCGGATGGCTGGACGAACCCCAGGCCATGTCGCCGAGGTCTTGAGGGTGACGGCTCCGGTGAACGCGCCGGGCCACCACACTGGCCCGGCGCGGCTGGACCCTGTTTGGATCCTAGAAGAAGCCCTTGCCCGCGTTCGGGTTCTTGGGATTCTCCGCGTTCGATGTGTTGTCGCCCTTGTTGACGCAGTCCCAGCCGCCTGACGTCTTGGTGGCCGTCTGGCTGCCCGGGCATGTGATTGGTGCGGCCGAGGCAGATGTGGCGTTCACGAACCCCACGGCTAGGAATGCCATGAGAGCTAAGACGATGACAGCGATACGTTTGCGCATATTTGGCCTCCGTGGATGATGGGCCGACGCTCCCGGCAACCCAGCTTCAGACGGACCAGTACGGCCAAACCAAGCAAGCACGGCCGAACGTGTCCGGCCGGTAGTGACCTCATCAACGTAACCGCCCCCACAAGAGCGCGGTCAATACTCTATGCGGTTCCTTATGTGCGAACGGTTATCATTTCAGTGAACCATGATCAGGCGGATCTGGTGGTGCCGTCCATGCGGTTGAGTTTGCCTTCGATGAGAGTCGCGAGGCGTTGGCCGTTGACGGTCAGTTGCGGCTCACCAGCCTGGCCGTTCAGGTTTAGCAGGAATCGATAAGTCTGCCCTCGGGCGATGAGTCGCTTGCGCAGCTGTTCCTGGATTTGTTCGGCCGGCGGTGCTGGCGTCGGCGTGATTTCGGTTGCGGCAGCGGGACCGTATAGCCACGGTGTTGCCTCGGCCAGCAGTTGCGCGCGGATCCGGGCTCGGGCGCGTAGCGGCAGCCACCACGGCGCAACAAGTAGAAGCACCATTGGGAATACCGCGCAGGTGATCAGCACCGCCCAATGCCACGGCCGCCAGGTGCGATCTGGAGGACCGGCGACGATCAGGACTGCTATGAAGACAGCGACGTATGCGAGCCCGTAAACGATGCACCATTGCGCCGCGGTGCCATCGGCGTGCACGAGTGGTCGAGTGCTCCACGACCGGGACCCTGACTCATTCTGTTCGAATTGCCAGAGCCGCAGCGTCCGCAATAGACGCCGCTCAATCGCGCCGATGGTACCCAAAAAAGCAAGCGCAGCAACTATTCCGACCACCTGCCATTGCCGGGTCGTCAGGTCATCGAGTCGGGGGGCGATGTAGCTGTCAATTCTTCTAATGGCGGCGACCTGGATGAAAGCGCCTGCCGCAGCTGCCGCAACGGCGAACAATAGCAGCGGCCACGATCGCTTTAACGCTCGCAGCGGCCGAAACAACGTCTGGATTGGACTCCTGACGGGTGCGGGCAGGCTCGCGAGGACGATCAGCCCGCCCACGAGCAGCGCGATGATGACCACGACGGAGACGCTCTGACTGGCTGACGGGTTGGCTCTGGCGTTCTCGATTGCGTATACGACCAGCGGGATCACTGGGGAGAGCAGAACCAGGCCGTGGACCAGAGTTCCGGAACGCATTGCTGCGTAACCGAATACGCTGAGCAGAGCTCCTGCGCCGATCGCCGCAGCGGGGCCCGATCCCCATTCTGGCAGCGCCCCCAAAAGTGCGAGGGCGGTAAGTACGCCGCCGATAGCCAGGGCGAGGATCGCAAGGAAGCGGCCCGTTACGCCGCCGCGGGTGAGACCGACGATCGCCCAATACGGCAGCAGAGCCGCGCCACGCAGCGCCTTGGTGATCGGTTTTGTTGCCGGCACGCCAAACTGGTCGCCGTCGAGGACCGTGACGGCGACTCCGGCAGCGGTGACGGCAGTGCGGATCATCTGGTCGCTGGTGGCCTCTTCACCAAGGGCCTCGTGACCTATCCCGGCCCGATCGAAGGCTTCCAGCGCCTTGGCACCGAGCCGGATACGGTTCGCCTTCTGGTCTGGCGCCTGCGTGGTCGTGCCGTTGGGCGGTGGCAGGTCAGCGATGCCGCGGAGAAGATCGACGTTGGTCTTGACAAATAGTTCCCCGCGCGAGCGTACGTTGGCGCCCTCGACTCTGTCGGCGCGCACGGCGCTGGCCAGTGCCGGTATCTCTTCGAGCGCGATATGCAGGTGCATCCCCCATGCGGCGAGGTGGGCGAGGTTCGTGGCGTAGCGCGGCAGACTATGCAGGGGCACTCGGGGGTCGTACACCGGAATCAGCTCCCCGACCGACGCCAGGGCGAGGTTGGAAAGCCGGGTGTCGAACGATGGGACTTTGAGGTAGGTCGCGATCGGGTCGCCGGGGTCGTTCACGGCATCGGCGGTACCGAAAGTGGTCTCTATCAAGGTCCGCACAGATTGCGCTGCTTGCCACGCCGCGGTCCGGATCTGCGGTTCATCGAAGTCTTGCTTCGGCAGGCGGGCCATGAGGGCGCCGAGTAACACGGACGCCTCTGGTGAGGCTGGGGTCTGTTGGGTAAGGCGATTCTCCAACACGGCAACCCGCCGCAGCCTGTGCGGGTCGAGAATGACGCGGCAAAGCATCGTGGCTGCGTCGACGCGGCCCCATGTCCAGTCGTTGAGCCGCCAGGATTGCTTGAGGAAGCCGGAGAAGCGGTTGATCGCCATGCCGGCGCCCTTGTCGTCCGGCGTGACCGAGTATTGGGCGAACGCGTTGGGCGTTTGCAGGCTGACTTGGACCAGTTCGACGGGAAGCTCAGCACCTGTCTCGGTTTCCTCTCCGAGGGCGCTGGTCAGGACGTCCAGTCCAAGCAGACGGGACAGCACGAGCTGCCACCCGCTCAAACCTTGTCCCCTCTCGGCTGTTGTGGGAGCAGCGCACAGCAAGCTCCACCACGGCCCCAGGTCCTGCCGGCCCAGGGGGTCATCCGGCCTGACTGCCTCGAGCGTCTCAGGCGCCTTAAGCACCTCGGTCGCCTGGTGAGCGATCGTAGCGATGGCTACGACACTCGCCCGGATGCCCTCACCAACCCCGGTAGGTGCGCCGAGCCGCTTTGTCACCGCCGCCCAAACCGGTTTCAGCCTATTGGGTACCTCTGTCGGCACACCTTCGGAGCGGGGAGGCTCAGTGGCGTAGCGGTATGCGGCGAGCCGCATGGTCCAGTAGTCATGATCGGGAGCCAACTCAGCCAGCGCCTGATCGGTTATCCACAAATCGTCGACGTTGAAGCGCCAGTCCCGCAGCGCGCCCCGAAGCCGGTGCAGATCCTCGCGTTGGTGGGCAATCGTTTCCGCAACGTCGGCGGACACGACCCACACAAGTCGCTTGAGCAGGTCGAGAACGCAGTCTGCAAGCCGCTCTGCGGTGCTGATACCCCAATCCCATCCGGACCCGGGATCCGCGATAGATCCGACACCAGCCGGGGGGAGAATATCCGGGACGTACGGGAGAGACCCACGGTGCTCCTGCCGCCACTGGAGCTGGGCGGCCTCGGCCGCCGCGCGGATGCGCTCGTACGGCCATTCGGCGCTGCCGGGTACCCGCTGGGCAAGGTCCCGGGCGGCACGGCGCGCCCGCAGCCTGCGGTAGTGCGGATCCAACTGCGCCACCGCGTCGATCAGCGCCTGCGGCGATTCACCTTCCGCCAGTGTTCGCAGCAGGTCCATGCGGCTGGAACGCCGGGCCGCGGCCCGCACGTTGTGCCGCTCCACCTCCTCGACGTGGGTGCGACTGCCCTGACTCGACTGTGCGGCAAGGATTCTGGCGAATGTACGGGTCAGCGGAGGACTCGCCACCCGGAGGTCGGCGTGGTCCTCCTCTTCGCCACTCGCGTGTGGAAACACCAACAGCACGACACGTCTGACCGGGCCGGCCGCCGGCATCCGGCTCACGGCCTCCAGCACGGCCTTGGTCGGGGTGTTGACCAGCACACCGCCGTCGACGGCGAATCGAGATCCGTCTCGCTTGGGATTGGCCCATGAGGCAACCTCACCCATGTCGGGGCGCAGGTCGAGATCGGCGACCTGGACTCCGGTCGCCAAATTCTCGTTGACAGGCACGAACGACGGCTCGAATGCGACAGGAAACCCAGCCGTGCATCGCGCCGCAAGCGCCAGCCGCCGTACGGTGTCAGCTATCTGGTCCATAGCGAAATGCCTGCGCGGTTGCCGGTGGCCGGCGGGCGCGCTGGATTCGTCGAGGTCCCATCCGAAGTGGAACCTTCCTTCGTGCACAGTCTGCGGCAGCCGTTGTCCAAGCCCGTCCACGCTTACTTGCCGTGCTCCGGTAAGCAACGTTGTCGTGATCGTCAAGTCGATGGGCCGGTCAGCCGGCTCGCGAGGCTCGTAGTACGCCGCCAATTGCCGCAGCGCCCGACTCAGCTGCGGTAGGAAGAACTCGTCCCCCTGCAGCAGGGATGCCGGTGAACCGCGAAACGGCTGACGTAGCATCGATTCCAGGCGCCCTTCAAGGGCCCAGAGATCCCGCAGTGACCCTAGGTCGGCGTTCGCGTTGACCTGAGCTAGCGCCAGCGCGGCACCGTTGATCCCACCCGCCGAGGTACCAGCGATCACGTCGGCTCGGGCACGACATCCCACCATGCGAAGCAACTCGTGGTAAGGGCCGCGGCCATCGGATCCGCCGCCCCACGTGAGCCGGTCCAGCTCCCGCACAACGCCACCCATCCAGACCGCGAGACTCACACCCCCGTTGAGGACAACCGCAAACCGGATCTCCTCATCCATAACCCCGGACTGCTTCTGTGCCATGACGTTCCCCCGAACCCGTCTATTCACAAACCTTATCGGGGCGGCGACTGTGGCGTTCCAGCCCCGCCAAATTCGACCCGGATGGCGTCGTTGTCGGGCAGTACCACCAGCTTGCCCTCGCCACGTTCCCATCCGCGGGTCAGCAGGAAATACTTCGCCCCTGAACGTTGCAACAGATAGAGACCGTGGTACCGGTATTGGTACCCCGGCTCGTCCTGGCCGATCCGGATCTCGTCGACCTGCGGGCCGGTCAGATACAGCCGCGTAGAGCTGTAAATCGTCACCGGCTTCAACGTCTCGGCCATGGTCGCCTTGATGTCCGCTGCCTTCGACTCGCCGGCCACCCGGGCGAACCGTTCCGCCGCCCAGAACACCGTCACCCCGGTCAGCGCTGCGACCACTATCGCGATAGCCAATGGCGGCCGACCTGTCTGGTCCGTTGACAAACGTCGTAGTGCCGCTCCGTAAACCGTGCCGATGATGCCGAGCGCGATCCACAACGGCAGCGTTGCCGCCCCGGCCGAAGGTGTAGCGCATAAGAGCGCCACAGCGATCAGTGCCGCGAGCGCCCACGAGAAACGCAGCATCTTCGCAACCCTTGCCAGGACAGGCCGTTGCTTCGACGCGGACGCTACCTCGGCCCTCCGGCGCCGGGCACCACCGACGACCAGACGCCGATGCAGGCGAATCGCGAGATATCCCAAGGCCAGCAACACGAACGCGGGTAGGAAGAGCACATCGACACTGCGAAGCACAAAGTCCTGTGTGGACATTGCGAACACACTCGCATCGGCTCCGAAAGCGCGGGCCTGTGCTTCGCTGCGGACCCACCCGAAGTAGTACAGCAAGGCGGTAAGAAGCGCCGCCATCGAGCCGATCTCGGTGATCATTTTGATCGGCCGCGGCCACCGGTCCAGATCGGCGCCGTCGCCGGATTCCGGAGCCGCGGCGGGCTCGCCGGGCGACGTCATGTCAGCGCGCCGGGCAGTCGGCTGGGAGCGGCTGGGCAGGAATGTCCGTAGACGGGGAATCAGCCGGTGAAGGCGATGTGTTGGTACCGGTTTGGTCGAAGGTAAAGAGCCTGCTATCGGCTTCCCAGCCGCCCGGTGCTGCGATGAGGACGACACACATGGCTGTCGCGGCAATGGCGGCTTCGGACTCGGGCACCGCGAATCGCCGGCCCGCCCCGGCCGGGATCAGATCAGATTGGTTGATGACATCCATCCCGTCGGGGACGTAATGAAGAACAACTAGCGTTGTCTTCTCCAGATTGGAGCCGACGATCGTGACCTGATCGCCCGGCACGCCGTGGTCGGGGTCAAGCCGTGTGATCCTGGGGCATGGCGGGGCCATCGCGGTGCCGCTGACCGTGCCGAGCTCGAACTCGGCGTTGGGGTCGGCCCTATGCGCTTGCACAAGTCGATCAAGGAGGCCGAAAACGGCCATGTCCATGCAGTGCAAGGCCGCCGGGTCGCTAACCGCATCGCGCGCTGCCTCTGCTTGCGGCCAGAGCTCGGAACGACCTCGTAGTGCGGCGAAGCAGGCGCTTGCCGCCCCGGCGAACAGGTCTCCGCTCGCCTGGCCAATTTGCCTCGAGACGTCTCCCGCCTTCTGCTGCACCACGTCACACTTCTGCTCCTGCAGCGCCGCGTAAGCCTCGAAGTAGATCGTGGCCGGGCCAGACGGCGTGCCCGGGCCTAGGCTCAAGATCCATGCGATCACATTGCGTTTGGGTTTGCCAGTCGGTGCCGGCTGCCCTCCGGTAGCCTCGCCTGTCGGTAGACCAGAGGCCGTTCCCGTTGGCTGAACGGCGGATCCAGTGGCGGGGGGCGGGCTACTGTCCGAAGTAGACGGACTTTCGCCACAGCCGGCCGCCCAGGCAAAGGCCAGCATCAGGGTGACGGCACCCAGCACACGCTGACCGATCCACATCGACGGACCCCCGCCCCGGCATGTTTCTCTCGATCTGTACCGATCATATGACTTTCGAATTGGCCGAAGGTCGGCTTTGACAACTTGGCTTAGGTCAACAGGCCACCGAGCGATACTTGTGGATCGGCCAGCTTGACCGGATCCACCGCGGTGCCGGAGTGTCCGGCCGTGACTAGAGCCTTGATGTCGCCGTGCACGTCCCACACGTTGACATTCATCCCGGCCAGCACCCGGCCATGCATGGTCCAGAAGGCGATGAACTCGCGCTTGACCAGATCGCCGCGTATCACGACCCGGTCGTAGTCACCGGGAGCGGCGTAGCCGCTGTACTCCATGCCGAGGTCGTATTGGTCGGTGAAGAAGTAGGGCAGTAGGTCATAGCTGACTGGTTGGCCGAGCATTGAGCGTGCGGCAACCGGGCCGCCGTTGAGGGCGTTGGCCCAGTGCTCGACGCGGATATGCCGTTGCAGCAAGGGGTGGTACGCGTTGGCCACATCTCCGGCGGCGTAGATGTGCGGGTCGGAGGTCCGCAAGGCTTGGTCGACAACGACTCCGTTGTCCACACTCAGCCCGGCTTCCTGTGCCAGCCGCACGTTCGGCTGGATGCCGATCCCAACGATGACAACGTCTGCCGGGAGGTCGGTGCCATCGGCCAGCAGCACGGAGGAAGTGCGCAGCTCGGCGATCTGGGCTCCAAAGTGGAAGGTGACATCGTGCTCGCGGTGCAGAGTCGCGAACACCTTGGCGATCTCGTCGCCGAGGACCCGTTGCAGTGGCAGCTCTGCCGCTTCGACAACGGTGGCGGTTGCCCCGCGATGCCGTGCTGCCGCAGCGATTTCCAGGCCGATCCAGCCGGCGCCGATCACTACTACTCGCGCACCGTCTCTGAGCCCGTCAGCGATCCGGTCGCTGTCGCCGAGCGTCCGCAAATAGTGCACGCCATCGAGGTCTGCGCCGGGCACATCGAGGCGGCGCGGCGATGATCCGGTCGCGAGCAGCAGCTTGTCGTACTCGATCTGACGTCCTTCGGCGAGCGTGACGTGCCGCGCGCCCGCGTCCAAGCCGGCAACCGGGGTGCCGGTCAGCAACTCGACGCGATTGGTTTGGTACCAGTCTGATTCATGCACAAAGACACTGGATCTGGTGGCGCTGCCCAGTAGTAGGCCCTTGGACAGGGGAGGCCGTTCATAAGGGCGCTCAGTCTCGTCTCCAATTAGGATGACCTCCCCGTCGAAGCCTTCCTCGCGCAGCGTCTCGGCTGCCTTGGCGCCGGCCAGCCCGGCGCCGACAATAACGAAAGTCATGAGGTGTCTCCAATCACGCTCGGTGGATGCCGGTCAGGGCAAGGAATTCGGCGCGCGAGCGGGGGTCTTCGCGAATGGTGCCAAGCAGGGTGGAGGTGACCGTCGTGGAGCCGGTGGCACGCACGCCGCGCAGGGTCATGCAAAGGTGTTCGGCTTCAATGACCACACCAACGCCGCGGGGCGAAAGCTCGGTGGCGAGCCAATCGGCGATCTGTTTGGTGAGGCGTTCCTGAACCTGTAGGCCGTGGGCGACGAATTCCACGACTCGGGCGAGCTTGGACAGCCCGAGAATGCGTTCGCCCGGCAGGTAACCGACATGGGCGACGCCCACGAACGGCAGCATGTGGTGCTCGCAGACCGACCGGATCGGGATGCCACGAGCCAGCACGAGCTCGTCGTAGCCCTCGTCGTTGGGGAAGGTCGTCGGCCGGAACGGCCGAGGTGTCAACAGCTCGGCGTAGGCGCGGGCCATTCGGCCGGGCGTCTCTCGCAGGCTGTCGGAGTCAAGCTCAACGCCTAAAGCTGCGAGCAGGTCAGCCGCGGCTCGTTCAGCGGCCGCCAGATCCTGCTCAGCCTTGCGGCGCACGACGCGAAGAGGAGCAATTGTCATTATGAGACCTATTTTCACCAATGAGCGTTGTTGTTAATCATCATCCTGGACCATCGTCCAGGGAATTTCAATAACGGTGACTAGTGATATTCTGCCGGTATGGAAAGTGCACGCTGGCAAGCGGTGGCGGCGCTCGTCGATCCGGTCAGGCGTGCGCTCCACGACTATGTGCGGCGCCAGGACCACCCGGTCACCCGGGAGGAAGCCGCTGACGCCGAGGGAATCTCGCGCCACTTGGCGGCCTTCCACATGGACAAGCTCGTAGAGGTCGGCTTGCTCGGGGCCCGATATGAGGCACCCGAAGGCCTGCCGCGCGGGCGGGGACGGACCCCGAAGGTTTACGAGCCGGCAGACAACGGCCTGAGCCTGACCATTCCTGAGCGGCGTTATGAACTCATAGCGGCGATCCTGACTGAAGCCATCGCCGAAAAGCCAACTGACGCAGGCGAAGCGGCTCGTAGGCAAGCTCGTTCCCGCGGCAAGCGATACGGCCGCCAGTTCTCAAGTGGACAGTCGGGCAACCCGCTAACCGTTGCGGCGAAGGCTTTGACCGAGCTCGGGTTCGAGCCGGATCAGGATCAGCCCGATCTGGTGATCCTGCGGAACTGCCCGTTCCATGCGCTGGCCGTAAATCAGCCCGAACTGGTCTGCGGGCTCAACCATTCCTTCATCGAGGGGCTGATCCGTGGGCTTGATGCTGGGGCGTTGACTTCCCATCTGGTACCCCGCCCGGGTGCCTGCTGCGTCGAGATCCGCGCTAACGACCGTGAATAGAGCGGCTCCGCTGGACGATGGCATCGATGACGACGGCCAGTAGCAGCACCGTGCCGGTGACGATCAATCGCACATCGGAGGAAAGGCTTAAGAGCTCCAAACCGTTGGCGATAGTACCAATCACAAGCGCCCCGAGCAGAGGAGCGTAGCGACGCGTACGGCCGCCAAAGAGGCTGGTGCCGCCGATAACCGCCGCGGCGATGGCGTTGATGAGAGTCTCACCGCCACCGGACTGCTGGTTGGCGAAGCCGAGCCGCATCGCGGCGATCACGCCGCCGGTCGCGGCCAGCATGCTGCATAACGTGAACACCGAGATGCGAATCCAGTTGACGTTGATGCCCGAGCGGCGGGCGGCTTCGATGTTCCCGCCCACGGCAAAGATTTCGCGGCCGTACTTGGTGTGCCGCAGCATCCAGTCGACGACGGCCACGACTGCCACCATGAAGACGAAGGTCCACGGAATCCCACGGTCCTGGTACAGCTTGGCCACGATGATTTGAAGCAGTATGGCCAATAGAAGGGCAACGACCAGCGGTTGCCAAAGTGGCCTCACCTCTAGCTCCGCGGCCCTGCGGCGGCGATGGTTCAGCAGCTGCAGTCCGAATAGGACGGCGGGAATCAGCACCGCCAGTGCGATGGCCACATTGTGCGGCAGGAAGCGGAATTGAGCGACGTCGACCAGCACCCCATTGGGGGGCAGGTTGATCGTGCCCTCCTGGCCCAGCACCCGGAGTTGAACACCTTGCCAGGCAAGCAATCCGGCCAGCGTGACAACGAAAGACGGCACCCCGACCTTGGCGAAGATGCTGCCCTGCACGAGCCCGATCAATGCGCCGATGACGATGGCGATAAGAACGGCGATCCACGCCGCGCGACTGTGCCGGACATGTTGCACCAGAAGGACAGCGGCCGCGACACCACTTACAGAGCCGATTGAGAGGTCGATCTCGCCCAGCATGAGCACGAGCGTGACCCCGGTGGCCAGGATGCCCAATCCGGCAATCTGCAGGCACAGATTGACGAGGTTGAACGGATTGAGGAAGCTCGAGTTCAGGCTCTGGAAGACCACGGTGATCACGATCAGCCCGATGAAGACCGGTGCCGAGGCCAGAACCTCGCCAAGCCTAAGGCTTTTCATCGGCCACCACCGTTCATCGCCGCACCGGTGATCGAGGCGATGATCTGTTCGTTGGTCACCTCGGACATCCGGAACACGCTATTGACCCGGCCCAGCCGCAGGATGACGACCCGATCGGCTACCGCTCGCACGTCGACCATGTTGTGGCTGATGACCATCACGGCTAGACCACGATCGCGCAGCCGCCTGATCAGATTGAGCACCTGTTCGGTCTGGGCCACACCCAACGCGGCCGTCGGCTCGTCCAGCAGAACCACCTTCGGCTCGCCCAACAGCGAACGGGAGATGGCCACGGTCTGTCGCTGCCCGCCTGAAAGTGAGGCCACCACACTGCGAAGGCTTGGGATGGTCGCCGACAGTTCCTTGAGCAGCTTTCCGCTGCGGCGTTCCATCTCCACCTCGTCGAGCGCGCCCAATCGCAGGACTTCGCGGCCCAGGAAAAGATTTCCCACCACGTCGAGGTTGTCGCAGAGCGCCAGATCCTGGAAGACCGTGGCTATCCCGAGTGCCTGTGCGGCATGGGGCGTGTCGACGTGGACGGGCTTGCCCTCGAAGTAGATGCTTCCCTCATCGGGAGGTCCCACTCCGCAGATCACTTTGACCAGAGTGGACTTACCGGCACCGTTGTCGCCGACGAGGGCGACGACCTCTCCCAGCTGGAGGTCGATGTCCACATCGGACAGTGCCTGCACCGCGCCGAAGTGTTTGCTGATCCCGCGCAGTGACAGGATCGGCTCCGCCTCGGCGCGGTCCAGGCTCTCGGTCACTGCAGACCCGCAGCCTGACATGCAGCGGCATACGCCGACGTGCAGATCTGGTCCACCGTGTAGAGGTTGTCGGCCACTACGGTCTCCTTCACGTTTTCCGTGGTCACCGCCTGCGGCTCCAACAGGAAGGAGGGCACGTCCTTGGCCCCATTGTTGACAGTCTTGTCTGTGGCGGGCTTCTGACCGGTGGCGAGGGCGACCGCAAGCTCTGCGGCCTTCTCCGCCTCCGGCTTAAAGGCCTTGTAGACCGTCATGTACTGGTCGCCACCGACGATCCGCTGGATCGCGGCAAGCTCGGCGTCCTGACCTGTCGTCGGCGGGACGGGCGTGATTCCGGCAGCCCGCATGGCGGCGATGGCGCCACCGGCGGTGCCGTCATTGGCCGCGTACACCCCAACGAAACCGTCCTTGCCCAGCTGGGCGATCTGCCCCTCCATGAACCGCTGAGCATTCTCCGGCTTCCATTCCGGCGTGAAGAAATCCGGCTTCGGCACGATCTCAAAACCGGATGTGTCAAGGACGCTGTGCGCGCCCGCGTTGAAGAGCTTGGCATTGTTGTCCGTCGGCGAACCGTTGATCATCACGATCTTTCCGGACGTCTTGCCATCCGCCTTGAGTTTGCCCACGAGCGAGGTTCCTTGCAGCTGGCCAACTTTCTCGTTGTCGAACGAGACGTAGTAGTCCACATTGGCGTCGAGGATCAGCCGGTCATAGCTGACCACCGGTACCTGCTTGGACTGCGCCAGCCGCACGATCGTCGACGCTGCCTTGCCGTCGACCGGGTCGAGCACCATCACCTTGGCCCCGTTGTTGAGTGCGGCTTCGGCCTGTTGCTGTTGCCGGCTCTGGTCCTGCTGCGCGTTGCTGTAGATGATCTCGCAGGTCGGGCAGAGCGCCTTGACCTTGGCCTCAAACAGCGGCCGGTCATGTTGTTCATAGCGCGTGGTTTGCGACTCCGGCAGTAGCAGTGCGATCTTTTCGCCCTGTTGCGCGCTTGCGCCGGTCGCGCCGACCGTCATCCCTAAAGCGAGTGCGAATGCGGCTACGGCCGCAAGGCGTTGATACCTGATAGACATCCCCCACCACCTATCAAGATCGATTTATGTGTTCATGGTATCGCCCGGCCGTATCGGCGGGAGAGCGTCTCGAGATGTTCGATCAACTCGGGCGGCCCGTTCACGGTGAAATCGTGGCCGATCATGCCGAGGTACACGGCGAGTTCCTCGACGGAGTTGCCTCCGGTCTTGAGAATGCACGTGTTTTCATCGACCGCCTCGATGGCACCGGCTTGCCGGGGAACGCGCTCGGCCACGGTTTCCGCTGACGCTTGTACGGTGACCTCGGTTAGATAGCGCCAGGGCACGGAGGACACCCGGCGAGCCACATAGGCCGCCGCATCCGCCTCGGGCGGTTGCCGTGGCGCAAAACGCGGCCCGGTCGGGGTTCTCGGCTCCACCCTGTCGACCCGGAAGATGCGCCAATCCTGGCGGTCGACGTCGTAGGCCATTAAGTACCAACGGCGGCCCCAGTTGACGAGCCGATAGGGCTCCACATTGCGCAGGCTCGTCGCTCCAGCATGATCCCGGTAATCGAAGCGTATCCGTTCGTGGTCCCGGCAAGCGGCCGTCAAAGCGGTGAGCACGTTCGCATCAACCTGTGGCCCTTGGCGATAGGGGAGCACCGAAGCGGTATAGGTCTGAAGCGCGTTCACCCGGCGGCGCAACCGCGTCGGCAACACCTGCTCCAATTTCGCCAGAGCCCGCAGCGAGATCTCCTCGATCCCGGCTATCGAGCCGCCGGCCGCGCCGCGCAGGCCGACCGCGACAGCCACGGCTTCCTCATCGTCGAGTAGCAACGGCGGCAGTGAAGCGCCCGCACCGAGGCGGTAGCCGCCGACCGCGCCACGGGTCGCGTGGACCGGATAACCCAACTGGCGCAACCTTTCCACGTCGTTGCGCACGGTGCGGGTGGTCACTTCGAGCCGGTCTGCCAGCTCGGTGCCCGTCCACTCACGTGGTGTCTGCAATAGGGACAGCAGCCGTAGCAGTCGTGCCGAGGTCTCCAACATATTTTCAGTTTGCCAGATCATTAGGAACGAACCGTTCCTAATGGCCTGGCAGGCTCATAAGCATGAACACGATGACCGCAACGGTGGAAACCAGTGCCCCAGTCATAGCCGCTCCGCGCGTCAACTCCGCACGGATGTTAGATGACACCGTTCCGTATAGTGTCCAATGTGGCCGGCACCCTTCGATCGAACGCGAACATCGTGTTCCAGTGGGCGTTCCACGTGGGTGGCGCCCGAAATACCGGCGGAAGGTCATCGGCGGGCGGATGGAGATCGTGAGTGAGGTGGTGGCCGAACATGGGGCGTGGCTGGTCGAGTTGGAGACCATGCCCGACCGTGTGCACCTGCTGGTCGAGGTCGATCCTCAGTATGGTGTTTCACCGCCTGGTGAAAGCGATCAAAGGCCGGTCGTCTCGGCTGTTGCGAGCCGAGTTTCCCTGGCTGAGGTCAAGGCTTCCGACGTTGTGGACCAACTCGTATTTTGTTGCCCCTGTTGGTGGTGCCCCGCTGCAGGTCGTGCGCCGCTACGTCGAACAGCAGAAACAACGGTGAGCTCATGTTGACGGGTCGCCGATACCGGCTGGAGTTCACCGACGAGCAGGAAGCCTACGCCGATAGGGTGGCCGGGATCTGCCGGGCGGTGTGGAACATCGCCTTGGAGCAGCGCCGCGAATACCGGCGTCGAGGCGCATACATCAATTATGTAGAGCAGGCCGGTCAGCTGGCTGAGGCTAAACGCGACTTCGGTTGGCTGGCAGAAGCCCCGTCACACACCTTGCAGCAGACCTTGCGGGATCTGGACCGGGCCTGCCGTGAGCACGGCACGTTCAAAGTCCGGTGGCGGTCGAAGGTTAGGAATACGCCGTCGTTTCGGTTCCCTGACCCGAACCACATCAGCGTGGTGCGGAGTTCCCGCCGCTGGGGCAAGGTCAGGTTGCCGAAGTTCGGCTGGGTCCGGTTCCGCTGGTCTAGGCCGCTGGGCGGGACCGCGCGTAACGTGACGGTGTCACGCGACGGCCCGCATTGGCATGTCTCGTTTTGTGTCGAAGACGGTGTGAACGCGGCCGAGCCGAACGGTAAACCTGCGGTCGGCCTCGATCGCGGTGTGGTGGTCGCGGTGGCCACATCCGACGGTGGTCTGCTGGACCGCGAGTTTGTCACGCTCGGCGAGCTCAAACGGCTGAAACGCTTACAGCAGCGGCTTTCCCGCTCCCAGCGGGTTATCGGCCGGACTCGTGCGTCCAACCGGCGCAAGGACACCCGCCGCAAACTGGCTGTGCTGAATGCGACCCTGCGCGCACGCCGTGCCGACTTCGCCGCCCAGACAGCCAACCGGTTCACCCGTGAGCATGGGCTCATCGCGGTGGAAGACCTGAAGATCGCGAACATGACCCGCAGCGCTAAGGGAACCAGCGAAGCGCCCGGGCGTAATGTCAGACAGAAAGCGGGTCTTAACAAGGCCATCCTGGCAAAGGGCTGGGGCCTGCTGCTGTCCCGGCTGGAACATACGGCCCGCTATCATGGCGCGACCATTGTCAAAGTCAACCCCGCGTACACGTCGCAAACCTGCTCTGCCTGCAGGCATGTCGCCTCGGATTCCCGCAAGAGCCAAGCGGTTTTCCGATGCGTCGCCTGCCGATATCAGTACCACGCCGACGTGAACGCGGCCAAGAACATTCTCGCCGCGGGGCTTGCGGTGACAGGGCGCGGAGACCTCGACATTGGTCGGTCTGTGAAACGCCAACCACCCAAAACCAGGAAGTCACCCGACAACCTGGCCTTGGGAGTCCCCCGGCTTTAGCCGTTGGGAGGAAGTCAATAAGGCAGACGCATTCGGTCACCACCGCCGCATCCACGATCGCTCTGATCACCCTTGGCCTGATCGTGCTGGCTTTCGTGCTCGGATTCCTACTTCCGCGCAAGGCTCGCGCCCACGGCTGACCAGTAGGTCAACGCCTCATCCCGGTGCCCCGGCTACGACCGATTCGTAGCCGGGGCACCGGCTTTTTCATGGCGGGATGCCGACCACAACGGGAACCCGCCAGTGCATTCGCGGTCGCGGAGCCATACGTTACCTCCAATGACCGTCTATCTCTTGTCTCGGGCCGCACCGAGGGCGAACGTCGGTCGGGATCACGCTGAGATAAGGAGCCACTATGAAAAGGTCCCTGATAGGAGCGGCGATCGCCGCCCTGCTTGTGGGAGCCACGTCCGGTGCTGCCGCAGCCGCACCAGCGCCGGGCGACGATGGACAAGCGGCGAGCTACATCGTCGTGCTGCGCGCATCGGCAGGTGCCGCGAACACCTTTGCCCAGCAGTTTGCGGGTGATCACGATGCCAAGGTGGGCCACGTCTACTCCACGGCATTGCGAGGATTCTCCGCCGAGTTGTCGCCTGCGGCGGTGCGCAAACTGCGTTCTGATCCGCGAGTGGCCTATGTCGAGGCCGATCAGGTTGCCCACATCACCGCGCAGGAAACCGCCAACGGGGTAAGGCGAATCTTCGCCGACGCCAACCCCGGCCTGAAGGTGGGCGACGGCAATGACGAGCGGGTCGACGCCGACGTGGCGATCCTCGACACCGGGATCGACTTCGACCACCCAGACCTCAATGTCGTCAAGACTGTCAACTGCCTCAACACTTCCACCTGTGCGGAGAACACCGGCGACGACGACAATGGGCACGGCAGCAATGTGGCCGGCATCGTCGGATCGCTCGACAACGGCATCGGTTTCGTCGGTGTGGCACCGGGAGTGCGGCTGTGGTCGGTGAAGGTGCTTAACGCCAGCGGAAGCGGCAACGAGTCAGGGATTGTGGCCGGGATCGACTGGGTGGCCGCGCATGCCGATGAGATCGAGGTCGCGAACATGAGCCTCGGCTTCAACGGTGACGTGCAATCGGTGAAGGATGCGATCAACGGTGCGATCGGCCGGGGAGTCATCTTCGCCGTGTCGGCCGGGAACAGCAAACAGGATGTGCGCAACCAGACTCCGGCGAACGTAGCCGACGCGATCACGGTGTCGTCGTTGTCCGACAGCGACGGTCGGCCCGGCGGCACCGGCGGCGGCTTCGGCTGGTGCAATGCCAACAACCAGAACCGTGACGACACCCTGTCGAATTTCAGTAACTTCGGCGCCGGTGTCGACCTCGCCGCACCCGGTGACTGCATCAAGTCCGCTTACAAGAACGGCGGATACTCCAACTTCAGCGGCACTTCGCAGGCCGCGCCTCATGTCGCGGGTGCCGCGGCATGGCTCACCACCAACGGCCACAAGCCAACCAACCGTGCCGGAGTGCTCGCCATCCGGGACACCCTGGTCGCCCAAGGCAACTTCAACTGGACCGACACCTCCGGCGACAACGCCAAGGAGCCGTTGCTGGATCTGTCCAATCGCGACATCTTCCCACCCGCCCCGGCGGATCCCGGTGCGCCGACGGCCAGGATCACGGCCTCCTGCTCCAACGACAACCCGGTATGCACCTTCGACGGTGGCACCTCAACCGACCCGGACGGCACGATCGCCTCTTACGGGTGGGACTTCGGCGACGGAACCACCGGCTCCGGCCGGACCGTCACCCACACCTACGCGCGGTCGGGTTACTACTCGGTGAGCCTGACCGTGACCGACAACAGCGGCAAGAAACACAAGACCCGGCAGCAGTTCAAGGCCGGCAACGTTCCGCCGTCGGCCAGTATCAACGGCAACAACTGCATCTCCCAGCCGACGTGCACCTTCGACGCGGCCGGATCGAGTGACCCGGAGAACCTGCCGCTCACCTACCGCTGGACCTTCGGTGACGGCACTGGCGCCACCGGCGTGAAGGTCACGCACACGTATCCGTCCGCGACCGCCAAGTACACGGTCACCCTCACTGTCACCGACAACAAGGGCCAGACCGCGACCGCTCAGAAGGTCGTCGACTGCAGGAAGTTCTTCGACTCGGCCATGTGCTACAGCTTCTGATCCGGTCCCGCAAGATCGGCGTGAGCACGAGATCCCCGGCTCGTGCTCACGCGACCAATCGAAGCATCCCGACGTTAAGGAGTGTCGATGCGCTGGAACACACGCACGGCGGCCGGAATGGCTTTGGTCATCGTCCTATCCGGCCTCACCGGTCCGCACCCGGCCGGGGGCGCCGGCCCAACCGCCGACCGGGACTGGGATGGGCAGACCCATTCCGTCACCCTCATCACCGGGGACCGCGTGATGGTGACCAGCCTTGCCAACGGCAAGCATCGGGTGACCTATGCGCCTGGTGCCGGTCGAGAGCACGTGGGATTCCTCAAGCGCGTCGGCAAGGACCGGATCGACATCATCCCGAGCGACGCCCTGCGGCCACTGTCCGCGGGCAGGCTCGACCCACGCCTGTTCGAGGTGCTCGGCCTCATCCGGCAAGGCTACGACGACCGTTCCGGGGCGGACATTCCGCTTATCGCTCAAGGCAACACCCGCGCTGCCGTTTCCGGCGCGACCACGGTGAGGGCTCTGCCAAGCATCAACGCGGTGGCGATTCGCGAGAGCAAGCGAAGTGCCGCAACGTTTTGGGCGTCAGCGAGCGGGTACACCAAGATCTGGCTCGACGGCCGATCCAAGCCGGCCGACGACGAAAGCAATATACAAATTGGAGTCCCGCAAGCGTGGCAGGCGGGCTTCACCGGGCGTGGCGTGACTGTCGCCGTTCTCGACACCGGTTATGACGCAAGCCATCCGGACCTCTCGCAGGTGGCGGAGGCGAAGGACTTCACCGGCAGCGCGGCTGGTCCAAAGGACGAGCATGGGCATGGCACGCACGTGTCGAGCATCATCGCCGGGTCCGGATCAGGCAGCGCAGGCAAGTACAAGGGCGTGGCGCCCGATGCCAAGCTGCTCGCCGGCCGCGTCTGCGGATTGCAATGGTGTGAGGATTCGGCCGTCATCGCCGGGATGGAATGGGCGGTGGACCGGCAGGCGAAGGTGGTCAACCTGAGCCTGGGTTCCGACTATCCCACCGACGGCACCGACCCATTGGCGCTGGCCGTGAATACGCTGACTCGATCGGGCACGCTTTTCGTTGCCGCGGTGGGGAACCACGGATACTCCTCCTGGGTCAGCTCGCCAGCCGCCGCCGATGCCGCGCTCGCGGTCGGCAGCGTGAACCGCAGCGATGAGCACAGCTGGTTTTCCAACCGGGGCCCGAGAATCGGGGACTTCGCCGTCAAGCCGGAGATCCTCGCGCCCGGCGAAGGCATCGTCGCGGCACGCGCGGCGGGCACCTCGATGGGCGAGCCGGTGGACGCCCTGTATACGCGCGCCAGCGGGACATCGATGGCGACGCCTCATGTCGCTGGTGCGGCGGCGATCCTTGCCCAGCAGCATCCGGATTGGACACCAGCACAGCTCAAAGACGCACTCATGAGCAACGCGAAACCGTTGCAGCTCTGGTTGTTCTCGCAAGGTGCGGGCCGGGCCGACATCGGCCGTGCCGTCACCCAGCACCTCTACGCCCAACCGGCTGCTTCGAGCCTCGGCTACCTATCCTGGCCCTACCAACCAACGCCGGTGACGAGGAAGGTGGCCTATCGCAATGACGGCGAGGCCGCGGTCACGCTCACCCCGGAGCTGACTGTGACCGACCCGCGCAACGAGGGCCCGGGGCCGGACGGCTCGATAACCCTTGACAAGCAACAGGTTACGGTCCCAGCGCACGGCTCCGCGGAGTTGGGTGTCACCTTGCATCCCAGCGCGCTCATAGGTGCTGGGGCGGGAACCTATTCGGTACGCATCGACGCCAAGGCTGCCACGGCCAGAGTGCAGACGGTGTTCAGCTTCACGACCGAAGCCGAGTCGTATGACGTGACGGTCAATCTCATCGATCGGCAGGGTGCTCCCGCGACCGACGAGCTTCCGCAACATGTGGACTTCAACGAGCTCGACAGCGAGCTACCTTCCCCGCCGCGAGCGGAGGTCCGCAACGGGACGGCCACGGTCCGGTTGGCCAAGGGACCCTATGCGGTGGTCGGCGACATCTTCACGGCCAAGGGAACACCCGATCCGAACACCGCTCAGATCACCGTTGCAACGGCGCCCAAGGTAGTCGTTGACCGGCCAGGCATCGTGCTGACCTTTGATGCGAGAAAGGGGAAGCGAGCTTCGGTGAAGGTGGACGCGCCGAATGCGATCGCCCACTTCACGGCCGTCGAGCTGCAATTCGTGACGCACGCACCTTGGGGCGACTCACCTTTCATGGTCGGCTTCGGCGTCCCGCCGGCCAACGAACTCTATGCGGTGCCAGTCCAATCGGATCCGGCTGAATTCGCCTTCGGGCTCAACACCATCACCATCTCGCCGCCCGGGGCGGCTCTGGCCTACACCTATTACCTAGCGTTCCCTTCCGCTGGGCGAATTCCTGACGACCTCGCGTTCCGAGCTCGCAACTCTGAACTAGGAACGGTCTACAACCGCTACCGGTCGCAAGGGGTCGACGCACTTGGTGCGCGGGCGGTGCTGGCCTACTACCTGCCGGGGCAAACGGCCGCGGCGGGCCTGTTCATCGACATTCCGTTGCCTGGTAGGCGAGTGGAGTACTTCAGCGCCGGCCCGATGTGGATGGGCATCCTCGAGCAACGGCCGCTCGATCAGCCTCAGATCACCCGTCCCGAAGGAGCCGTCGTGACCGGAGAGGAGAGATTCAGCAAGGGCGAAAACCGTTACCAGGAATGGAACAACGCCGTCCTTGGCCCCGATCTTTCCACTCACAACTGGGGGACCGGGATCGCCCGCTACGGCGACAGCCTGCAAGCGATCGTGCCCCTGTTCGCACCGAGCGAGGCCGGGCATCATGGTATGACATTCTTCGATCTGAGCTATGCCACCGGGAGCACCACTCTTTCCAAAGACGGTGCCGTCGTTGGCAGGTACCCGCTGCCGGGTCTTGGATTCTTTAATCTGTCCCCGGATCCGGCCAGTTATACCCTTGCCGTGCAGGCAAGACGGAACGTGCGCTGGAGCTCCCTGGCGCCCTCGGTGGACACGGAATGGACCTTCACCACCTCGGGTTCGCAAAGCGGCCAGTACCTTCCACTGCCGACCGTGAAAATCAGCGGGAATCTCGACGATCGCAATCGAGCGCCCGCGTCGACCGGTTTCCCGTTGCAGCTGAAGGTAGGTTTGCAGGCCAACTCAACAGCGGCCGCGATTAGCGCCGTCACGCTCGAGTATTCGAGCGACGACGGCCAGACCTGGCGGACCGCGATAGTCGGCCGAGCCGGTGACGACTGGGGCGCCATAGTGCAGCACCCCGGCAGCGGCTTCATCTCCCTGCGCGCCAAGGCCACCACCGTGACCGGCGACACCGTCCAACAAACCATCATCCGGGCCTACAGCCTGCGTTGAGCCCCCTCCAGGGCCCGGGGCGGTGCCACAAGCGCCGCCCCGGGTTGTTATCGTAAATGATAACCGTTATCGTAACGAACCATGAGGTGGAGATTCATTGGTGCTGTCGCTGTGCTCGCCGCACCGCTGGTGGCGTTGCCTGCGGTAGCCGCAGAACCGTTGAGCGGCAAGCGAACTGTGCTCAACGACGTGCACACGGACGCGATCGACGTGCAGTACGCCGGGGGAGAGCTGAGACTGCGGACCCGGATCGGAAACCAGCCTTATACGTACGCCGAAGCCACCGAAGTGATCTTCCAACTGAAGGACGTTCCTGAATCAGCAGTGCAAGTGCCGGACGACCCGATGTTTGCCTTTCTCGGCCCTGCGGGCGACCCGATCTGGCTGGCCCCGCAGACACAAGCCGAGTCGCTACTGTTCGCCGGCTGGGACACCGAAAGCATTCCCAACGGCGTGCTGGCCGGGGACACCGTTGACCTGACCCTGACCGGCGTCAAAGGCCCGGGGCGCGTGGAAGTGTTCCAGGACGGCAGCTTTGGCGAGCCGGTCCGCATCTTCAGCTCGTCGGATGCGGCGTTCAAGACGCTGCACCAGCCAGTGGCCAGCCATGCCCACGCCAACTGGGTGTTCAGCGCGCTCGGGCGCTACGAGCTGACGTTCAAAGCGAGTGCCGCAGGTCTTGAGTCGGCTCCCGTCACCTACACCTGGTATGTCGGCGGCAGTACCGCGAACGACATTGTCGCGACTCCCACCACGACCAGCCTGACCTGGGCGAACAACGAGCTCACCGCATCCGTGTCGCCCTCACAAGCCAAGGGCTGGATCGAGTTTCGCGACGGTGCCGCGGTGTTGGGTTCGGCCGCGATGACCGGCGGTACAGCCAAGCTGTCCCCGGCGCTGGGCGTGGGCCGGCATTCGCTTACTGCCCACTTCATTCCGTTGTATGACAACGACTTCGGTCCTTCGGTATCGGCGGCGGTTCCGGTGACGATCACGAACCCGGTAAGCCCGAGCCCGTCCGCTTCGACGTCACCGAGCTCAAGCCCAAGTGCGAGCGCTTCGACATCGGCGCCCGCACCAGCCACCAGCACAGCGGCCTGTGTCCAGACCAGCCGCCGGATTCTGGACCACGAGCATGTGGACTACGCGGTGAGAGTCGTGAATGGACGGTTGGAGTCGGGCGTCAAGGAAGGTTCCACTTGGTTTCACCCTTCGGATGTGGTGCTTCATGTGAAGCCGCAAGCCGTGGCAACCGTTCCGGCGTCGGGCTTCGACTTCCTCGGCACACCGGGGAGCAGGGTCTGGCAGATTCCGCAGACGCAACAGAGCGGCATCATCTGGCTCGGCTGGAACACCGAATCCGTCTCGGCCGGCGTGAACTGGTCACTGACCAAGGTGAGCGGGCCTGGCCGGGT
>DPJL01000074.1:4544-5904 GCA_003543035.1 Micromonosporaceae bacterium | reverse complement strand
CGCAGTTTCGACGCCGTGGTCAGCGGATTGGCGCTCAACTTCGTACCCGACCCGCGCCGCGCCGCGGCCGAGATCGCCCGGGTCGCCGCATCGGGCGGCGTAGCCGCTGCCTATGTCTGGGACTATGCCGAGGGCATGGCCATGATGCGGTACTTCTGGGAGGCCGCTACCGCCCTCGACCCTGCCGCGGCCGAGCTGGACGAGGGTCGCCGCTTTCCGCTGTGCCGGCCGCAGCCCCTCAGCCGACTGTGGGCGGATGCCGGTCTGGACAAGGTGACGACCCAGGCACTCGAGGTACCAACCGTGTTCGCCGACTTCGACGACTACTGGAGGCCATTCCTCGGCGGCCAAGGTCCGGCACCCGGCTATGCCATGTCCCTGACCGAAGAGCACCGTCGCGCTCTACGCGACCTGCTGCGTGCCCGCCTACCGTCCAACCCGGACGGGTCGATCCCACTCATCGCAAGGGCCTGGGCAGTACGGGGCATAGCCAGGGATGAGCCACCCCAGTCCGACCACCCGGCCGGCCCAACCCGCCGGTAAGCCACCGCGCGGTTCTCAATACCCTCGTAACTGGCGCTCATGTGTCCGACGCGCGATTGAATGACGTGTGCAAGAGCACGGTAACTGCTGCTCCGAGCATCCTGATTGTCGCGAACCCGACAATCAGGATCCATCGAGGCTGTGTAGTCCACCACAGATACGTGCCAAAGAAAGCCACAACACCGAGGGTTAGCGTAGCCACTGGGGTAACTCCGATTGTTCAGGCTGTGGACATTGGCGTCATCGGTGGAGACCCGATCGGTCAGAGGTAGTTGAACAACGGGGGAAAGATCAGGACCACGATCCAGGCCCATGCGGCGTATACCGGGAGGTAGGCGGTCTGCCAGCGCTCGAGCGCTGCGAACGGTGTGTGTCGGCGGACAAGACCCAGCACCAGCCAAGCCGACCAGGCGAGATTGGCCAGCAGGATGGCGTTCTCTCCGAGTGCCGCTGCCTTGTTGGGTGTGGTGCCGTACTCGGTGATGCGTCCGGTGATTTCCAGCAGCACCAACATATCGATGACCAGTGCGCTGACCACGAGGGCGAGCTGTAGCTTGTCGAACAAGCCGGGCGGGGCCAGCGGATCGCGGGCTGAGATCGAGTAGAGCAGCAACCCCAGCACCACGACCAGCAGCAGGTCGAACAGGATCAGCGCTTTCCGCTCGACGTCGATGCCGGCGCTGGTTAAACCGAGGGCAACGAGGAAGGCTAGCAGTGCCGCGGTGAACAGCGGAGTGAACAGTCGCGTGAGTACCGGGGCGATGTTCTCGACGACACTCTGCTTGGCCTCGACGAGCCACCCGGCCACCACCACCGC
>DPJL01000074.1:0-4185 GCA_003543035.1 Micromonosporaceae bacterium | reverse complement strand
GCCGCGGCGCCGCAGGGAAGAAGCCACTGCGTTATGAAGTCTTCCGGGGTGATCCCAATGGCCTCGAAGGTCCCGAACATGAAGGCGATCAGCACACCGCCACCGAGGGCGATGAGGACGTAGTAGACAAACCATTCGCCGGTGAAGCGGATGAAGTCCATGCGTCGGCGTGGCGAGCGCAAATCGTCGGCCACATAGGCCAGACCGACCACGAACCACAGGGCGATGGGGAGATGGATGCTGGTCAGGACCACCGATTGGGAGTCGTCCGTGAGCGGATAGGCGTTGGCCGCCACGGCGCCGAGCGCGAACAACGCCAGCAGTACACCGATCAGCGCTTTCGTGGCATGACGGCGCCAGGCCAGGAAGGCCGCCAGCCAGGGCAGCGCGAACAGGCCGACGTTGGGCCTATAGAACGCGCCATCCTCTTCGAAGCTCATGCCGAACAGTTCCGGCACCTTAATAGACGCTGCCGCGCCCGTCGCGCAGATGGCCATCGTGAGCAGGTCACGCCGCGACCGAGTGTCCGCTACCGGGCTGTCGGTCTCGCCGGTCAGCACCAATTGCTTCCACAGCCGTTCCGAATGCTCCCGGGCGAACTCGCGAGACAAGTCGTCCAGGCTACCCATGCGTTTGACCGCGACCAGGAACGCCTCGTCGGCGCGGAGGCCAACGGCGACGAGCTCATCGACGGAACCCCGGAGATGGTCTTCAAGCTCTTCGGCGTCGGACTGCCGTAGCTCTCGGCGACGCTGCACATAGTGACGCCACTGAGCGAACTGGGCCTTCAGTTCGTCCTGACCGTCTGTCATGCGTGGCCCCCCAGCGGGATCGCGATCAACGGCCTGGAATCGCTGGGGCCGAGCCAGATCTCCTTGAGCGCGTCCACGACCGTGTCCCACTGGCGGCGTTGCTCGGCAAGCTCAGCCAGGCCACTGTTGGTGATGCGGTAGTACTTGCGCCGCCGCTCCCCAGCGACCGACTGCCAGCTGGACTCCACATATCCGAGGCGCTCAAGCCGGTGCAGCAACGGGTAGAGCAGTCCCTCGGTCCAGTCCAGCTCTCCACCTGATAAGTCGGTGATCCGTCTGAGGATGGCGTAGCCGTAGCTGTCTGCCTCGGCCAGGATGCCCAGCACCATCGGTGTCGCCGAGGCGGCCACGAGATCCTTGGTGACTTTCACGAGACCTCCATCGCCCATACCCTAGATGTACGATGCATAGTAGTGTTAGGTATCGTCCCGGCGCAAGGAACCGAGGCGTCTACGACCTCACCGCCACCACCTTCACCGACCTCGCGGACACCCTCGGCTGCTGAGGCGTTGCGCCGCGGGCGAACTGGCCGGCATGGAGCAGGTGATCGCCGTCGCGATGGGCATCGATCGCTTGCCGGTGTTCGGAGTGTCCGGCGGAGGGCCACACGCGCTGGCGTTCGCGGCTCGCTTTCCCGCACTGGTAACCCCGGGTGGCCACGGTGTACAGTCCCGCACCTCGGGATGCCGACGGTCTGGGGTGGACGAACGGGATGATGGAACGCAACCGCGACAGCGCTGCGGGCGCGCTGCGGGGCCGCGACGACAAGCTCGCTCTCTTTGCAAAAAATTGACGACAAGGTAAGTGGAGGACAGTTAACCACTTAGTTAAAGGTGGGTCACTTTGCGCGATGTAGCAGCCCTTAAAAGAGCCCTCACCGGAACCGTCTTAGAACCTGGTGATCCCCACTACGATGCCGCCCGCACTATCTGGAATGCCATGATTGATCGCCGTCCCGCGCTCATTGTCCGCTGTGATAATACAGACGACGTCGTTGCTTCGCTAAAATTCGCCACAGAAAATGATCTCGATATGAGCGTCCGCTGCGGTGGCCACAGTATTGTCGGCCACTCGGTAGTCAATGGTGGGCTGATGATGGATCTCTCGCCGATGAATAAAGTGACCGTTGATCCCACGGCCAAGATTGCCCGGGTGCCAGGCGGTGCCCTTCTGGGCGCACTCGACCGGGCCGCACAAGCGCATGGGCTGGCAACGACTGCGGGCAATGTTTCGCACACGGGCGTTGGTGGCTTGACCCTGGCCGGAGGCATGGGGTGGTTGGCTAGGCAGTTTGGGCTGGCTTGCGACAATCTGTTGTCATGCGAAGTTGTCTTGGCCGACGGGACTGTTGTACGAGCCGGCAAAACCGAGCATCCGGACTTGTTTTGGGGTGTCCGTGGTGGCGGCGGCAACTTCGGCATCGTCACCGAATTTGTTTTTCAGCTCCATGAGATTGATAGCCGCGCGCTGCTTGTAGAATGCTATTTTGATCTGGAAAATTCGCCGCAGGCGTTTCGGTGGTGGCGCGACCTACTGGCGTCTGCACCCCGGGAAGCCACTCTGACCGCCTGGACCGGCACCGGCGGCAATCAAGACTTCTTGCCGCCCGAATATCACGGTCAGCAATTGGCCAACCTCGGCTTTGTCTGGGTGGGCGACCCGGCAGACGGCCATCGTTACTTCAAGACGTTCTTGGGAGACTTGCGGCCAATCGGTCAGGACGTTCGCGAGCTAAGCTACCTTGAACTACAGACAATCGACGACTCTGTTGGCCAGGTACATGGCGTACGTCGCTATTGGAAAGGTTATTATTTCGACGAAATTACCGACGAGACACTCGATGCGTTATTAGCTCGCCCGACAGTCAGCGAGCAGGAGCAGGGCATGTACCCTTCGACAGCTTTGCAGGCATACGGCGGGGCTATTGGCGAGGTATCTACGGACGAATCATCGTACGGCCACCGTAAAGCCATAGCCGAAGTCATTACCCGCACCCGCTGGACCGACGCTCGTGAAGATGAACTGCGCATGGGCGTAGCGCGGCGATTTGCCCGAACGCTGGAACACTTTGCTAGCGGCGGCTACGTCCACACCGCCAACGACACCGCTCGCTCTGGCACTGACTTTGCCTACGCCAACGACCTTTACCAACGCCTGGTAAAGGTAAAACAGGCTTACGACCCCGACAATATCTTCCATCATAATATGAACATCGTGTCGTAAGCATCATCATGACAAATCAATCCTTACACCTTAACAAACCCCCAATTGTTCAACCCAGACGATTATTCGTAGGCCAGTAAGCGTGGTCTTCGAAGCTGGTGAACAGTTCGCGCAGCAGCCGGCTGTCTGGTGGGTTGAGCAGGGCCCGCACGATCCACTCGTGGTCGCCGACGACAACTTCATGCTCCGCTACGACATCGAGCCGACCACGGTGGACGGTCTGGCCGGCCAAACCGCGCGGCGCGTGGCAACTCTCGGTGAGCCGGCCATCCAGATACACGGCGACGGCAACCAGGTGGTCAGCAAGATCGGGGTCGGCACCGGGTGTTGTACGACGCCGGCGGTATTCCAGGACCTTGGCTGTGACCTCTCGATCGTCACCGACGACGGCACGTGGTACTGGGCGCAGTTGCAACGCGCTGCAGATGAGGGCCATCCGTTCATCCGCGTGCACCACGGGACCAGCGAAGAACCGGGCATGGCGACCCTGGCTCAGTACCTCAACGCGAATCTGCCGGGCGTACGCGCCGACCACCTGCCGCACCGGCCGATCTATCGGACGCTGACCGCCTCTCCAGTCGCTCCTCGGTGACGAGCACGCGCCAACAGGGAACCAAGTCGATCACGGAAAGTTGGCCAGATCCAGGATTCTGGCTGCCGTTGACAGCGTACGCCATTCGAGTTAACGCTCATGACATGGCAGTGAGCCGTTGGACAGAATGAGTGGTGTCCGCGGTCGACGATCATGTTCCGATGTGGAGGTTCGTTATGGTGAGTGACCCCGACTTTGAGGCCACCCGAAGACGCCTCATGGACGTGCGTCGCCGTTACGCCGACGCTTCTCGTGAGGTCATCCCTGATCCTCGTGAGTTCTATGAGGCGGAGAGGCGGAAGTTCTCCCATCTACCCGACCTGTCTGGGAACACCAGGTTGGACGACATGCGCAGGCCGCAAGGCTACAAGATGGCGGCCCAAGGGATCGCCGAGTGCACAGTGGCTGGATGTCTCGATCGCGTTCTATACGGTCGCGATTGAGGAGTTGTTGGCAGGTCATTCGGAAGCCGCGAACACCGCCGCTGAATTGGGACACCTCGCTGAGATGGAAGCGGTGGCGTGCGCGCAGCTCGAGCTCTAGCCCGAAGTTGCTGTG
>DPJL01000359.1 GCA_003543035.1 Micromonosporaceae bacterium | reverse complement strand
CGGCGACGAGCAGGGCTTCACCGGCAACGGCGGCGACAAGGACGCGCGGCAGGACATGTTCGCCTCCAAGGTGACGGACTATCTCGATGACGACCTGCTCGGTACCGATCGCACCCACGCCCAGGACAACTTCGAGACCACGCATCCGCTCTATCGAGCCATCGCCGAGCTGGGCAGGCTACGCAAGGAGCATGCGGCTCTGCGCGACGGCACCCAGACGACACGGCACGCCAGGGACGGCGTCTTCGCCTTTTCCCGCGTCAGCGGCACCGAATACGTCGTCGCCGTCAACAGCGCGACGGTCGCCAAGACGGTCACGGTGAACACCTCGACGCCGGGTGCGGCGTGGACTTCCCTATACGGCACAGGCTCTTTCGACGGTTCGTCGTTGACCGTCCCGCCGCAGTCGAGCGTGGTGTTCAAGGCGGACCGCGCGGTCCCGACCGCGGGTGCTCCGACGATCGCGTTGGACGTGGCAGCGAAGTCGGCGACCCAGGCCGTGATGACCGCGAACGTGACCGGCGACCCGGCTTCGACGGTGACGTTCGCCGCGCAGGTGGGCGACGGCCCGTGGCAGATCCTTGGCACCGCAACGACTGCGCCTTACCGCGTGCACCACGATCTGACCAAGCTCGCCGGGCGGACGAAGATCACGTACAAGGCAGTGGTCCGAGACCGGCTAGGGAGAACCGCTGCCACGAAACGGGGCACGGAGGTGGCGACGCCGCCGCAGGCGGCACAGCGGGAGTACGTCCTCGTGCACTACCAGCGCCCCGACGGCAACTACGCCAATTGGCGCTTGTATACGTGGGGCGACATCGATCCGTCACAGAACCTGCCATGGCCGCAGGGCCAGCCTTTCGCGGGCCGGGATGCCTACGGCGCCTTCGCCTGGGTCAAGGTGAAACCGGGTGCGACGAACGTTGGCTATCTCGTCATCGACGCCGATGGCAACAAGGATGTGCCCACCGACCGATTCATCGACCCTAGTCAGACCTACGAGATCTGGCTCAAACAAGGGGAAGGCGCGCTCGAACCCGCGCCACCGGTATCGCAACCGCCTGCGGGCACCGCGGTTCTGCACTATCGCCGCGCTGACAACAACTACGCGGGATGGGGACTGCACCTGTGGGACGGCGCGGCCACTCCCACCGAATGGACCAATCCCATGCAGCCCACCGGAGTCGACTCCTATGGCGCTTACTGGAATGTCCCGTTGGCGGCCGGTGCGGCCGGGCTCAGCTACATCGTGCATAAGGGCGACGAGAAGGATCTGCCCAACGATCAGCGGCTCGACTTCGGGGTGTTCGGGCGGGAGGCGTGGCTGCTCAGTGGCCGGGCGCCCTACCTACGGCCGGAGGTGAAGGCGTCCTCCAGTGACATCGACCTGACAAAGTCTTACGCGCAATGGATCGACCGCTCGACGATCGTCTGGGAGAAGCCGAACCCGGACGGAAAGGTGTATGAACTAGCCATCTTCCCGAACGGCGGTGCGTCCATTGTGGACGGCCGACTCACCGGCACCTTCCAACGTGTTGCACTCAAAGCCAACGGAGGCCTGTCTGAGGCGCATCGGGTGCGATTCCCGCATTTGTGGCGGTACTCGTCATATGGGTTGAACACTGATGCCGAGAGTGCGTTGCGGGGCCAGCTGGTGGTCACCGAAAGCGACCACGAAGGCAAGCTGCTCTCGGCCACCGGCGTTCAGATCGCGGGTGTGCTCGATGACGTCTACGCCAAGACAACCGATGCGCAGCTAGGCGTGACCTTCAAGCGTGGGCAGCCGACGCTGGCGGTGTGGGCGCCGACCGCGAAGAAGGTTGAGCTCGAGTTGGGCGACCAGATCGTGGCCATGAAACGCGATGATTCAACCGGAGTGTGGAGCGTCAACGGGCAGGCGTCGTGGATCGGGCGGCAATACCGTTACCGGATAACGGCGTGGCAGCACACCAAGTCGGTTACAGACCCGTATTCGACGACACTGACACCGAACTCGACGCACAGCATCATCGCTCCGCTGCCAACCTCTTCTGTGGCACGGTTTGAAGGGCGTCCGCAGATTCAGGAGCTGTCCGTGCGCGACTTCTCCATCGCGGATTCGACTGTGCCTTTGGAAAAGCGGGGCACCTATGCGGCCTTCACGGTCGCGGACAGCGCCGGATTGAAGCACCTTCGCAAGCTCGCGGAAGCGGGAGTGACACACGTACACCTGTTGCCCACCTTCGACTTTGCGACGATCCCAGAGCGGCGAGCGGACCAGGCTCAGCCGGCCTGCGATCTGGCCTCCATGCCACCGGATTCGGAGCAGCAGCAGGCTTGCATAGCAGCGATCCGGGCCACTGACGGCTACAACTGGGGCTACGATCCCTTGCACTACACCGCTCCCGAGGGTGGCTATGCCGTCAACCCTGATGGCACTGCCCGCAACGCCGAGTTCAAGGCGATGGTGGATGCCTTGCACGCCATAGGTCTCAAGGTGGTGCTCGATGTTGTTTACAACCACACGTCGACGCCTTCGCCGCTGGACCCGATTGTGCCCGGTTACTATCACCGGCTCGCCGCTGACGGCAGCATCGAGACGTCGACCTGTTGCCTCAACACAGCCACCGAGCACGCGATGATGGGCAAGCTTGTCGTGGATTCCACGGTCACCTGGGCGGCGGCCTATGGTGTGGACGGCTTCCGCTTCGACCTGATGGGCCATCATCCGAAGGCAAACCTTCTCAATGTGAGGTCTGCGTTGGACAGACTGCCCAACGGCCGCTCAATCCTGCTCTACGGCGAAGGCTGGAACTTCGGCGAGGTCGCCGACAACGCGAGGTTTGTCCAAGCGACACAACAGAATATGGCTGGTACCGGGATAGGCACCTTCAATGACCGGCTACGTGACGCGGTCAAGGGTGGGGGACCGTTCGACGGAAACCCGCGGATCCAAGGTTTCGCGTCGGGCCTGTTCACCTCGCCCAACGGCGACCCGGTCAACGGCTCGTCCGCCGAACAGCGGGCCAAGTTGCTCAAACACCAGGATCTGATCAAGGTCGGATTGGTGGGAAACCTTGCCGGATATGAGTTTGTGGACTCGTCGGGGCGACGGGTCACCGGCGCTCAGGTGGATTACAACGGCGCACCAGCGGGCTACACCAAGTCGCCTTCGGAGGCAGTGACATACGTAGACGCGCACGACAACGAGATTCTCTTCGACGCCCTCGCGTACAAGCTGCCCACGTCCACCTCCGCCACCGATCGCGCCCGGATGCAGGTGCTCGCGCTCGCGACCGTCGTTCTGAGCCAGGGCACGGGATTCGTCACCGGAGGATCGGACCGGCTGCGGTCCAAGTCGCTGGACAAGAACTCCTACGATTCGGGCGACTGGTTCAACGCGATCCAGTGGGATTGCCACGCGGGCAACGGTTTCGGCCGGGGTCTGCCGCCTGCATGGGACAACCAGGCTCGGTGGGAGTATGCGCGGCCGTTGCTGGGCAACGCTTCGGTGAAGCCGACCTGTGCTGCCACCGATCTGACCGCGGCCCGTTTCCAAGAGCTGCTACGGATTCGGCGGAGTTCGCCGCTGTTCAGCCTCTCCTCGGCGGCCGACGTGCAACGGACAGTGTCGTTCCCGCTATCGGGCCTCAATGAGACTCCGGGCGTCATCACGATGGTGCTTCGCGGAAATGGGCAAACCGTCGTGGTGGTCTTCAACGCCACGGGGGGCACCGCGACCCAACAGGTGCCCGGGCTTGGCTCGCTGACGGCCGTGCCGTCGGTCGACCCCGCTATGGCGTCGGCTTCCTATGACGGCACGGCTTTCACGGTGCCCGCGCGGACGGTCGCCGTGTTCACCTCCTAGCCCTGGTGATCCACATCCCCGTACGTCTCAAAATCGACCGCCGATTGAGACGTATGGGGATGTGGATCACGCAACGGGGGGCTAGGGGAGGCGGGGGCCGGCTTCGCGTTGGGCGGCGAGCCAGGTTTCCACCTCGTCGGCGGTGCGGGGCAGGCCGTCGGAGAGGTTCTTGGATCCGGTGGAGGTGACGAGCACGTCGTCCTCGATCCGGATGCCGATCCCGCGTAGCTCCTCAGGTACCAACTCGTCCTCGGGCTGGAAGTAGAGCCCGGGTTCGTTGGTGAGCACATAGCCCTCGGCGAGCTCTCCGTCGCGGTACTTCTCCGTCCGCGCATTACCGCAGTCATGTACGTCGATGCCGAGCATGTGCCCGAAGCCGTGGAGCGTCCACCGGCGGTAGATGCCGGAGTCCTTTTCCATCGCCTCGTCCACGCTTACCGGCAGGATGCCCAGGTCGTGCAGGCCTTCGGCGAGCACCCGCATGCAGGTGAGGTGCACGTCGGAGAACTTGACGCCGGGCTTGATGAACTCCATGCCCGCCTGTTGCGAGGCGTAGACGATGTCGTAGACCTGGCGTTGCAGTGGGGTGAACCGGCCGGATATCGGCAATGTCCGAGTCACGTCGGCGGTATAGAGATTGCGATTCTCCACCCCCATGTCGGCCAGGAGCAGCTCACCCGGGGTGGTCACGCCATCGTTGCGGATCCAGTGCAGGATCGCCGCGTGCGGGCCGACCCCGACGATGGAGCTGTAGCCCACGCCGTTGCCGTCGTGCCGGGCACGCAGGCCGAACACACCTTCGACCAGCCGCTCGGAGACGGCCCGGTCCGCTGGAAGCACGCGGGCGACATCCTCGAAGCCGCGGACGGTGGCGTCGATCGCGTCCTGCAGCTGGGCGATCTCCCACTCGTCCTTGACGAGCTTCATTTCCGAGATGATCCAGGCGAGCTCGTGATCGCGTTCAGGGTTGGTCTGCCGGATCGCCTTGTCCACCCGCGGGTCGAGCCCACGCAGCACCCGGGTCTTGCCCGGGGCGAAGTCGTCGAGGGGAAGATCATTGAGGTGGGCCGTCTCGATGCCCAGCTCGGTGGCCTTCTCCCGGAGCGTGTGCCGCCGGCCGATCCACAGCTCGCCGTACATCCGGTCCTTGAAGAACTCGTCGGTGTCGCGAGGCGACCGAGGCCGGATGTAGAGGATGGCGTCGTGGCCGGAGCCATTGGGGCGCAGCACCAGCACGCTTTCCGGGTCGTGCTCGCCGGTCAGGTACACGAAATCGCTGCCGGGCCGGAACGGGAAGTTGGTGTCATTGGCGCGCACCATCTCGTGGCCGCTCGGGATGACGATGGTGTCGCCCGGGAAAGCGGCGGAGACGGCCGATCGCCGTTTCGCGTAGTGCGGGGCTTCTGTCGCAAGGGCGACTGGGAGCTCTACGTCGCGCCATCCGCTGCGCATGAACTCCAAGAACTTCGGGGGATAGGCCGGATCGTGCGACTCGGTCCCTTCAGTTCCCGAATCTTTTCCAGACTTATCTGCAACCGCCATGTCTCCTCCACCGTTTTATGTACGAGCTTATCCCGGGCCGGAATGTGGGAGGATGTCAACGTGTGCGGTATCTTAGCCTTCTTCAGCAGTAATAGTGAGGTAAGTGGCTTTCAGAGCCGGATTACCGAAGCTCTTGAGCTGCTGCATCATCGCGGGCCGGATGACACCGGCGTTCAAGTGGTCGACCAGGACGTGATCTTCGCGCACAAGCGCCTCTCCATCATCGACGTGGAGTTGTCGAAGGAACCGTTGCCCTACTTGGACCGCTATCTGCTGACCTTCAACGGCGAGATTTACAACTATCTTGAGCTGCGCGAAGAGCTTATCCGCGAGCACGGCGCCGAATTCGCCACCAACGGCGACGGTGAGGTGGTCGTCGCCGGTTATCACTACTGGGGCGAGAAGGTGCTCGATCGGCTGCGGGGCATGTTCGCCTTCGTGATCTGGGACCGAGAGCAGCGGAGGGCTTTCGGGGCGCGGGATCACTTCGGCATCAAGCCCATGCATTATCTGCAGACCCCCGACGGGCTGTTCCTCGCGAGCGAGAAGAAGGCGTTGCTGCCGTTCACGGACTCCGAGGTGGATCCGGTGCAGCTGTCGCATCTGCTGACCTTCCAATACGTTCCGGAGCCGTCGACGTTGCACCGCAACGTCAAGCGGATCGGCGCGGGGGAGTGTCTAACTTGGACACCCGGCGGCGCGATGAGTTTGCGGCGCTACTTCCGGCCGGTCTTTCACCCCACCCCGGTGCCGGACAGCACGAAGATCTTCCATGAGATCAAGGAGGTATTGCGTGACAGCGTGCGCATGCACATGCGCTCTGACGTGCCCGTCGGAGCCTTCCTCTCCAGCGGCATCGACTCGACTTCAGTGGTCGCGTTGGCCCGCGAATTCAACCCGGACATCCTCACCTTCACCGTGGGGTTCGACGTCAACGGGTACTCAGAAATAGATATTGCTCAAGAATCGGCGCGTCACCTTGGCGTCACGACGATTCCCACGAAGATCAACGCCTACGACATGATGGAAGCGTTGCCGCGCATCGTGTGGCACCTCGACGACCCGGTCGCGGACCCTTCGCTGGTGCCGCTCTACTACGTGGCCAAGACCGCAGCTGAGCAAGTCACCGTTGTGCTCTCCGGCGAAGGGGCAGATGAATTCTTTGGCGGGTACCTGATTTACCGCGAGCCGCTGTCGCTGGCGATGCTGACGCGGCTGCCCGACCCGATGCGCCGTGGCCTGCGTGCCGTGTCGCGGGCGATCCCGCAGGGCGTGAAGGGAAAGAGTTTCCTGGAGCGGGGCACCATGCCGATCGAGGAACGGTTCAATGGCAACGCAAAGATCTTCACCGCCGACGAGGAAATCAAACGGTTGCTCAAACGCAACTCCGGCGGCGCTCGCTACACCGACATCACGCGGCCTTACTACGCCGAGGCGGATGCCGACGGGCTCGACGACGTGACCAAGATGCAATACGTCGATATGAGTACCTGGCTACGCGGCGACATTCTCGTCAAGGCCGACCGGATGTCGATGGCGCACTCACTCGAGCTGAGAGTGCCGTTCCTGGATAAGGAAGTTTGGGCGGTGGCTTCAAAACTGCCGCAGGCGCTTAAGGTGCCACCCGGTTCGCGGACCACCAAATGGGCGATGCGCCAAGCGATGGCGCAGGTGGTGCCACCGGCCATCGTCAACCGGCCAAAGCTCGGTTTCCCTGTGCCGACCCGGATTTGGCTGGCCGGGGAGATGTATCAGTGGGCGCGAGACATCCTGCACAACTCCGGTGCGGGCGACCTGCTCGATCTGTCCTATGTGGAGCAACTGCTGCGCGATCACAAAGCCGGCCGCGCCGACAACTCGCGCAAAATCTGGACGGTGCTGGTGTTCTGCGTTTGGCACGCCATCTTCATCGCCAAGACGTTGGACCCGGGCATCACCCGCAACTCGTCAGCTCTGCTGACTAAACCTCCAGTGAACCTGCCAATTGGGCATACCCTCGCTTGACCGCCAGGTATGACTGGAGCAGCCCGGCCTGACCGAAGGCGTTCAGCGGGCTCGCTGAGGCGACGCGATCGATGGGCGCGTCGTCGGCGTGCCCGTCCCGGATCAGCCAGTCCAGCCGGGTCAGCAGGTCGTGCTGAGCTTTGAGGAACTCCAGATCCACCAGCTCGCCGTGCCCGGGGATGATCACCGTCTCCGGGCCGGTCAGCGAAAGCAACTGCGCCAACGCTTCAGGCCACTCCAACGGATACGAGTCCTCGAAAGCGGGCGGCCCACCCTGCTCGATGAGATCGCCTGCGACGAGGACGTTATCGATGCGTGCCACCAGATCGCCGGAGGTATGGGCGCGCCCATGATGGCTGAGCACCACCATCCTTCCTCCAATGTGGAGGGTGGTTTCCCGGCTCACCAGGTGGTTGGCCGGCAGGATTCGCACCCCACTGAGATCCAATTCGTAGAGCTGCTCCCACGAGTAGCGCCACTGCTCGCCGCGTTCGCTTAGCTCCTGTGCGCAATCCGGGTGCGCCCAGATCTCGGTCTCCGCCTCGGCCAGCGCGGCGTTGCCGAAGCAGTGGTCGAAGTGAAAGTGCGTATTCATCAGAGTCAACGGATGCGGGGTCACCTGCCGCGCCGCCTCGCGCAGCTCGGCGCCCTGCTCCTGCGTGGAGAGTGTGTCGATCAGCAGAGCAGCACCATCGCCCACGATCAGCGTGCAGTTCACGCTGAACTCCGGATAGGTCAGCAAATAGACGCGATCGGCAACCTCGTTGAACCTCATGTCCGCTCCAGGAACCTCTGTCTATCCACGACAACACGATGGACCTTGCCCTCGGCCGCGACCACTGTGCCGTCCCGTAGCACGACATCGAAGGTGAGCCGCCGTCCCTCCACAGTGGACAGCTCGGCCTCTGCCACCACGAGGCGGCCGACGGGGGTCGCCGCGAGATGATCGAGCTCGATGCGGACACCTACCGTCGTCTGTCCCGGCTCCAATGCCTTGATCGTGGCGGCGACGGTGGCTGCTTCGGCCAGTGCCACGGCGCGCGGAGTGCCGAGAACCGGAACGTCACCTGAGCCGAGAGCCTGCGCGGTATCCGCGTCCGAGACGGTCAGCTCGACGCTTGCCGCGAGCCCTGGGGTTAGCTGGTGCGCCATGCGGCTCAGCCTAGTGCGCGCTCACCTCTTGCGCGCCCGACTCCGGCGCGGGCCCTCTTCCTGGCGTCGACCCCTTCCCCGCATCGACCCCTTCCCCGCGTCGATCAAGACGTTGGGGACAGCGACACGCCGTCGAGCAAGACCTTAAGTTCATGATCAACGCGTAGGGGTTAGGTGGCGGAGCGGGCGGCGAGGGCGCGAAGGGAGAGTTCGTCGGCCCAGGTGTAGGCCTCCTCGAGCGGCCGGTGCGCCGCGGTGACCGGAGTCGACCCGGCGACATCGGCGTGCACGCTGGCCAGGCCAAGTCGCCGCTGAAGCGGGCCCTGGGTCAGCCGGACGCTCTGGATCCGTTCGTAGGGCACCACGGTCAAGGTGCGAGTGGCAAAGCCGTCCACCGCACCGAACACCCGCTCGGTGAGCCCGGCCGCGAGCACCCGGGCGCGTAGTGGCGCCAGCCACCGGGCCTGCCTGGGCACCGGTTTGAGCGGCAGATTGGCCGGGTCGACCCCAGCCATCACGTGTGGCAGCACGCGGCGAGCCGTTTCGAGGGTTGCCACCGGCAGGAGCCGATCGGTCTCAGCCTTATTGCCTTCACCGCCCACGCTGCTCTGCCCGGCGACCGCGAGCGTGATCCGCAGCCAGCCCTTGGCCCGCCACAACAATGGCCAGGTGAACGTCAACGATTGGATCCGGTGCACCGGAACGACCTGGCTGCGCGTGGTCAGCAGGCCGTGCCGGATGCGCAGCTTGCCGGTGGAGGTGCGGGCCAGCCGGAAGTTCCAGAAGTTGAGGATGCGCATCGCGGGGGCGCCGATGGTGGCGAAGAAGGCGCTGATCATGCTGGCGACGGCGAAGAAGCCGAACTCCTGGTTGAAGACCAATTGGCCGACGATGTAGGCGACCGCGATCGGGGTGAGCATCACCGGTGGGGTCAGGAACTGGCTCACCACCACGTCGTTGTTGTCGACCCGGTACAACTCCTCTTCGGACTCTTCCACCTCCTCGGCCTGCTGAGAGCCGCCCGCGAGGGCCAGCAGTTGCCCGCGTAGGGCGCGCGCGCCGGCATGCGGTAGGTAGGCCAACGGCGCCTCCGACTTCTGCGCTCCGGCGACGTCGAGCTTCAGCTCCGCCAGCCCGAAGAGCCGGCCCACGATGGGTTGCACCACCTCGATGGCTTGCAACCTTTCCAGCGGCACGGTCCGTACCCGGCGCGAGATCAGCCCCTCATAGATACGCAGCTCGCGGCCGACCACCTCGTAGCCGGTATAGCGCCACATGATGGTGGAATAGATCAGCAGGCCGATGAAGAGGAGTGCGACCACACCCAGCCAGTTCCAGAACTGCAACTCCTCGAGGCTCCGCCAAGAGAGAGCCACCACGGCCAACACGAAGAGCCGCAGTCCTTTGAGGACAGGGCTAAGTGGATGCAGCCGCTGCCGCGAAATTACCGGCTCTGTTCCGTTCACAGTCCCTCGCCGCGGTCTTCGCCGAGCGCCGCGAGCCGGTCGCGCAGCCGGGTGGCCTCCTGCGGCTCAAGACCTGGGATCATCGCGTCGCTGGCCGCCGCCGCGGTATGCAGGCGCAACGTCGCGAGGTTGAATATTCGCTCCAGCGGACCGGCGGTAACGTCGACGAACTGCATCCGGGCGTAGGGCACGATGGACAATCGCCTGATCATCCGGCCGTGCCGGACCAGCAGGTCGCGTTCACGCTCGGCATAGCCATAGGAACGGACAGCTCGCACGCTCACGATGGCGCCGATGATGTTGATAACGAAGATGACGCCGGCGGCGGCCGGAGCCCACCACGATTGTGTGAAGAGCCAGGCTATGGCGCATCCGCCGAGCAGGATGACTATCCATATCGCTCGCTCGGTGAGTTCCACAACGATCAATTTGGACGAGACCGGCCGCCAAGCGACGGTCTGCGGCCACGGATCAAGGGCATTGAGCTGCGATCCATTGCGTGCGATAGGACCGTTGTCTGGCGCCCGGCCGTCCGCCGAGGTCTGCGACTCCACCCCTGCAGACTAGAGGATCACCTCAATGCCACCGTCTCGCGGAGGAAACCTCTTGCGGCGAGAAACGCCGACAGGCTCTCCCGGTGCTCCTCACAGGCGAGCCAGGTCTTGCGCCGCTCCGGAGTGTGCAGTTTGGGGTTGTTCCACCGCAGCTCCCAGGTCGCGGTCTCGCGGCAACCCTTACTGGAACAGATCAGCAGCACGACGGCGAGCCTACAGAAACACGAAAGCCGAGCTCATCAGAGACTCGGCTGTTTGGCGTGCCGGGCGGCCACGGGGGAAGCCGCCCGGCAACGCACGAATACTAACCAGGCGCGCTTGAGTTGGGGAAGAGGTGCCGCCCCGTCAATTGGCTGATTTTTTTGCAACTGCGTCGTTGCTGGGAGTGACGGCAGAAGAGAGGTAAACACCTGAATCACCCCATTTGGTGATGCACTGTGCGAGGCTTATGGGCGAAAATCCGGCCCCTGTCCGCAATGGAGGACCCCGTGACCGCCGAACTAGCCGAGATCGTCGATCCCGACCCGGGAGTGGTGCCAAGCCCGGCCGTGGACGCCTCGCAGCTGGAACGCGCGATGTTCGAGGTCAAGAAGGTGATCGTGGGCCAGGACCGCCTCATCGAGCGGATGTTCGTGGCCCTGCTGGCCAAGGGCCACTGCCTACTCGAGGGCGTCCCAGGGGTGGCCAAGACGTTGGCGGTGCAGACGGTGGCGACCGTTGTCGGGGGCAGCTTCGCCCGCGTTCAGTTCACGCCCGACCTCGTGCCCGCCGACATCGTGGGCACCCGGATCTATCGCACCGGCAGCGAGAAATTCGACGTCGAGCTCGGCCCGATCTTCGTCAACTTCCTGCTCGCGGACGAGATCAACCGGGCTCCGGCGAAGGTGCAGTCGGCATTGCTTGAGGTCATGGCGGAGAAGCAGGTATCCCTGGGTGGGAAGACCCATCGGGTACCAGACCCGTTCCTGGTGATGGCCACGCAGAACCCGATCGAGCAGGAGGGCGTCTACCCGCTGCCGGAGGCGCAACGAGACCGGTTCCTGTTCAAGGTGATGGTTGGTTACCCCACCGATAGCGAGGAGCGAGAGATCGTCTACCGGATGGGTGGAGTCGCTCCCATCGCCGCTCCGATGCTCGGTCCGGACGAGCTGGTGGCGCTGCAGACCCGAGCCGAAAACGTGTTCGTGCATAACGCGCTGGTCGACTATGCCGTGCGGCTCGTGCTCGCCACGCGTACGCCGGCCGACTTCGGCATGCCCGATGTCGCGCAGTTGATCCAGTACGGCGCGAGCCCCCGCGCCTCACTCGGATTGGTCCGAGCGACTCGCGCGCTGTCGTTGTTGCGTGGCCGGGACTATGCGCTCCCACAGGATCTGCAGGACATTGCGCCGGACGTGCTGCGGCACCGGCTCGTGCTCAGCTATGACGCGCTCGCGGACGAAATCGCCCCGGACACCATCGTCGACCGGGTGCTGGAAACCGTCCCGCCGCCGACCGTGGCTCCCCGGCAGTCAGCATGAGCGAAGCCGTTCTGAACCG
>DPJL01000280.1 GCA_003543035.1 Micromonosporaceae bacterium | reverse complement strand
TGTCGGTATATGCCACTCGTTGACTGGGACCTGGCCACCTCGACCGCCGTACAACTCGGGCCGACCGGACCATCCGTCACGCTGGACGAAGCCACCTCGGTGGTGTCCGAGCTTCGCCGCCTCGCGAACGAGGCCGCGGAGCACGTGGCGACCTACACCGAGCTCACCCCGCAGCTCCCCGACGCTCCGGTCAGCGTGGTCGACCGGCGCGGCTGGGCCGCCGAAAACGTGGCGGGCCTGCGTACGGTGATCGGGCCGCTCACCGACAAGCTCGCCCCGAAGATCGGGAAATTCGGTGCTTCGGTCGGGTCAAAGGTCGCCGGGGTGCAGGCCGGAGCTCTGCTCGCGTATCTATCCGGGAAGGTGCTGGGCCAATACGAGGTCTTCGGCAACAACCCGGGTCGCCTGCTGCTGGTCGCGCCCAACATCGTGGCCGTCGAACGCAAACTCGGCGCCGACCCTCGCGATTTTCGGCTCTGGGTCTGCCTACACGAGGTCACCCACCGCACCCAGTTCACCGCGGTCCCTTGGCTACGCGACCACTTCCTCCACGAGGTACAGGCATTCATCGCCGCCTCCGAACCAACCAGCCAGATGTGGCACCGAGCCGGAAAGATCGCTGAAGCGGCCCGCGGAAAAGAAGGTACAAGCCTTATCGACGCGATCCAGACCCCCGAGCAAAAAGTGATCTTGGATCGACTGACCGCGCTGCTCACACTGCTGGAAGGACACGCGGAGGTGGTCATGGATGGAGTAGGCCCATCGGTGATCCCGAGCGTGAGCAGGATTCGGGCGAGCTTCGACAAGAGGCGGGCGTCGGCAAATCCGGTGGAGATGTATTTGAGGCGGCTCTTTGGGTTGGAAGTGAAGTTGAAGCAGTACACCCAAGGGCGTTTGTTTGTGTCTTCGGTTATTTCCCGGGTGGGGATGTCGTCGTTTAATCGGGTGTTTTCTTCCGCTGACTCGTTGCCACAGCTTTCTGAACTTTCTGATCCTTCGGCTTGGGTTTCGCGTGTCTCGCCTTGAGGTGTCGGTTGCGGCGATCAGGGGCGCGGTTCGTGCCGCGCTAACGGGAATCGCCTCGACGGCGGCCTACGGTCCAAAGATCGACGATAGGGCTGTCGATCTTGGAAACGCCGTCGAGTCGCTTCCCGTTAGCGCTTTGCCGCTTGCTCTGGTGGCTTGTTCGGGGGGAGCGGATTCACTTGCGCTGGCGGGGGCGGCTGCGTTTGTGGGGCCACGCGCGGGGTGGCGCGTTGGGGTCGTGTCTGTGGACCATGGGTTGCAGGAGGGGTCGGGCTTGCGGGCGCGGCAAGTAGTGGAGTGGGCGGAGACGGTGGGGTTGTCGCCGGCTGAGGTCGTAACCGTTTCGGTCGGGTCTTCGGGGGGGCCGGAGGCGGCGGCTCGGGATGCGCGGTATGGGGCGTTGGTTGAGGTGGCTCAACGGCACTCGGCCAGCGCGGTTTTGTTGGGGCATACGGAGGATGATCAGGCGGAGACGGTGTTGTTGGCATTGGCGCGTGGGGCTGGGCCGCGGGGGATCGCAGGGATGCCCGCCGTCCAGGAGCGCGATGGGGTTGTGTTTGTGCGGCCGCTGCTCGGAATCTCGCGTGCTGTGTGCCGATCTGCTTGTGCGGCAATGGGTTTGAGCGTTTGGGACGACCCGCACAACGTTGATCCGTCGTTTGCGCGGGCGCGGGTGCGCTCTGATGTGATGCCGACATTGGTGTCTTCGCTTGGCGCTGACGTTGTGCCCAACCTGGCTCGCACCGCTTCGCTTGTGGCGGCGGACGCTGAGTACTTGGATGAGCTCGCCTCTGTCGCGTTTGGACAGTGCTTGGTTGATGGTGGGCTTGAGGTCAAAGCATTGGCAGAGCTCCCCGCGCCTTTGCGCAGCCGGGTGCTGCATGCGTGGGTAACTTCGCTTGGCGTGCCTCGGGCTTCGTTGTCATATCGGCACATCGCCGCGCTCGATGCCCTTGTCACCGCTTGGCATGGCCAAGGAAGCACACAGTTGCCGGGGAACATCAGTGTCGGGCGTGAAGCCAACAGGCTTGTTTCCCTTTGACAGCACGGCCTCGACGCTGGCAGCATCCTGAAGGTGACCACACAAGATCCATTCATTTTCACGGCCGGCGAGCGCGAGATGCTCGAGGCCATGGTCGACCTCAACCGCCAAGAGCTCAGAGAAACGCTGATCGGCGTCTCCGAGCAGGATGCCAGGCGAAAGTTGGTTCCTTCGCTCACCACCCTGATCGGGCTGGTCAAACACAATTGCGCCGTCGAGCGGAATTGGTTCCAGCATCGGCTGCTGCAGATCCCGCGAGAAGAAATCGCCCTCAACGCGAACGGCGACGACCGCAGCTGGGTGGTCGGCGATGACGAAACCGTCGCCGATGTGCTGGCCGAATACGACGCTGCCTGCGAAGTATCGCGTCAGAACGCGGCCAAATTCTCGCTCGACCATGTTGTGCCCCATGACCGGCTGGGTCAGGTGTCACTGCGCTGGATCTACCTTCACATGATCGAGGAGATCGCGAGGCACGCCGGGCATGCAGACATTCTTCGCGAGCAGATCGAAGCCGAGTAGCTCGCCTAGGCTTGGCGGGTAGCCGATCCGGATGCGACCGATGAGTTCATCGGGCTCGCATCGTCTTACTGGTTGACAGAACGTTCAGCGACTCGCGGGAGAAGCATCATGAGGAAGATCATCGCAGGCATGTTCATCTCGCTCGATGGCGTCGTCGAGGCGCCCGACCAGTGGCACTTCCCGTATTTCAACGACGAGATGGGTGCGGCTGTCGACGCCTCTCTTGGCGGGGCCGAAACCATGTTGTTCGGTCGCAAGACTTACGACAGCTTCGCGGGGGCTTGGCCCGAGCGGGAGGCGGCCGGTGAGGAGGACGCCCACTTTGCCAAGGTGCTGGGCGACGTCCGGAAGATCGTCGTGTCGAACCAGCAGCTCGATTTCACCTGGCGGAATTCCGAGCAGCTGCAGGGCGATCTCGTTGAGGCCGTCACCGCACTGAAGAACGAGCCTGGGGACGGCAAAATCACCATGAGCGGCTCTGTCTCCGTTGTCCGCCAGCTGCTGGCCGCGGGGCTGCTGGACGAGTTGCACCTGCTGGTGCATCCGATCGCGGTCCGCAAGGGCATGCGCCTCTTCGATGAGGGCGAGCCCACGATTCCGCTCAACCTGGTCTCATCGCAGACCTTCCAGACCAGTGTGCTGAACCTCGTCTACGCCCCGGCCGAGTCAGCCGGCAACGCAGGCTATGAGGACGCCAAGGCCCACCTGCCGCAGGAGTAGCAGGTCACCCGCATCCGCAGGTGGCGATGCGAGCCACGATCTTGTCGAGGGCGTCCTGGGCCGGGTATTGCCACACCGGGACGTTCTCGGCGAGCACCGCAAACGCCAGCAGGCCACCGTCTGCGGTCTGCACGACTCCCGAGATCGAATTCACCCCGCGCAATGTTCCGCTCTTGGCCCTCACGACACCCAGTCCACCTGCCGCGTCCGGCTTGGCGAAGCGATAATCCATTGAGCCGGACCAGCCGGCGACCGGCAGCACGTTGAAAAGGTCGGCCAACGCCGGATGTTTGCCATCGGCCGCTCGGGTCAGCAACCCGGTGAGGACGGCCGGGCTGAGCTGATTCTGCGTGGAGTAGCCTGCGCCGTCGGCGAGATTGAACTGCCCCACGGGCAGTCCGAGCTCGGTGAGCACCTGCTCGACCGCCTCACCCGCGCCTTCGAAGGAAGCCGGCTTGCCCTTGGCGATCGCGACCTGCCGGGCCAGTGCCTCGGCCAGCGTGTTGTCGCTCTCCCCCATCATCTGCTCGATCTGTCGCAGCATCGGCGCCGATTGCACCGCTCCTAATTGGACTCCGGCGGCTGCGGCTGAAGCGCCGCTTGGCGAGGCAGCGGGTGCAGTCCCGCGGGCGACCGCGTTCGCCGGGAGGCCCAGTGCTTTCGCGAACGCCTCTGCCGCGGCGAGCTCCGGGTCGGCATAGCGATCGAAGGGCATCATCTTGTCCTTCGTGTCCACTCTCGCCCCATTGATCATGAGCGCCGTGATCTTGGAGGTGAATCCCTCCTCGTGGGCATCTGCCTCCCACGCCGGGCCGAGCAGAGGACCCGAGTAGAGCGATCCATCAAAGATGACCTTGGTTGGCTTGGTGTCACCCAGCGCCTTCTTGACCTGCTCGGCGAGGTGGTCGAGACGGGCTGCCCCGACGTAGTAACCCTCACCATCGGCGGAGAGGGTCGCGTCACCCGCGCCTATCAGCACGACCTCGCCTGGGTTGGCGCCCGCCACGGCTCGGGTGGTGATCCGGTACGCCGGGCCACGTGTGGCCAGGACCGCGGCCGCGGTGACCATCTTGGCGTTCGAGGCCGGGATGACCATGTTGGCCGGGTCGCGCTCGTAGAGGACCTGCCCGGTCCGGAGGTCGACCACGGAGACGCTGACCTTCTTGCCCAGGTCAGAGCCGAGCACCAACGGCTCTAGCTGCTGCGCCAAGGTCCCTCCGGACGGTGCTCCGGAGCCGCTCAGCCGGGCCAGGACCGGGCCGGGTGTGACCTCCGCGCTCTGTGAGGCACTGGGCGAAGCGAATTTGGGCCCGTCGATCCAGATCCGCCAACCCGCGACGCCCAGGAGCACGAGACCGACCAGCGTGATCGCCACGAAGATCGGCCAGCGGCGACGCTTTCCCACAGGAGGTGCTTTTTCCACAGGAGTGGCCGGCACGTTGTGCACAGCCTGTGGATAAGTCCCGGGTTGAGGGTGGGTTGGCTGTGGATAAGTGCGTGGAAAACCAGATCCGCCCTGGTCAACACCCTGTGGATAACCTGGCCTGGGCGAACCGGCTTCGCCCCCGGTTTCGGCGCCGTAGTGTGAACCTGGCCTCCCCAACGGAGCCTCCCTCGGGCGTAGCGAACGAGCTAGGCGAGACTAACCGCGTCGACCGACAGACGCGAACATACAGGCCAACCCGGAGTGTGAGATGGAATTCGACGTCACCGTGGAAATTCCCAAGGGGCAGCGCAACAAGTACGAGGTGGATCACGCTACGGGACGGATCCGGCTCGACCGGACCCTCTTTACCTCGACGCAGTACCCGGCCGACTACGGGTTCATCGAGCACACCCTGGGTGAGGACGGTGACCCGCTCGATGCGCTGGTCCTGGTCCAGGAGCCGACCTTCCCGGGTTGCCTGATCCTCTGCCGCGCGATCGGCATGTTCCGGATGCGCGACGAGAAGGGCGGCGACGACAAGGTCCTCTGCGTGCCCGCCCACGATCCACGGCTTGAGCACCTGCGCGACATCGATCATGTTGCCAAATTCGATCGCCTCGAAATCCAGCACTTCTTTGAGGTCTACAAAGATCTTGAACCGGGCAAGAGCGTCGAGGGCGCGACCTGGGTCGGCCGCACCGAAGCCGAGGCCGAAATCGTGCGCTCCTTCGCCCGTGCCAAAGAACTCAATCACGACCACTGATCTCCCCCCGCCGCAAGTCCACAGGACTTGTCGTTTAGCCGCCCGTCTAAGCCGCAACTCCTGTGGAGTTGCGGCTTAGTAGGCCGGCAGATCCGCTAGTTGCACCAAGCGGGCTCCTCGGCGGGTGATGAGGCGGCCCCGGCCTGCGGGCATCCGCTCGTTGCGGATCGCTCCGCCGAAGGGGTTGCCCAGACTCTTGTCCGCCGACATCAGCAGGTAAGGCGCACCGGCCGACTTGATCTGGGCCAGCGCCATGTCGTAGCCGGCTCGGCTCCAGTTCGCGTTGGCCGCCGTGATCAGGTGCAGACCCACGTCCTTGGCCTCGAAGAGGTAATTCACCAAGGGCTGCAACGGGTGTACCGGGGTCGACGCCACGATGTCGTAGTCGTCGATGATGAGGAAGAACTCCCCTCGCCCGGCCAACCACGGCCGCTCGCGCATTTGCTGCAGGGTCACATCCGCCGGAGGCCGCCGCTCGGCCATTTTGTTGGCGATCGCGTTCATGTAATCCGGCACCTGCGCCAGGCTGTTGACGTTGCCAATGAGGTGCGGCGTCGTCACCGCGCCGAGCAGACTGCGCCGCGGATCCACGATCAGGATCTTGGCTTCCTCGGGCGCGTAACGGTTGGCGATCGAGGTGGCGACCTGGCGCAGCAATGTCGACTTGCCGCACTCGCTCTCGCCGAAACCAACCAGGTGCACGTCGGACATGAAGTCCAAGGTGGCCGGGGTGAGGTCGTCGGCGACACCGATCGGCAACGTCCACTGGTCCAGGCCTTCGGCCGACATCCGGTCGAAGGCGTAAACGTTGGGCAGCATGCGAACTCGTGGCGCGGGCTGGCCGGTCCAATGCTTCGCTATCTGCCGGATCAGCTCTTCACCTGTCCCGACAGCGTCAACCTCAGGCCGCAAAGCGAGCGTGAACAGGCCCTCCTGCGTGACACCGAAGCCGGGCCGGGTGGGCACATTCGGGGCAACCTTGCGGTTACGGCAGATCGAGTCGCTGGGATCACCCAGCTTGAGCTCCATCTTGGTACCAAACTGGTCGGCGATCGCCGGGCGGAAGTCGCGCCAGCGCAACGTGGAGGCGACCACATGGACGCCGTAGGCCAGACCACGGGTGGTGATGTCGGTGATGATCGGCTCGAGGTCGTCGAAGGTCTCGCGGATCGTTGTCCAGCCGTCGACCACGAGGAACACGTCGCCATACGGATCGTCGGTGAACCGGCCGGCCGCACGAAGCTTCCGGTAGGCGGTCATCGACTCGATCCCGTGCTGGGCAAACCGGGCCTCGCGGTTGTTCAGCAGCTCGGCGACTTCGCTGACAGTCCTTCGCACTTGCAACGCGTCGAGTCGCCCGGCGACCCCGCCGACATGCGGCAGATCACGAAGCGCGCCAAGCGAACCGCCACCGAAGTCGAGGCAGTAGATCTGTGCCTCCTGCGGAGTGTGCGTGAGGGCGAGACCGGTGACCAGCGTCCGGAGCAGTTGCGATTTGCCGCTCTGGCCGCCACCCGCGATGGCGACGTGACCGGCCGAACCCTCGGCGAGACGCACCCATTGCAGGTCGCGCAGCTGCTGTGCGGGCTTGTCGATGATTCCCACCGGCACTCGCAGCGCGCCCCGCAAATCGGGGTTGGCCACCGTGAGGCCGCGCCCTTCCACGAGGCCGACCTGGCCGAAGGGGAGGTCGAGCGGGTCGGAGATGTCCAAGGGCGGCAACCAGACCTGGTGCGCCGGCGGTCCCTGGCCGATCATCCGATCGATCATCACGTCCATCAGGCTTTCGCCGGGCTTGACGTCCCAGTTGACCTCGGGCTCGGCGTTCTTCGGCTTCTCCGGGACCGGCACGAACCTGGTACTGAATTCGTGGATCAGGTCGATGTCAGGGTTGCGTCGCCGCTCGCCGTCCGAGCCGGCCTTCTTGAACGAGCCGGAGACATACGCAGCTTTGAAGCGCTGCAACGGTTCCGATCCGAACTTGAGGTACCCGTGCCCGGGTGCTTTCGGTAGGTCGTAAGCGTCGCCGACGCCGAGGACGGCACGCGACTCCATGGCGGAGAAGGTGCGAAGGCCGATGCGGTAGGACAGGTGGGTGTCCAGACCACGCAACCGGCCTTCCTCGAGGCGCTGGCTGGCGAGCAGCAGGTGCACCCCGATGGATCGGCCGACTCGTCCAATTTGGACAAAGATCTCGATGAACTCCGGGTTGGCGGTAAGCATTTCGGAGAACTCGTCACAGACGATGAACAGCGACGGCAGCGGAGCCAACGCGGCGCCACCGGCGCGCGCCTTCTCATAGTCCTTGAGGTTGGCGAAGTTACCCGCTTTCGCAAGCAACTCCTGACGGCGCATGACTTCACCGACGATGGCGTCACCCATCCGGTCCACCATGCCCGCCTGGCCCTCAAGGTTGGTGATGACCGCCGAGGTGTGCGGGAGCTTGTCGAGCGAGGCGAAGGTCGCGCCGCCCTTGAAGTCGACGAGCACAAAGTTGAGCAGCTCAGACGAGTGCGTCGCGGCCAAGCCCAGGACCAGAGTTCTGAGGAACTCCGACTTTCCGGAACCGGTCGCCCCGATGAGCAGGCCGTGCGGGCCCATACCGTCCTGGGCCGACTCCTTGATGTCCATCTCGACCGGCGTGCTGTCCGGGCCGACACCGATCGGGACGCGAAGCCGGTTGCGGTTGGCCCTCGGGGCCCAGCCGTAAGCGACGTCGAAGCGCTCCGGATCGGGGATGCCAAGCAGGTCGGCAAGGCCCTTCTCACTGCTCATCGCGGCATCCGAGGCCACTGCGGCGGCACTGAGGCGCAGCGGGGCAAGGCGGCGGGCCAGTGCCTCCGACTCGGCCAGGCTGAGCCGGTCAGCTGTCCCTACCTCGGCGACTGACATGGCTGTAGTGGTGTGGAGTTCCCTTGCCCGGCCAACCACTTCGAGCGCCAGCATGCTGCGATCGAGCAAACGTGGGGGCGGGGAGTCGAGGTCGAGGATGGTGACCCCGGCAATACCTTCCGGCAGGGAGAGGTGAGCCGAGTTGGTCATGTCCGCGCCGTCGAGGACCACCACGACGTGCGGGGCGCCGTCGCCGGTGCCGAAACGGGGCCGGTTCGAGATGACCTCGCCGAGCAGGTTTTCGAGCTCCACCGCGGAGGTGGCGAACAAGCGGGCCGGGCCGACAGCGTCCACTTTGGAGGGATGCTGGTGATGCGGCAGCCACTTGGCCCAATCCCAGCTTTCGCGCCTATAGGGCGAGGAGCAGATCGCGATCAAGAGGTCGTCCGGCGCGTGGAAGACGGCCAGCTGAGCGAGCATGGCACGGGCGAGGCCATGAGCGTCGGAACCCTCTTCCTCGCTGCCCAGCTGCCCGCTTCGGTAGGTGCCTTGCGTGATCTCGTTACGCAGGTAGACCCGGCCGAACCCGCGGACCGAGAGCGCGACCGGCAGGTCATCGATCACCGAATAGGCGTCGAGGAATCGGCGCAGCGCGCCGGCCGTCATCGGCTCGAGCTCCTCGAGCGGGCGCGTCTCCGGCGGCATGAGCGGCGTCGCCAGGGATTGGGGGCCGACACCCACCCGCACGATGCCAAAGTCGGGGTCATGTGGACGGCGTTCCCACAACCGGAAACTGTCCACTGTGGACCAAAGCCGCTGCGGATCCGGGTGACGGTAGCTGAGGCCGTGACGCTGCTGCTGAACGGTGCGGCGAGCGCTTCGCCGCAAACCGGCGAGGTGGCGCAGGTACTCCCGGCGGGCCGCCATCATCTCGGCCTTCTTAGGCTGACCGGCACCGTTGGCGAAGCTGGCCGCGATCATCCCCAGGCTGGACAGGCCCATCATGCCGCCGGCCACGTAGGACATCGGCTTGTTGGAGCTGCTGCCCATCCCATACATCATCGCCATCGAGAGCGTGCCCCCGAGCATCGGCAACATCATCAGGGCCTGCTGCATCTTCTGCCCGGTCGCTTGCGGAATCTCCGGTGGCGGGTCTATGACCAGCTCACCACTGGGGATTTCGGGCGCGGGTCGCCTCGGCGACCGCTTGACAATGACCGTTCCCATCCTGCGTCCTCCCCCCATTGCGGCGTCGCCCATGTTAGGCCATGTTCGGGTTGCCCGGCGATGGGTGTTGTATGGCAGTCTTGTCGGCGTGACTCACCCCGCCACCAACACCATCACCTCCGGCTCTGGTCTGACACGCGTCACTTTGCATACGCCCCAGCGCCGGGTGGATGTCGCCTTGCCCGCCACAGTCGCGCTCGCCGAGCTTTTGCCGGAATTGTTGCGCCATGCCGGGATCGGTCTTGCCGATGATGGAGAACAGCACGGCGGGTGGCTTGCCCGTCGCGCCGACGGCTCGACCCTGGACGAGAGCAAACCGTTGGGCCAGCAAGGGGTGCGTGACGGCGAGGTGCTCCACCTCGTGCCCGCTCGCGAGCAGTGGCCTGAGCTCGAATACGACGATGTGGTGGAAGCGATCGCGGCAGGATCACGTCGTCGCGGTGCGGCCTGGACCCCCAATGCGACCCAGGTGTCCACATTGGCCGGTGCGGCAGTGTTGCTGCTGGCAGGAGTGATGTCGCTGCTGGCCGGTGGTCCCGGCTGGGGACCCGGTGGCTACCTTGCTTTGACGGTGGCTGTCCTGCTGTTGGTCGGTGGCGTCTTGGCCTCGCGGGCCTACGGCGACGGGATCGCTGGCAGCGCACTTGCCGGCTTCGCCCTGCCATATGCGTTTGCCGGTGGCGCTCTGCTGCTCGGTGGCACAGATGCGGTCGGAGTGTTGCCGTCAGTGCTCTGGCTTGGCGCGCCACAACTGCTGGTGGGATGCGTTGCCATGCTGCTCTTCGCGGCGCTTGGTGCTGCCGGTGTCGGGCACGGCACCCGCATCTTCACCGCCGGTGGCCTCGTGGGCCTGCTCGGTGCGGTGGCAGCGCTGCTGTCCGGCTTCGGTGCCGCGGGTGCTGCGGCGATCGTGCTCGCCGTCCTCATCTGCGGGATCGGTGTGTTGCCGGTCATCGCGATTCGCTTCGGCAAGGTACCGGTTCCGTCGATCACGCTGCCGAGGGACACCGAGTCCTTTGCCGTGGCAACAACGAGCCGCAGCCGGAGCGCCGCCCTGGACATGCCAGAGCGTGGCCGAGTCTTCGCCGCAGTGAGCCGCTCCGAAGAGCTGCTAACCGGCATGCTGCTGGGCTACACAGTGCTGGCCGCCTTCGCGTCTCTGGTCCTTGCGATCGACGGTGGGACGCCGGGCCGGGTGCTCGTGGCAGTTGCCGCGACAGCCCTGCTGCTGCGGTCGAGGCTCTTCGTGACGATCCGTCAGCGTGGTCCACTGATCGCCGCCGGGCTGCTCGGGCATCTGTTGCTGCTCGGCGGTTTGGTGTTCACGGCTCAGGGCAGCACGCGTGCCTTCTTCACCGTCGGCGCCGTCATTCTCGCCCTGATCGTGGTGCTCGCCGGTCAGACCTGGAGCAGGACGGCACCCTCGCCCTATGTCGGGCGCGCGGCCGACATCTTCGACCTACTGATCGTCGTCAGCGTCGTGCCGGTCGCCGCCTGGGTGCTCGGGGTCTTCGCCACCATCCAAGGCTGGACCGCTTAACCCCGCACACTTACGCCGGGCTGCGGACCCGGCCGATCTTGGAGTTGTGGTGGGGACGACACACGCAAATCACGCGAGTCGCCCACCATAAGTCCAAGATCGGCGGGGAAGGGCGCGGCCGCGCAGGAGCGCTAGAGGCGGCGGATCAGGGTGAGGCCGCCGCCGACGAGGGCGGCGAAGCCGGCCAAGGCAGCCGCAAGACCGATCGGCTTCTCCCCATCGGGGATCGGCCCGAAGCCCGTCGAAGGCGCGATGCTGGGAGTAACCGGCGCCGAAGGGACACCCGAAGGCTCCGGGGCGGCCGCGCCGAAGCCGGATTTGCCGGGCGGCGGAGTGGTGTCCAGCGGGTTGGTGAGCACCTCGGGCACCTCCGCCGTCAACGCGGCATAGGGGTCAACCACCCCGAATCCGTAGCCGTCGTCGCGCCCGGGTGTGCCCTCATCACGTGCGGTGGCGATGAGCCGCTGCACCACGTTGGCCGCCGACATCTGCGGCCACTTGCTGCGAATCAACGCGGCCGTCGCGGCGACCAACGGCGAGGCGAAGCTGGTGCCCTGAACCCGTTGGTAGCCACCGGGTTTGGCGCCCAGCAGATCTGTTCCCGGTGCGGCCAGCACGGTTTGCGGCCCGGCGAGCGCGCCACGCCACGGCTCACCCTTCTGATTCAACGCGGTGACCGCGATGACGCCGGGTTCGCTGGCCGGGTGCCACACCGTGGTCGATCCGTCGGGCAACACGTTGCCCACGCATGCCACCACGACCACATCACTGGCGAACGCATAGTCGATCGCCTCGGCGAGCGCTGGGCTGATCACCTTGCCGCCCAGCGAAAGGTTGATGACCCGGGCTCCGTTGTTGACCGCCCACACGACGCCCTCGGCGACCACTTTGGCATCGTCGTATTTGTTGTTCCCGTCGAGCACGCGCACGGGCAGGATCTGCGCATCGGGAGCGAGGCCGACGACGCCCCGGTCGTCATCGTTGCGGCCTGCGATCAACCCGGCGACCGTGGTGCCGTGACCGACCGCGTCCTTTGAGCCGTCGCCACCGGGCTCCACGAGGTCGGTACCAGGAAGAACACGCCCAGCCAAATCGGGATGGTTGCCGGCGACGCCGGAGTCGACGACGGCGACTTTCACTCCCGCACCGGTCGAGATCTTCCAAGCCTTCTCTGCCTTGAGCGTGTCGATCTGCCACTGATCGTTGCGAACGCTGCCGCTGAACAGTTGGGCGACCGGTTTGAGGTCTGGCTTCGAGGTCAGAGCCGGGGCGACGACGAGCACCGCAGCCAGCCCAATCGAGGCGACGACGCGCAGCAACACCGTGGCGAGATTCATCCGCGCTGCGGCGCTGGGTGCCGGTCTCCGGCTCGGTGGCGACATCGGGGGAACGATTCCGCCATTCTGCCCGAAGGTTTGCATGGCGACCAGGGCTGGTCCGGTTATGCGCAGCCGCCGGTCGGGACCGCGTCGGTCTCCGTGCGACCTGCGGCCGCCACCTGTGCGGCTTGATCAGCGGTAACCGCATAGCCGACATATTGGTTGTCAGCCGCGGCCGCGAAGATGACGCCGAGCACTGTCCCATCCGGAGCGATCAACGGGCCGCCCGAGTTTCCACTTCGGACCAGGCCCTTGATGGTGTAAACCTCGCGGGTGACAGTGCCCTTCTCGTAGATGTCGGGCCCGGTGATGGGCCCGACATCGCGCACGCGCGCCTCCTGCGCGTTATATGGCCCGTCCAACGGGAAGCCGAGCACGATCGCGTCGGCGCCGGTTGAGGCCTCCTTGCCGGCGAAGGACATGGCGGGTGCGTTCAGCCCCGGCACGTGAAGCACGGCCAGATCGAGCTTGGCGTCGTAGACCACGACCCTCGCGTTGACCCGCTGATTCTTGAGCACCACCTGTACGGTCTTGGTCCCCGCCACCACGTGCGCATTGGTCATCACGTGATCCTGGGCGTAGACGAAGCCCGAGCCTTCGATGCGGCGGCTGCAGCTGGGAGCCGTGCCCAGCACCTTCACCACCGACTGCTCCGATTTGACCACCACGGGCAGCTTTGCCAACCTGCTGTCCGGCTCGGGGACTTCGCGTACCTGGGTCGGCACCAGGTCGCCGAAGACCTCAGGGAATCCATTGGTGTCAACGGTGTCCCGCAATGCCTCGGTCAACTTGTCCGCCTGGGCGGGCATGACCTTGTCGATCGTCCGGATCACAAAGCTGTTGCGGATTGCGCTCGACAGCCACGGCTCCGACGCATTGCCCAGCGGCACGGCCACCAGCCAGGCCACCGTGGCGACCGCGAGCACCGACACCAATGCCCCGCCGATGTCGTCTGCTACCTGCCCATTGCGCCCGGTGATGCCCCGGCGCAGCTTGCCGCCGAGCCATCCGGCCAGCGCCTGCCCCATCACCGCCAGGCCGAAGACCGCGGTCAACGACACGATCAACTTCAGACCGTCAGCCTCGACTATCCGGGCCATTAACGGACCGACTTGCAGCCCGATGAGAGCCCCGCCGAAGAACCCGGCGAACGACAGGATCCCGACGACGAACCCCTGGCGGTAGCCGCTCACGGCAAAGAGCATCAGGAGCAGCAAGAGAATTACGTCGACGACCGACATCGGCTCAGCCTACGGAAGGAGTCTCGAACTGGGAACTCGGCAATGTCTCGACCCTGCTCGTGTCCCATGGCCTCGCCCAGCCGCCCAGGTCGAGCAGAGCGGAGATCACCCCGGCGGTAAAACCCCAGACCAGCATTCCTTGTACCTGGAAAGCAGGCCCCGTATATCCGCTCGGGTGCCGGACCCGGAGACGATGGCCGGGGTTAGCCAGATCACGTAAAGGCAGCCGGGCAACGTGCGCCACCTCGGCCGGATCAGTAGCCGTCACCGGATGCGGTTTGTGCCACCACGCCAGCACCGGAGTAACCAGGAAGTCGCTGACCGGGATCCAGAGCTGGGGGAGCTCGGCGAGCACAGTCACGCTCGCCGCATCCAGCCCTACCTCCTCCTCAGCCTCGCGCAACGCCGTCGCAGCGATGTCGGGATCGGTCGGGTCGGCCGCACCGCCCGGGAACGCAACCTGCCCCGCATGCGTGCGCATGGTCGCGGAACGCTGTAGCACCAGCAGATCCGGCCCGGTCTTCGGATCTTCCCCGAAGAGCACGAGCACACCGGCGGCACGCCCGCTCTGAGGTGTCTCGAGGCGGGTGAACACACTGCGGTCGCTTGTCCGCACGTTTGTCAGCAGCGGTTGGAGCCACTCTGGGGCCGTCATGCGACACCTAACCGCTCACGCACGAGCTCAGCGAGCTTCTCATCGGTGAGGGCCGGCCCGACATACTTGGTGACCTTGCCCGAGCTGTCGATGAACAGGGTCAGCGGCAGATTGGGCTCGCCGAGGGCGCGTCTGAGCTCTCCGCTGGAGTCGAAGAGCGTTGGGATCTTCAGGCCCAGGTCATCGGCCAGGGCAATGGCAGACTCGCGCCGGTCGTCGGTCGCCACTCCCACGACGGACACCCGATTGAGCTCCGAGAGCCGTTGAAACGCGGGTAGCTCGGCCCGGCAAGGCTCGCACCAGGACGCCCAGAAGTTGACCACGGCCGGGCCCCGCAACTGTCTCATTTGGACAGACTCGCCGCCGGCGAAGCAGGGCAACGAAACCTCGGGCAGCTCTGCCTGACCCGGCCCCAGGCCGGCACAGCCAGCAAACGGCACCACCGTGGAAGGGCTGGGATCGACGGCAGGAGGGTCGGTGGAGCAGCCGGCCAATAGCAGAACCAGCAGCAACGCTGCTTTCCTCACGCGGTCATCTCGGCGATCTCGGCCACTCGCGGGCCTTTGAGCAGCTTGACGGCCTCGTCACGGGAGGTCGGCCCGGCGCCGTAGGACGGGCACTGAGCCGCGAGCGGGCATGCGCCGCAGGCCGGCTTCTTCGCGTGGCAGACCCGGCGGCCGTGAAAGATCACCCGATGCGAGAGCATCGTCCAATCCTTCTTGTCGATCATGGAACCGATCGCGTGCTCGATCTTCACCGGATCGGTCTGGTCGGTCCACCGCCACCGCTGCACGAGCCGGGAGAAGTGGGTGTCGACCGAGATGCCCGGAACGCCGAAGGCATTGCCCAGGATGACGTTGGCGGTCTTGCGCCCGATGCCGGGCAAGGTGACCAGCTCGTCCATCGTGCGAGGAAGATCGCCGCCGCGCTCCAGCAGCGCCTGGCCGAGACTGATCAGCGACTCGGTCTTGTTGCGGAAGAAGCCGGTCGGCTTGATCATCTCTTCCATCTCGGCCCGGTCGGCCCCGGCGTAGTCTGCCGCGGTGGGATAGCGCGAAAAGAGCTTCGGCGTGACCTCATTCACCTTGGCGTCGGTGCACTGAGCGGACAGGATCGTCGCCACGGCGAGCTGAAGGGGGGTCTCATGATTCAGCTCGCAGTGTGCGTCGGGGTGGATCACGGCCAGCTCCCGTGCCATCTTGCGGGCCCGGCGCTTAGTAGCGAGATCAGTCTCTTGCACGCACTACAGCGTACTTATCTCCCCCGACACGCTGAAACGAGCGCCGCTCGAGGGAAAGTCCTGCTTCGACAGGTCCCGCATCAGGTTGAGTCCCCTATTTTGCGGGTCCGGCATTGGTACCCCCGGATGGGTGTTGTAGTAAGTCGATGCGAAGTGCCCTGCGACGAGGGCGCCTTCGGAGTTGACCGTGGCTTTGAGAACGCCGCCCCAGCCCAGGTTGCCCTCGCCCTTGAGGCCCTTCCCGCCGGCGAAGTTGCCCAGGCTGTAGGCGATCAGGCGGCCCTTGTAGACCTCCATCGCCCGCAGCGTGTGCGGCCCATGCCCGATGATCAGGTCTGCTCCGGCATCGATCACCGCATGGGAGAAGGCGATCGGGTCGCCCCTGTTCTCGCCGAGGAACATCTCGGTACCCGGCTTCACATGGGTTTGATCGGCACCTTCGGCGCCCCAGTGGACCTGGATCACCACGACGGTCGCGAGGGCGGCCGCCTTCTGCACGACCGCTTTGGCGGCTGCGATGTCGATCAGGCTGTTGTCCCGCGGGTACGAGGAGAACCCGAGCACCGCCACTTTGATGCCCTGGACATCGACCAGCGTGATCTGACCTTTGGCGCCGGTGTGCTTGAGCCCCACCGCTTCCAATGCTTTCTGGGTGTTGGCGTAACCCTTGGGCCCGTAGTCGTACCCGTGATTGTTCGCCTGGTTCAACAGGTGGAATCCGGCGTCCTTGAGGTGCTGGGCGTATGACGGTGGCACCCGGAATTGGTTGCACCGCGTCTGTTCCGGCGAGCATTTGACGTGACCGGTGTCATCGGTGATCGGCTCTTCCATGTTGCCCATCACCAGATCGGCCGGGAAGAGATGTTTGACGTTGTCGAAGAAGCCCTTGCCATCGTTGGCGGGCATGCTTTGCGGCGCGTCGCCCATGATGATGTCGCCGACCGCGGAGAGGCTGATCGTCTTGGCAACCTGGGCTTGGGGCGCGGGAGCAGGTAACGGAGCCTTCGTCTCCGGCGCGGCCACCCAGAGCTGCTTTGGCGGCTCCACCGACATCGCCGCCCATGCGATCCCGCCGCTGGCAAGCACGACAAATCCCAGCGACACATAGATGGCTAGGATCTTCAGGGATACCCGGGGGGACGGCTGTTCTTCCATTACGCGGGCGACATTACCCGCCGCAAACAGATTCCGGGGGTTGGCGTCCTGTTGCAACCCAGCTGTGCCTAGACTGGCCTCGCGGAGCCTATGTGTTCATGAGCGTCCGCATTAGTGGAGGTAGGTAGCGATGGACGAGGTGCTTGCCCGCAGCGGAATCTTCCAGGGCGTTGATCCCGAAGCCGCTGAGGCGCTGGCTCGTGAGATGGAAACGATCGAGATCCGCAAGGGCGAAGTCGTTTTCAACGAGGGCGAGCCGGGCGATAGCCTCTATATCGTACTTTCCGGAAAGATCAAGCTCGGGCGGCGCGCCGCCGACGGCCGGCAGAATCTGGTCTCTGTCATGGGTCCTTCCGACATGCTCGGTGAGCTGTCGCTGTTCGACCCGGGCCCGCGGACCGCAACCGCCACCGCGGTCACCGACGTTCGCCTTGCCCGGCTGCGCAAGCAGGCGTTGCGGCCGTGGCTCAACAACCGTCCCGAGATCGCCGAGCAGCTGCTGCGGGTGCTCGCTCGCCGGCTCCGTCGTACTAATGACGCCCTCGCCGACCTGATCTTCACCGACGTTCCGGGCCGGGTGGCCAAGAACCTGCTGCAGATGGCAGGCCGGTTCGGCACTCGCGATGGCGGCGTCCTTCGCGTGACACACGACCTCACCCAGGAAGAGCTCGCTCAGCTCGTCGGGGCATCCCGCGAGACGGTGAACAAGGCGCTGGCCGACTTTGCCTCGCGTGGCTGGCTCCGGCTCGACGGCAAGAGCGTCATCATCCTCGATCCCGAGCGACTCGCCAGGCGCGCTCGCGTCTAATTGCCATTAAATCGGGCATAATGCTCAGTTTGCTGTCGCGAAGCTGACTCGTCCACGTCAGCCGATTGCCGGACATCGTTGGTCGATTCGTACGTGTCCACAGTGACCGGTCGCGGCCCCTCACCCGCACCAAGGTGCGATCGGTCTGTCGGTAATGTCCGACGATCGAAAGAGGTCCCTTCCACTATGAACACGTGGGTTCGACGCTCACTCAAAGCCGGCGCGCTGACCGCAGGCGCAGTCATGGCGACCGGCACCGCTGCGTACGCCGATACCACCTTGATCAGCGCTGACAACACCGGAATCCTCAATGGCACCCAGGTCTTCGCGCCCATCCAGGCGCCGATCAACCTGTGCGGCGTAGCCGCGGCCATCGGGGGAACCGCGACGGCAGGCTGTGAGGGCGGCAGCGCCGCCTCCATCAAAGGCCTGTACGACGTCAAGATGATCAGCGCAGGGAACACCGGGATCCTCAACGGCACCCAGATCTACGCCCCGATCCAGGCCCCGATCAACATCTGCGGCGTAGCCGCGGCGGTTCTCGGCAGTGCGTCCGCCGGGTGTGAGGGTGGCGCTTCCGCAACCCAGGGCGGCGGCCACCATCACAAGAACTGCAAGCACGACTGCAAGGACGTTCACCACTACTCGACCGAGTCGACTCCCAACGCCGAAGTCCTTGGTGGACTTCCAGTCGTGGGTGGACTGACGCAGAACCTTCCTCTGGTCGGCAACCTGCCGCTGGTGGGCGGTCTGACTAACGGTGGCCTCACCCAGAGCCTTCCGCTGGTCGGTCCGCTGCTTGGTGGGGTTCTCGGTGGCGGCCTACTTGGTGGCAGCCCGGCGAACGCGGTGGACATCGACGCGCTCGACTCGGTCGGCACCATGCCGCGCACATTGCCGCACACCGAGAGCGAAGGCGACAAGAGTGACGGTGGTCAGGGCGGCGGCACCCCCGGGTGCGGCACCAACTGCCCGCCGCCGCCTCCTCCTCCGCCACCACCGGCCAAGCCCTGCCCGCCAGAGCACGGCAAGGACGTGAAGCTGATCAGCACTGGTAACACCGGAATCCTCAACGGCACGCAGATTTACGCGCCGATCCAGATTCCGATCGACGTCAGCGGTGTGGCAGTTGGCGTTCTCGGTAAGGCAGCCGCTTGGAGCACAGGCGGTTCGTCGGCCCGGATGTAACCGTCCTACTAAGAGAACGGCCCCGCGCAGTTGCGCGGGGCCGTTCTTATGCGTCGATCTTGGAGTTGTGG
>DPJL01000431.1 GCA_003543035.1 Micromonosporaceae bacterium | reverse complement strand
CAGGGCATGTGCTACCGCACCGATCTGTTCGCCAAGGCCGGACTGCCCACCGCCCGGGAGGAGGTCGGCGGGCTCTGGTCCACCTGGGACGACTATCTGGCTACCGGAAAGAGGTTCATGGCGGCCAACACCGGCGCCAAGTTCTACGACTCCTCCGGCGGCAGCATCTACCTGAACATCCTGATACAGCAGGGCGACCACACGTACTACGACACCAGCAACAAGCTCGTCATCGACAGCAACCCCGGAGTCAAAGCGGCCTGGGACAAGACCATCGAGATGGTCTCCGCCGGTCTGTCGGCCAACATCGCACAGTTCAGTCCACAGTGGAACGCCGGCTTCAAGAACGGTGCGTTCGCCACGATCCCGTGCCCGTCGTGGATGCTCGCCACCATCGAGAAGCAGTCCGGTCCGGAGAACGCCGGCAAGTGGGACGTTGCGCGGGTGCCGGGAAACGGCGGCGTCCGCGGCGGCTCCTTCCTCGCGGTTCCCACCCAGAGCAGCCACCAGAAGGAGGCCGCCGAGCTGGTGAAGTTCCTGACCAGCGCCAAGGGTCAGACCGGGGCGTTCAAGGCGAAGAGCAACTTCCCGTCCTCGCCTCAGGCCATCGATGACCCGGCGGTGCAGAACTTCACCAACGCCTACTTCAGCAACGCGCCGGTCGGAAAGATCTTCGGGGCGAGCGTGAAGGCGTTGCGTCCGGTCTACCTCGGCCCGCAAAACAATCCCATCGGCGACCGGGTCACCAACGCCCTGCTCGCGGTCGAGCAGGGCCAACTCAAGCCGGACGAGGCCTGGGCGAAGGCCGTCGACGAAGCCAAGCGCCTGGTGAAGTAACGCCAGGACGACCGGGGCGCGGCGCCCCTCGGACCCGCACTTTCACCCGCCGGTCTGATGTACTCCACAGGCATCCATGGCGGGCGCCGCGCTCCGCTTCGCATCCACAGAGGACACACGTTGGTGATTGACCGGCGGCCGCGTGCGGCCGAGAAAACCCGCTACGCCGGAAACGGCGCACCGCCCGAGGTCGGGCGCCGCGGCAAGCTCCGCACCAGGCTGGACGCGACATGGTCGCCGTACCTGTTTGTCGCGCCCTTCTTCGTGATCTTCACGATCTTCGGACTGTTTCCGCTGATCTTCACCGCGTGGGTGTCCCTGCACGAGTGGGACCTGGTGGGCCAGGGCGCCTTTGTCGGCCTGGACAACTATGCTGTGCTGTTCGGTGACCCCGACTTCTGGAATGCGGTGGTCAACACGATCGGCATGCTGGTGCTCGCCACGGTGCCGCAGCTGCTGCTCGCGCTGATCCTCGCGAGCCTGCTCAACCAGAAGCTGCGTGGCCTGACGTTCCTCCGGATGGGCGTGCTCATCCCGATCGTCACGTCGGTGGCCGCGGTGGGCATCGTTTTCAGCCAGATCTTCGACCGCGACGCCGGCATGGTCAACGGGTTGCTCGGCCTGGTGGGCGTGGACGCGGTGGACTGGCGGGCCGAGCGGTGGTCGTCCTGGATCGCCATCTCCACCATGGTCAACTGGCGGTGGACCGGCTACAACGCGCTGATCTACCTCGCCGCGATGCAGTCAATCCCCCGCGACTTGTACGAGGCGGCAACCGTCGACGGGGCCTCCCGGATCCGGCAGTTCCGAAGCATCACCGTGCCGATGATCCGGCCGGCCATCATCTTCACCGTGATCATCTCCACGATTGGCGGCATGCAGCTGTTCACCGAGCCACTGATCTTCGGACAGGGCACCTTCGCCATCGCCGGCGGAAGTCTGCGGCAGTTCCAGACCGTGTCGATGTACATGTTCGAGAAGGCGTTCCGGGAGTTCGATCTCGGTTTTGGCTCGGCCGTCGCGTGGATGATCTTCCTGCTGATCACGATCCTCGCCCTGGTCAACTTCCTCCTCATCCGAAGGGCGAGATAGCCGTGCGCAAGTCCAACCCGCTGGTCTACTTCACCCTGATCGTGGCGATCGCGCTGTCGGCCTTCCCGCTGTACTGGCTGTTCGTGGTGGCCACCCGGGCCAACGACGTCGTCGGGGACTGGCCGCCGCCGCTCCTGCCCGGCGGCAACCTTGGCGACAACCTCACCCGGCTGTTCGACGCCGAGGAGGCCTACTTCCTCAAGGGCATGGTCAACTCGGCGATCGCCTCGGTCACCGTCACCGTCGCGGTGGTGTTCTTCAGCTCGCTTGCCGGGTTCGCCTTCGCCAAGCTGAAGTTCCGCGGCCGCAACGGTTTGCTGCTGATCATCCTGGCCACCATGATGATCCCGGTTCAGATGGGGATCATCCCGCTCTACATGATCATGGTGGAGCTCGGCTGGCAGAACCGGCTCCAAGCCGTGATCGTGCCGTTCCTCGTCTCCGCGTTCGGGGTCTTTCTCATGCGGCAGTATGCCGAGCGGGCCGTACCCGACGAGCTCATCGAGGCCGCCCGGGTGGACGGCTGCAGCACGTTCCGGATCTTCTGGACCATCGCTCTGCCGGCCCTTCGACCCGGCGCCGCGGTGCTCGGGCTGTTCACCTTCATGGCCACCTGGAACGAGTTCCTGTGGCCGGTCGCCGTGCTCGAGGCGGACAACCCGACCGTGCAGTTCTCCCTCAGCCAGCTCAACACCACCTACTACACCGACTACACCCTGATGTTCTCTGGAGCGCTGATCGCCACGCTCCCCCTGCTCGTCATCTTCATCGTATTCGGCCGGCAGATCATCGGCGGAATCATGGAAGGAGCGGTCAAGGCGTGAACACGTTCGATCCCGGCTTTCTCTGGGGCGCGGCCACATCGAGCTACCAGATCGAAGGCGCGGTTGCCGAGGACGGACGCGGACCGTCCATCTGGGACACCTTCGCCGCCACCCCTGGCAAGGTGAACAACGGCGACACCGGCGCGGTCGCGGCCGATCACTACCACCGCTACCGCGAGGACGTCGGAATCATGGCCGAGCTCGGTCTCGGCGCATACCGGTTCTCCATCGCGTGGCCACGGGTGCAGCCGCGCGGGCGCGGCCCCGTGAACCAACGCGGACTCGACTTCTACCGGCGCCTGGCCGACACCCTGCTGGAGCAGGACATCCAACCGTGGCCGACGCTCTACCACTGGGACCT
>DPJL01000320.1:477-3673 GCA_003543035.1 Micromonosporaceae bacterium | reverse complement strand
AAGGGCATCCCCTCCCCAGGGCCACCAATCCACCGGATTGTTGGCGTGCTGAAGGAGGTAGGGCGAAATCGCACTACCGAGCCGGTTCACAAGACCACTCTCTCACACCGGCCCTGTAGCCCTCATCAGCAGCGCCTGCCGGGACAAGGAGCTTAAGACCACACGGTTGGTCCATCTCTGTTCTGATTAGGCCGAAATAACCATTCTGTAGTACCGCGTCTTGCTTACACCCCCCGAGCTGATCGGCGTGAGGAGCTTCTTCTCCACCAGGTGCACGCGCACCAGCACTACCTGGCCCGGCTCGGCCAGGCCCGAAAGTGCCGGGGCGGATTCCCCGAACTTGCCAAGATCACTCACTTCAAGTGCCCGTCCTGTGGCCGGCGAGTCGCCCGCGCGGACTGGAGCGAGGATCACGCGCCGGTGAAGCGCGGCAGCTCCGTGACGCTGGGCAGCGCCACAACCTGCGTCTTAACGTGCGAGCCGTGCAACATGAGGCCGGGTCGCCGCTATGAGAAGGACGCGGTCAACAACAGTTTCGCTCCCGAGCTCGACATCAACCTCCCGGGAATGGACAGCCCGCTGTTCGGCAGGCGCCGCGTGCAGCTGCATCAGGAGTCAGGTCTCTACCTTGTGCGGGATGAGATCCCGTTCCAGCGCTCGGTTTTCAAGGCCGGGTTCCTCCTAGCCTTCGCCACGTTGGGCTACACATGGGCCTATAGCACCGGGGTGCGGCCGGTCCGGGCAGCGTTGCCTCCCACGGCTACCGTGCCCTCACTGGAGCACGGTTACGTGATGCGAAGCCACGCTACGGGCACCGCTCGGGTGCCGGACAACGTGGTGATCGAGGTGGTGGCGCCTGAACCGTGCATGATCGTGCGTGCGGCAGACGGGCTGTCGGTGGTGCTGCCAGCCTTGGGGCACGGAACTGTCCCTCGCGTTGCAGGTGACATCCGTGCGAGGTACTACCCGTGGCCCCGCACCGATAGCACCGGTCAGCTGGTGGACCGCGAGCACAACGCTGGTCACCTTTTCCACCTTGACTTCTGTGACCGGGCCGACCACCGGACCGCCACCTCATTGCAGAGCTCCAGAGTCACCCCTCGGCAACCGTGAATGCAATGACAAACGACGAAGCGAACGAGGAGGAGCCGGGCAGACCCAATGCCCGGCGCTCAACTCGCCAGGGCCACGATGTTTCAGAGGTCCTGGCGAAACTGCCACCAAATTTCGTTGCAGGATCTGCGTTTGCAGGCATCTCGCCCCAAACGATGGCGGCAATTGCCGACACCTCTGGGGTCACCTCGATGATGAACTGGCTATCACGTAACGAGAATTTCCTTGAAGCTGTCGGCGCTCACGGTTATCCCCAGTAAAGCAGGGTTGTCGCTCAAGTAATGGGACAGGTAGGACACCTCCACTACCGGCCAAGGAGACGGGTCTTCGGTGGCCTACTTGCGAATCTCGGCTTCCACGTCAACGCGCAGAAGGCCGGGCCGAGCTCACCGAACTTCGGCGCGCGCGGCTTCCACGAGCGCAAAGCCGATGTGAGTTCGAATGCCGTAACGTTTGCTGGGCTAACGTATCTGCACAGCTTGGTTGACCGTCGGGCGGTTTGACTGAGAGCAAACTGTAGGCGCAGCAGTTCGTTCGGTGTCTGTGTTAGGGATCGCACCCGCCGTGCGCGAAGTTGGCGCGGCAGGTGCGATAGGGGGCAGGGTTTATGACCAAGCGCTGGTGCGCGTGTCCAAGGCGACGATCTTGGTATGGTCCCAGCCAGCCATGAGCAGGACTGACACCGCCGACTCGCGGGTCGGACAGGGGTGGGGCCGATGGCAGTTCAGGCAGCGGTTGCCCTCGGGCCAGGCGATGGCGCAGTGTACCCGCACGGTATGGGCGGCGCGGTCTATCGCGTGGTCCATGCTTGGGTTGTCGGTCACGGGTATCACCTCGGGCGGGATCTGTGGTTGGCATTGACTTGTGTTCGCAGCCAGGTGTGCGCATGTAGAGCCGGGGGGCATGGCCATGGTGTCTGGCAGCCGACGCAGCGCGGCCGGGCGACTGAGATAGGCGGCCAGCAATATCCCCACTCGATCCATGCCCGGTCGGGTTGGTGCGTCCACCACAGTCTTTGCGCGGCGGCGGCCGTCAGCGAGGCAGCCTCGGCCACGAGGAGCGGTGTTGCATGGGTCCTGGTTGGACGGTCGATTGTGGTGTCTGCGCTGTTCATCAACGTCACCTCGGATGCGGTCGCGGTTCAGCTGGAGAGCAGGTTGACTCCCCAGCGGGATAGGGCTCTGGTGACGGGTTCGTGGATCATTCCGCAACCGCTGTAGGGGCCGCCGCTGAGGATGCCGTGGGCGCGGGAGCCGTAGTAGACGCCGCTGCCGCTGTCGCCGGCGGCGACGCAGGCGGTGCTCCAGGTCATGCCGGTCAGGGTGCGGTCGGGGTAATGGACGGTGGCGTTGGTTTGGGTGATGCGGCCACAGGTGTAGCCGGTGGTGGAGCCCTGTTTGCAGACGTACTGGCCGACGTAGTCGTAGCCGTAGGAGCGGATTACGGTCTGCGGGTAGACCCAGCCGCGGGGCCGCCACCAGGCGGCGTCTTCGATGTAGATCAGGGCGGAGTCGCCCCAGTAGCCGAAGTCGTAGTCGACCGCGTACCCGACGTATTGGGTGCCGTAGTAGTAGGTGGGGACGTAGAAGTAGTAGCCGATCTCGGCGCAATGCCCGGCGGTGAGCATGTAGTAGGCAGAGCCGGAGTAGGTCATGAATGCGGTGGTGCAGCGTCCGCCGCCCATGTAGGTGGCCAGGCCGGAGCGTAGTGGCGGGTCGCAGTAGTACTGACCGCCGCAGTATCGCGGCACCGATGGCTGGTCGTAGGCGCCGAAACTCACGGCATTGCCAAATTGCTGGGAGGCCCAGCGGATGGCGTCGTGCTGGGTGTCCGTGAGGTTCTTGCCCTTGGGCAGGTCCAGACGGACGGTGTTGTGCTTGACGTCAATGGCTGCTTGCAGGCCGTGTGGGGCGTCTTCGTTGGCGGCGGCGAGCCGGGTACCTAGTGCGGTGGAGATGTGTTCCAGTTCGGCGTAGCTGCGTTGCACGACCAATGTGGTCGTGTCGGTCAGCTGTTTGGTGACGGCAGCTTTGCGTACGGATGCGGCGGTGCCGGCACCGACGATGGCGACAGATCGGAAGAG
>DPJL01000320.1:0-156 GCA_003543035.1 Micromonosporaceae bacterium | reverse complement strand
TGCCGGCACCGACGATGGCGACGGTGAGCCGACCGGCGTGGTCGTGGTCGATCCAGGCGCCGCCGAAGCCGGCACCCAGGCTATGACGTAGTTGGTCGGCCAGGGCGATCTGCTGGTCTTGACGGGCTATCCGCCGTTGTGCCTCTTGAAGTGGCA
>DPJL01000094.1:23784-30000 GCA_003543035.1 Micromonosporaceae bacterium | reverse complement strand
AGTACGAGCGGGGCAATGACGGGACGTGGCACGACGGGCTGCTGATGGATCTGCTGGCCGAGGAGCTCATCCGCGAGTGACGGCAGCCAGGGCTCGCGAATTGGCCCGCGACGAACCGGCCGGCTCGCTCTAGGCTTCGGATCATGACAACTGAGGTGCTGCGCTACACCGCATTCGCCCGCGATCCCAAGGCCGGCAACCCCGCGGGCATTGTTATCGACACCGAGGGTCTCGCCGAGCCTGCTATGCAAGCGATTGCGGCGCAGGTCGGCTACTCCGAGACGGCGTTCCTGCGCCCGCTCGGCGGCGGGCAGTTTGCGGTGCGCTATTTCAGCCCTCAGGCCGAGGTACCCTTCTGCGGCCACGCGACAGTTGCCTCAGCGGTGGCGATCGCCGAGCGAGATGGCGTTGGCACGCTTCATTTCGGCACGCAGGTCGGCCGGATCGTGGTGCAGACCGGGCTCCACGACGGTGGACTCACCGCGACCCTGACCAGCGTTCCAACGCGCGTCGCGACCGTCACCGACGCTGATCTCGAGGAGGCACTGGCCGCGTTGGATTGGCCCGCCGCCGATCTCGACCCGGACCTCCCACCGCGCATTGCTTTCGGTGGCGCGCATCATCTCGTGCTCGCGGCCCGATCGCGGGAACGGCTGGCAGATCTCGACTACGACTTCGACCGGTTGAAAACACTTATGCTGCAACGGGAATGGACCACGATCCAGCTGGTGTGGCGGGAGTCGCCGACCGAATTCCACGTTCGCAACCCGTTCCCGGTCGGCGGCATCGTGGAGGACCCGGCAACAGGAGCGGCTGCAGCCGCATTTGGCGGGTACCTGAGAAGCCTCGGCCTGATCACCCCGCCCGCCACGATTCGGCTGCATCAGGGTGCCGACATGGGCAGGCCCAGCCTGTTGGTGGTGGAGGTGCCCGCCGGCGTGGAGACTGTAAAGGTCACCGGAAACGCCGTCAGGATCGAGGAGTTATGACGCGGTTGACCGTCGCGGCGGTCCAGGCTCAACCCTCCCCGGGCGAAGTGGCGGTGAATGCCGCCGCCGCCGCGCAGCTCGTGCGGGAAGCGGCGGCCCAAGGTGCCGAGCTGGTGGTGCTACCCGAGCTGTTCCTGCCTGCCTATCACCCACCGGCGCTCTATGCCGACCCCGAGGGCACCTCGGTGAAGGCGGACGACCTCGGCACCATCGACGACCCACGCCTCGATCCGTTGCGCGATACCGGAGTCGTGATCGTGGTAGGTGCCAGTGTGTCCTATCCAGACGGTCGCCGGGCCTGCTCGTCGGTGGTCGTGGACCGATCAGGCAAAGCCGTTGCCGCCTATGACAAGCAGCATCTGTGGGGCCCGGATGAGAAGGCATTGTTCACGCCGGGGGACAGGGGAGCCACGCTGACCGTGGACGGTTGGCGCTTCGGGCTCGGAATCTGTTACGACGGCTGCTTTCCGGAGCATGGCCGGGCCGCCGTGGGCGACGAAGTCCACGGATACCTGGTGCCAAGCGGTTACCTGAACAACTCGCAGCATCGCCGCGATCTTTACTATGCCGCCCGCGCCCTGGACAACACGATGTACGTGGTCTTCGCCAACGCGGTCGGGGGCGAGAAACCCTGGCGCTTCAACGGGGGAGCGGCCGTCTACGATCCTGAAGGCCGTTGCCTGGCAAGGGGAGACGACGAGAGCGAAGCGATCGTGGTGGCGACCCTGGATCAGGCAGAGATCGCCGAAACCCGGGCCGCACACAGCATGCTGGACGATCGTCTGGCCCACCAGGGCGGTCCGAGAAGGCAACTCAGCGTGTGAAACCCCGCCTCACCCGACGCAGTCCCGGCGTGATCTCTTCGAGCTGGATCCCGCCGTATCCGATGACAAGTCCATTGTGGACGGTCTCGACACAGTAGCGGTCCAGCGTCTCGATCCCCGGCACCGGCACATAGCTCGCCTCCGGCCTGAGAAGGGCACAGAGGTGCAGCCCGGCCGCGGAGGGCACGACTTCGAGCCAGTCGTCGAAGTCTCGCCGCAGCGTCTCGACGATGAGTTCTTGGCGTGCCGAGTAGATCCGGGTCGCTTTGCGGATATGGCGCGCGAGCATCCCTTCGTCGAGAAAGCGGGCCAATGCGCCCTGGGTGATGAGATCGCCGCGCCAATCGGCGAGCTGTTTCGCCGTGCGGAGCGCGCTCTGCAGAGATGCGGGTGCGATGAGGAAACCGATGCGCAGCATGGGAACCATCGTCTTGGAGAACGACCCCACATAGATCACCCGGCCGCTGCGATCCAGGCTCTGCAACGGCTCCAGCGGCCGATCCGAGAACCGGAACTCGCTGTCGTAGTCGTCCTCGATAATGACCGCTTGCCTTCGCTGCGCCCATCCGAGTAGAGCTGTCCGGCGAGCCAGCGACATCGGGGTGCCGAGCGGAAACTGGTGCGACGGGGTGACGTAGACGAGCTTTGCCGCCTTGGGGATCGCTGCCACGTCAAGACCTTCGCTATCGACGGGGACTCCCACCACCTCCGCGCCAAGGGATTGGAAGAGCCGCCGGGCGGGTGGATAGCCGGGATCCTCCACTGCCACACAGGTTCCCGGCTCGATGAGCACCCGCCCGATGAGGTCGAGCGCCTGCTGTGCTCCTTGCGTGACGAGGACATCGTCCGGGGCGGTGCGTACCGAGCGGGAAATGCCGATGTACCGCGCGATCGCGGCCTTAAGCGCGGGAAGCCCGGTCGGGTCACGATAGTCGGCGTCTCTCAACGCCGCGGGTCGCAGCTCGGCGGAGATGAGGCGGCGCCAGGTCTCCAGCGGGAAGAGGCGCCAATCTGGTACGCCCACGCGGAAGTCATAGGTGGACGGCTCGACATATTGCATGGTGGGCATCGACTCCCACAAAGCGCGTGGACGCAGATCGTTGCCCTGAGGGGCCTTACGGGAACGCTTCTGCGCCAGCGCACCCACGAACGTGCCCGCCCCGACCCGTGCCGTCAGGAATCCCTCCGCGGTCAACCGCTCATACGCGACCGACACGGTGTTGCGAGCGACGTCGAGCTGCTGGGCCAACTCCCGGCTCGGCGGCAGCTTCTCCCCGGGTCGCAGCCTTCCGTCCAGGATGGCGTCGTGAAGCTGCTGGTAGATGCGGCTCGCCAGATCACCCCGGCCCTCCAGGGTGATGTGGATTGGCCCAATTGATTCGCGCACTATTGGACCTTACTCCCAGCCAATCGCCGCACCTAGTGTGTTGTTCATGGAGAGAATGGATATCGGAAAGCTGCAGCCCGCGATGTACAAGGCGATGCTCTTTCTGGACAAGCACGCCGGTGAGCACAACCTCCCCCAACCCCTGGTCGAGCTCGTCAAGCTGCGCGCCAGCCAGATCAATGGTTGTGTCTACTGCGTGGACGCGCACAGCACCGACGCCAAGGCGGCCGGCGAGACCGACGTGCGGCTGCACGGCATGAGCGTTTGGCAGGAGGCGCCCTACTACACCGACCAGGAGCGGGCAGCCCTCGCCCTGACCGAGTCGATGACCAGGCTGGCCGATGCGGGCGACCGCGTGCCCGACTCCGTGTGGGAGCTGGCGGGCAAGCACTTCGACGAGGCAGACCTTGCGGCACTCGTTATGGTGGTCACGGTTATCAACGCCTGGAACCGGATCGGAGTCACCACCAGAATGACCCCCGCAAATGCTTGATAGGAAACGGGTTCTGGCCCTGGCGCAGCTGACCAACTCGATCGGCGACGGCGCCTACCTGGTCTGCTCGGTGCTCTACTTCACGCTCATCGTGGGGCTGTCACCGACGCAGATCGGCTTCGGGCTGACCCTGGGCTGGGCGGTCGGTTCGGTGGCAGGTGTTGGTTTGGGACATCTGGCCGACCGCCGTGGCCCCAAGGGCGTCGCGATCCTGCTGGCGATCACGACCGCCACGGCTGTGGGCTCCTTCCTGTTCGTCCGGTCCTTCCCGGCCTTCGTGCTTGCCGCGGTGCTCTATGCCTGCGCGCAAGGTGGGCTGGCGGCTGCGCGGCAGGCGCTGCTGGCCGGCCTGGTGCCGCCGCACGAGCGGACCAAGGTGCGCGCCTTCATGCAGGCCACCGCCAACGCTGGGCTCGCCATCGGGGCGGCTCTGGGTGGGTTGGCGCTTTGGATTGGTACCAAGGAAGCATTCCTGTCGGTCTTCGCCTTGGACGCGGCCTGCTTCCTCGCCGCGGCGCTTGTGCTGACAAGGCTTCCCACGGTGGCACCCGCTCCGGCCGGCAAGGTGGGTGAGCCGAAATTGGCTGTGCTGCGCGACCGGCCGTATGCCCTTCTCACTCTTCTGAACACGGTGATGCTGCTCTACATGCCGTTGCTGAGCCTGGTGATCCCGCTCTGGATCGTGCAGCGGACCAGTGCTCCACATTGGATGGTATCGGCTCTGCTCGTGCTGAATACGCTTAGCGTGGTGCTATTCCAGGTGCGAATCGCTCGGCGGGTCAACGGTCTTGACAGCGCCTCCCGGCTGGTGCGCCACTCCGGCGTGCTGATGCTCGCTTCGTGCGTGGTCTTCGCGCTTTCCGCGGCGGGCACGTCGGCTTGGGCGGCCGGCCTAATTCTGCTTGCGGCGGCGGGTCTGCAGGTCGTCGGCGAGATGATGCTCGCCTCCGGCGCTTGGGAAATCAGCTTCGATTTGGCACCGGCCGACAAACAAGGGCAATACCAAGGATTTTTTGGTACCGGGATAGCCATCGCCAGAATGCTCGGCCCCCTCCTGCTTACGACTTTGATCATCACCTGGGGCACCGTAGGCTGGCTCGTCCTCGGCGGGCTCTTCCTCATCGCCGCCCTAGCCATTACTCCCGCCGTCAAGTGGGCCCAACGCCGCCTTCCCACCCCCGACTCTGCCGACCCCGCCCCCGCCCTTGCGCGTTGATCATGAACTTAAGGTCTTGCTCGACGGCGTGTCGCTGTTCCCAGCGTCTTGGTCAACTCCAGGGAGGCCAGGGCGCGCCGGATTGAGGACCGGCGCGCCCGGGAGGTTCACATCTCCTGACCGGTGGAGTCCATGATCGGCCGGACCTCCATGTGCCAGAGTTTGGCGTCGGGCCAGCGGGTGGCGATCTCGACGGCACGCTCTGGATTGTCGGTTTCGATCATCAGGTACCCAGCAAACTGTTCTTTTGCTTCTAGAAAGGGCCCGTCCGTGACCGCAGGCACTCCGTTGCGCACACGCACGGTCTTGGTGTTCACCGGGTCGGCCAGCGCATCGCCGCCGACGAGTTCGCCAGATTCGGTGAGCTCCGCCATGAGCGGGTCGATTTCGGCCGTGAACGCGTTGCGCTCGTCCTCGGACATGGCTTGCAGGGTCGCCGCGTTGTTATAGATCAGCAGCATGTACTTCACGTCTCACTCCTCACGGTGTCAGCACCCATTGTGGGCGCCATTCACCAAGTGGTCGGAGCGGATGACCGGTTCTCTACATCGCTAACGACTCGGCTGGCGCAACAAAGCGTCGAAGAGTTGCCGATACTGGTTGGACACCAACGGCCAGCTGAGCAGCGGGGCCAGGTTGGCGCTGTTGGTGGCCATTCCCTCGGCGAGCGCCGGATCGGTCAGCAGCCGGGTCAGTGCCTCCGCAATCGCCGTTGGATCCTCGTGCGGCACAAGCAATCCGGACCGTTCGGCGGCGAGCAGCTCAGCCGCGTGCGGGAAGGGGGTCGCGACCACCGGCGTCAGCGAGGCTATCGCCTCGCTCAGCACACCCGAGGTCAGCTGTTCACGGGAGTCATATGGCAACAGCACCACATCGGCTTCCCGGACCAGTTGCCGCAGGCGCTCAGGGCTTAGATAGCCCGGCTCGAATTCAACAAGGTGAGCCACACCAAGCTTCTCGGCCTGCTCCATGAGCGAATCCCGATAGCTGTCGTCGTCCTTGGCCAGCACCCGTGGATGTGTTTGCCCGGCAACGATGTAACGGGGTTGGGGGCGCATTTTGCGCATGGCGCGAAGGGCCTCGATGCCCCACTCGATGCCCTTGCCCGGGCCGAGCAGTCCCCAAGTGAGGATCACCGGCCGGCGTCCCTTCTCCACCGCGCGCGTGAAGTGATCGGCGACAACGGTCGCGCCGTGGGGGATCAGCATGATTTTGCGCGGCTCGACCCGGTAGTCGTCGAGCAACCGCCGCCGGCCGGTTTCCGACATGGTGACCACCGCATCCGCGGACTGGGTCAGCATTTCCAG
>DPJL01000094.1:0-23460 GCA_003543035.1 Micromonosporaceae bacterium | reverse complement strand
CATCGAGGACCTGATCGCCGTCGATGCCGCCATAGATGCCGTATTCGTGCTGGATGACCACCACGTCAAACTTGTTGAGCTCCCTGGCAGCCGTGCGATTGTCCACCTGCACATCGGTCGCGAGCTCATAGACGACACCGGTGTCGGGATAGGAGGCTTGATCCGGTCCTACCCGGACCACGCCCACGTTCATGTCTGGCCGATCGGCGAGCAGCCCGTTGCGAAGCGAGGCGGTGAAGTTGGCCAGACCGCAGTGGGTGGGCGGGTAGGTGCTCAGGATCCCGACGCTCGTCGCGGTGACCGAGGCGGTGTTCGATCGTTTAGTGAAGGCGCTGGCCAGTCTGCGATCTGGCATGGCCGGACCGGTATGGCGAGTTGTCGCCTTTTGAGCGCTTTGAGTGGCGCGAGGCATTGCCCACCTCCGGTGGGTGGCTAGACGGCGCAATGGAGCTTGCGCCAGGTCGGAATGGCGGGTGGTGGCCTTGATCCGCCGGTGAGGGCCGGCGGAAGCACCGCCGAATTCCCAAGCGGCACCATTGAGATGCTGGTAGAAGCTGCGACGGGCGTCGCAGCTCTGCCATTACCTTACGCTTGGGTAACGGCATCGGCATCATCGTGCTCTGCGCTGTCCGCCCTGAGCTGGTAACCGCGTCGGGAAACCGTGGCCACCAGCCAGCTGTAGTCACCAAGGGCAGTGCGGAGCCGACTCACTGCAAGATCGACGCCGCTGCCCCGGCGCCTTCGGCCCAACGGAGCGAGCTGCGCGAGAGTTGCCCTTGACCTGGTGGCACCAGGATCGTCGGAGAGTGCTCGCATGATTCCCGCCGACGCCGGGGTCAACAGGATGGACGTCTGGCCGACGAGGAGCGCGTCGCCCTGCGACACGAAACGTATGCCGCGAGCGGTGAATTGCCGCCTGCGATCCGCCAAGGCCATTGCGACCAGTCGGGCGAGCTCCCCGTCCACCTCCATCCATAACGCAGGGATTGCCAGCTCGGTGAAGGGTCGGGCCGCTCCCGCGGCGAGGACATCCGTGGCGAAGGCCGCAAGCAGGTCTGCCCGTAGGCCGGCGCGTCCGGCGAAGTCAACCAGTGCCGCGGCAACGTCTGCATTGATGAAACAGACTGCGTGTACCTCACGTTTGATAACCATCCGGATCAGCTGGCGCAGCGGAGCTTGCAACGGCAACTCGACGACTTTGGCGCCGTACTGGCGCAAGTGGACAGTGACGAGATGTTGCTGTGGAGCGGTAACCGCTACTGTGTATCCGGTAAGCGTCATTGCCGCCGGGATGGTCGACCTCACGCCGGGAGCATCAGCGCGCCGGATTTCCAAGGCATTGCACGGCGGCCCATATCCGGGTAAGGCTGCATCACATCGATGACGGCTGAAGTGCCGCACGTCGATGACACGCCGGAAACGCCAGTGTTGTGCGAGCAGCCTTACGTGTCAGTGACCGCTCAGCAATCAGCCGGATCCGCCGGCGACCTAGCGTCCCGGCCATGGACAACACTTTGCAGCGCCGGAACTTCCTTCGCCTGGCCGGGTCCGCCGCTGTGGCGACGGCCGCCGGTGGGGCATTGGCCGCGTGCGGAATCAGCGACAACCCAACGGCGAATCCCGAAAACATCAGCGGGACCAAGCCGGTGCGAAAGGTCAAGCTCGGCTTCATCGCGCTGACCGATTGTGCACCCCTGGTGGTGGCAAAGGAATTGGGGTTCTTTGCCGAACGCAGCCTCGACGTCGAGCTGATCAAACAGGCGTCGTGGCCTGTCACCCGGGACAACCTGCTCAACGGCGAGATCGATGGGGCCCATGCCCTGTTCAGCCTGCCGCTCTCGGTCGCCACCGGGATCGGCGGCAAAGCGGGAACCTTGGACCTCAAGATTGCCATGGTGCTCAACCACAATGGCCAGGCGATCACGTTGAAAAAGGACTTCGCCGCCGCGGGTTACGCCGACCTGGCCGCTGCAAAAGCGCTACTGGAGAAGCAATCGCCAAAACTGGCGATGACCTTTCCCGGTGGTACCCATGACACTTGGCTTCGGTACTGGCTGAAGGCCACCAAAGCCGACCTTTCCAAGATTCAGATCTCGGCACTTCCGCCGCCGACGATGGTGGCGAACATGACTGCCAACAATATGGAGGGGTACTGCGTTGGCGAGCCATGGAATGCCGTGGCAGTGCAGAACGGCGTCGGCTTCACCCACGTTGCCACCCAAGACATCTGGCAGCACCACCCGGAGAAGGCTCTGGTCGTTGGAACGAGATTGACGAACGACAAGGACGTCCTGCACGACGTAATGGCCGCCGTCCTCGCCGCGCAGATCTGGCTCGACAAGCTCGAGAATCGGCCGAAGCTGGCAGAGTTGTTGGCGCCGACCAATTACGTCAACACTCCGGCCAAGAACATTGAGGCGCGCCTTCTCGGCAAGTACGAGCTCGGCGCGGGTCTGGGTGAAAAAACCTTTACCGGCGACCAGATGACGTTCTTCCGCGAGGGGAATGTGCCATATGCGCGCCGCTCCTATGTGTACTGGTTCCTGGCCCAGTACCAACGTTTCGGCATCCTCAAGGAGACGCCGGATTACGCCAAGCTCGCCGACGAGCTGATTCTGCGAGACGACTACGCAAAGGTCGCGGCATCGCAGAAGGTTGTGGTGCCAACGGATGACATGGCGCCGTTCCTGGTGAAGCTCGACAACATCACGTTCGATCCGAAGCGAGTGGACGAGGAGGCGAAACGGCCATGACATCGCTTGAGACAGCGCCTGTTGAGGTGAAGGCGCCGCTGCAGGCGGTTGCCGGGCCGGGGAAGAAGCCCCGCCGTGCCATCCGCGGGTGGCTGATCAGCTTTGCGGCCGGCTTCGGATGGATGCTCGTAGGCCTGGTGGTTTTCCTGGCACTGTGGCAGTTTGCGGCATCGGGTGCGGAGTCGGTGCCCACCCCGCTCGACGGGGCAAAGGCGCTCACCGCCCTGTGGCAGGACCCATTCTCCAACAGCACCAACGACAAGGGCATCGGTCTACACCTGTTCATCTCACTGCAGCGCGTGTTCATCGGGTTCGCCGCAGCCGCGGTCGTCGGAATCGCCATCGGACTGCTCATGGGTGCGGTCCGGCCGGTGTGGCAGGCGGTGAACCCGCTCGTTCAGCTGCTGCGCCCGGTGTCACCACTGGCCTGGTTCCCGATCTGGCTCTACATCATCAAGGACGCCGGGGTGTCGGCAGTCGTGGTCGTCTTCATCACCGCACTCTGGCCGACGCTCATCAACACCGCGGCCGGGGCCGGAGCGATTCCACGTGATCAGGCCAACGTGTCAAAGGTCTTCAAATTCGGGCCGCTCGCCTATCTGTGGCACGTCCTGATCCCCAATGCCCTGCCATCAATCATCACCGGGCTCCGGCTGTCCATGGGGATCGGCTGGATGGTCATCATCGCCGCCGAAATGCTTTCCGGTAACTCGGGAATCGGCTACTTCGTCTGGAACTCATACAACGCGCTGGAGCTCGACAAGGTCGTGGCAGCGATCGTGTGCATCGGGGTGATCGGCCTCGTGCTCGACTCGATCCTGCTCAAGATCTCCCGTTGGGTCACTCCTGAGGAGGTACACGCATGACCATCGAGATTCGTGGGCTACGCAAGACTTTCCACCGCCGGGGTCACGTCCCGCAGGACGTGCTACGCGGTATCGATCTGACCATCGACAGCGGCGAGTTCGTCTCGTTCATCGGTCATTCGGGTTGCGGCAAGTCGACTTTGCTCAACGTCGTGGGCGGGCTGGAAAAGGCTGATGGGGGAACGGTTCTGCTTGACGGCCAGCCGGTTACCGGGCCGGGCCCGGATCGCGCCATGGTGTTCCAGAACTATTCGCTGTTGCCCTGGCTCAGTCTGCTCGCCAACGTGCGGGTCGCCGTGCAGGAAGCTCGCCCGGATTGGAAGCGTGAACGCGCGGACGAGATGGTTGAGCGGTATCTGACGGCGGTTTCGCTTTGGGAGCACCGAAACAAGCGGCCCGGTCAGGTATCCGGTGGCATGGCTCAGCGAGCCGCTGTTGCCCGGGCCTTCGCGGTCGGGCCACGTACGTTGCTGCTTGATGAACCGTTCGGGGCGCTGGACGCGCTGACCCGGTCACGCCTGCAACAGCAGCTGATCGACCTGTGGGACAGCGAATCCGAAACCGAGACCGTGCTGATGGTGACTCACGGCTTGGACGAGGCGATCCTGCTGGCGGATCGCATCGTGGTCATGTCCAACCCGCCGTTTCCCTCGGTGCGGACTGTCATCGATGTACCGATCCCACGCCCACGGCATCGCACCACGATCGTCCACCACCCCGCCTACGACGGCATTCAGAAGCAGCTCGTCGATCTACTCATTGCCGACAACGTCCTCGAGCCCGCACTGGTTTAACCGCCCGAGTCGTCGTGCTCGGCGTCTTCTGGAACGGTGCAGTCGTCCTTGTCCTGCAGCCAGTTGTGGGGGAGGACGACTCTGGCGGGGGCGTTCGTGCGCCCGCGCGGTTGGCCGAGGTTGGCTTGCGGGAAAGGTGCGTCGTGGTCGAGTTTGCCGAGCAGATCGTCGAGCTCGGCGAGCGACGACGCCATCGCCATCGCACGGCGCAGCTCTGATCCGACCGGGAAGCCTTTGAGGTACCAGGCAACGTGCTTGCGAAAGTCGGTGACTGCTTCGCGTTCCTTGCCCCACCAATGGGTGAGCAGCTCCGCATGGCGCCGCATGACCGAGGCGACTTCGCCGAGGCTGGGCATGGCTCGTTCACTTCGTCCGTCGAAGGCGGCGGCGAGGTCGGCGAAAAGCCATGGCCGGCCAAGGCAGCCGCGGCCCACAACCACGCCATCGCAACCTGTCTCGGCCACCATCCGGAGGGCGTCTTCGGCCTCCCAGATGTCACCGTTGCCAAGCACGGGAATGTCGAGCGCCCGTTTCAGAGCGCCGATCGACTCCCAGTCGGCAGTGCCCGAGTAGCGCTGCGCCGCGGTGCGAGCGTGCAACGCGACCCACTTGACTCCGGCGTCCTGCGCGATCAACCCGGCTTCGACGTACGTGAGGTGATCGTCGTCGATGCCTTTGCGCATCTTGATGGTGACCGGGATCCCGGCCGGTGCGGCGGCGTCGACGGCGGCTTGGACGATCGAGCCGAAAAGCTTGCGCTTGTAAGGGATTGCCGATCCGCCTCCCTTGGAGGTGATCTTTTTGACGCTGCAGCCGAAGTTCATGTCGATGTGGTCGGCCAGGTTCTCATCCACGATGCGGCGGACCGCCTTGGCGGTGATATCCGGATCGACGCCGTAGATCTGCATGCTCCGGGGATGCTCGTCCGGCCCGAATTCGATCATCTTGTCGGTTTTCGAGTTTCTGGCATGCAACGCGACCGTGGTGATCATTTCGCAGACAAACAGGCCTGCTCCCTGCTCACGGCACAGCTGGCGAAACGCGACATTCGTGATTCCCGCCATGGGTGCGAGCACCACGGGCGGGTCCACGACGTGCGTTCCCAGCTTCAAAGCCACGCCTACGAGGATGGCACACGCTATGGCCGAACGATGTCGACCTTCACCACATGGAACGCGACCGGCGGTGCACCGTGGGCGATGCAGGAGAGCCCTACCAAGCCAAAGCAGTCCGCCGACGAGGTGAGCCGCACTTCACGGCTTCTGATCGACTTTGTTTCGCCGGCGATTTTGCAGCGGATGGAAGACTTACCGGAGCATCCATTTTTGCACGGTTATGCCCAGACTTTGGAGCGGCCGATCACCTTCGATGCGGGGGCGAAACGGAGGCTGGCACTATATCGAATGCATCTTTATTTACTCATGACGGTCGAGCTGCCTAGCAGGGCAATGAACGCCGGAAACCACACATATCGCGGAAAGGCCCTCGCCGCCGAGGTTGAGGCACTCAAGGCCAACACCTAGGCTCATGCGAAACGTGACCACCCCCGGAGGGCCGTAGATGATGATGGACGACCTCGACTTCTCCTTTGAGGACGATGATCGGAGCCGGCCTCGCCGTCGCCGCAACTCTGCGGTACCACAACAGAGGGGCTATGACCCACCGCCTCAAGGCTGGGACTACGGCTATGGCCACCCTCAGCAACAACCTGATCCGTATCAGCAGGACTGGGACTATGGCCATCAGCAGCAGCAGCCGCCGCCCCAGCAACAGTGGGGCTATGGCCATCCTCCGCCACCACCCGACTGGGGCTATGAGGCGCCACCCCAGCCGCAGGGCAGGGTCTACGGCGGAGGGACTCCGCCACCCCCGACCAGGAGCAGCAAGAGGGCCAGCAAGAAAAAGAAGAAGAAACGCGGTCGCAGTGGGCTCGCGATTTTCTTCACCGTGATGCTGGTCGCCTGCCTGGGTGTCGGCGGCTATGTCGGCTTCCAGAAGGTCTCCGGCATGTTCATCACGCCCGACTATGACGGCGAGGGTTCTGGCGAGGTAACCGTCGAGATCAAGCAGGGCGCGAGCGGTATGCAGATGGCCAAAGCGCTGCTTGACGCCGGCGTTATCAAGAGCCAGAAAGCTTTCGTCGAAGCCTGGGATAAGGACCCGGATGGAGCAGCCAAGATCCAGCCCGGCACCTACAAGCTCCGCAAGGAGATGAGCGCCGTGGCCGCGATGGCGCTGTTGCTCAAACCGGAGAGCCGCTTGGTCAGTGGCATCACGATTCCCGAAGGCCTGAGCACATTCAAGATCTTCAAACTGCTGGCCGAGAAGCTGAAGCTGCCCGAAGCCGACTTCAAAACAGCCGCGCAAGACCCCATTGCTTTGGGTGTACCGGCTGCGTGGTTCGTTCGAAAGGACGGCAAACCGCAGTCGAAGTCAGTCGAGGGCTTCCTGTTCCCGGATACCTATGAGTTCCCGCCCAAGGTGACCGCCAAGGAAGCGCTCGCCCTGATGGTGAAGCGATTCCTGTCGGTCACCAACCAGATCGGCTTCGTCAAGAAGTTCGACACAGATCCCAAGGTCTCGCCCTACCAGGCGCTGATTGTCGCCTCGCTGGCGCAGGCCGAAGCGGGCAACGCAGACGATCTGGGCAAGGTGGCGCGGGTGGCCTACAACCGGGTTTACAAGCGCACTCCCGAGTTGAGCTGCGCCTGTACCGAGATGGACGTGACGGTCAACTATTCGTTGGAGCTCAAGGGTCTTGACCCCAAGGAGTCCAAGAACCTGACCGAGAAGGAGCTCACCGACCCGAAGAACCCTTACAACCGCAAGGCTGACGGGCTCGTGCCGACGCCGATCAACAACCCTGGCAAAGCGGCGCTGTTGGCCGCGGCAAGCCCGCCCGAGGGCAAGTGGTATTTCTTCGTGGCCATCGACAAGCAGGGTCACTCGGCCTTCTCGGAGACCTTCGCCCAATTCTGCAAGGACAACAAGACAGCGGTAGCGAATGGGATTCTGACCCAGAGCTCCTGCTAGCTCCGAATTGGACACTGGACGAGGCGCATCCCGGAAGGGGTGCGCCTCATCCTTTGCGAGCCCGCATCCACCCGTTGTCGAGCCGCGAATCCTTGCATTGGCGTTATGACCGGCTGGCCGACCTTGCCCCCGGCCAGCCGCTCACCTCGAGAGAGGACGCCGAATGGACGTGGAGACGACGATTTCGAAGATCGACCTGGCCGGTCAGGTCAGCTTCGAAGAGGCCGCCTTCCTGTTGCTCTATAAGCACATCCCGAAGCGGGCCGAGCTGATCGCCTTCAGCACCAGGCTTTCCAAGGCGCGTGCGCTGCCACTGCAGATCGTCGAGCTCATCAAGACGTTGCGGCACGCACGGCCGATGACGGTGCTGCGTACGGCGGTGTCGGCGTTGGGTGCGGTGCAGGAGCAACAGGCCGATCGCGCGAGCCGGATCGATCCGCGCGAGCGGCTGATCGCTCGCATTCCTACCATCTTCGCCACCCATCACGCTTGCCGCTCGGGTGCGGCTCTTCCGGTACCCCACGCAGGATTTGGTCATTCAAAGAATCTCTTGGCCATGCTCGGTCTGGCCCATGACGATCTGCGGGTGCGGCTGACCGACATCGGGCTGGTCACACAGGCCGAGCAGGGGACCGGTGCGTCGGCGTTTGCGGCTCGGGTCGCGGTCAACGCGGGAGCGGACATCTTCGCCGCGATAACCGCTGCGCTCGGTTCATTTGACGGGCCTGGGCAGGGCGGCGCGATCGCCGAGACCGCAGCCATGCTCAAGGAGATCGGCAGCCCTGACCGGGCAAAGGAATATGTGCGCAAGCACCGCAAGAAGGCTGGTGAGGATCCCAGAGCACAACATCTGCGGGCAGCCGCGGAGGAGTTGGCAGCGATCACGCGGCGAGGCACGACGCTGGAAATCCTTGAGGCGCTTCACATGCTCGGTGCCGACGCGGGTTTGCGGGGCTGGACGGTGGCCTTCTACGAGCAGCTGGGCATTCCGGAGGACCTTTACCTGCCGATGTCCGCGGCATCGCGCATCACCGGCTGGCTGGCCCACATCGATGAGGAGACGGGAGGCCGGACATGAGCGATATCGTGGATTTCCTTGAGGACGCGGAGCTGTTCTCAGACGAGCTCTTCGACAAGGTGGCCAGCCGGCAGAAGCTATATGCGGGAATCAATCCGGGCGGCTGGGACATCCAGGTCGGGCGAGTGCTGGATGCGATCCGGCAGCACCACTGGCTTCAACCAGTCCGAAGTGGACGGATGGGCAACTGGGGCCCGATCTGGTCCGGCCGTTCGCCTCTGCTGGCCTACAACCGTGCGGTGACAGTCGATCTCGCGGTGGCACGGCCGGTGGTGCACTCGATGGGCCTCACCGAGACAGCCGATCTGACCGCCGGCGACACCATCTATCGTCCCGGTTCGCTTTATCAGAGCGGCACTCTGCAGCCGATGGTGCTGACGTCGCCGTTGGCGGGCTGGCAGGATCTGGATCCCTCGGTGCCGCGGTTCGTGCCGTGGACCTGGGGCAGGACCAGCGTCGGCCCGGTGAACCTGGTGCAACTGCATGGCGAGCCGTTGCGAGCGCAAGCACCGGTGCCGGTACTCGACGAGGGCGATTTGCTTTGGCAGCACTCGGGTTTGGTGAGGCAGTGGCTGACCCGGCTCTTCGAACATGCGGCGGATGGCTCGGCCGGCGGTGACATCACTTGGCTTTTCGCTCGCGGCGTGCATCGCGATGCCACGGTTGGCCCGATTCGCATCCGCCGCGACGGATCGATTTTTACGCTGTCCGCCGACGACGGGAAGACCTGGGAAAAGATCGGTGCCGCGGCACAGCTCGCCGATCGTTGCCTGCTGCCCTACCGCGTGGTGGCTCAGGCCGACGACGCCGAACGCCTGCTGCGCTCGGCACCCGAGATCACGCCGCTGCTCTCCAATCGGCTTTCCAAGGCCATCATGGGGTACCTGGGTGCCTCATCGGAGGATCAGCCCGATCCCTTTTCGCAGCCCTATCCCTTCGCGCTGTTGGTCGAGTGGGGCGCGCTTACCCAGGGCGGATATCCGCCGGTGCGAGCGGGTCAGTTCTCCGGCAAGGGAAACCAGCAGCTGAGCCGGTTGACGGTGACCGCGCTGGCGGAGGCGAACGATCTGCCGCCGTTGGTGCACGTGATGCTGCCGCTCGCCCCGATCATTCTCATGCCCTCTACCGCGGAGCCGCTCGACGTGGCCTGGCTCTCGCCGTTCTTCCAGCGGTTGCGCACGTTAACGGAAGGCACCGGAGGCGACACCGAACACGCGCTTTCGCAAGCCGCGGCGGCTTACCGCGAGTGGACCCGGGGCGAAGCGGTCTCGGCCTTCTACAGAGGCAAGTTCAGCGGTGTCAGATCGGTGGCGCCGCATGGTCAAAGCCAGGTCAGCGCCCAGACAATCGAGCAGGTTGAAGTCCGGGCGCTCACTTTGCGGCAGGCAAGTCTGGCGGTGGCGACCCTGTTTAGCGCGTGGACAGGCGACTGACCTCGTCGTCTTCCTCGACCTCTTCCTCATACTCGTCGTAAACGGCCTCTTCCGGTTGCCGGTCCTCGTCCTCGTCGTCGTCGAAGACGCCCTCGAAGTCGAGTGGGTCCCGGGGTTTGACGGTGACAGAGGCGATCACCGGATAGGCGGCCGTCATGAAGTTGGAGTCGGCCAGCGCCCGTAACGGAATCTCCGCCTCCTCCGCCTCGGCGTCGGCCTGTGCCTGATCCAGTCGCTCGGTGACAGCGGTGCTCAGCTTGCGGCTGATCGCCGCTTTGGACTGGCTGGGCAGCCCGACCATCTGGGCGTCGCGCTCCTCGCTGAGCGAACGTCCCCACAGACTGGCCGCGGCGGCGATGACCACGATCTCCGGCACGCCAAGCCGCTTGGCCAGCTTGGCCTCGTGGGTTGTCGCACCTTCTTCGGCGCGCTTGAGGGCACGGATGTCGACGTCACCCAGGTTGGCGCGGGTGATCTCGCGCATCTTCTCCGCCGCTTGCGCGGCAAGCGACTGCTCCGAGGCCTCCTGCTGGGCTTCCAGCTCGGCCGGGTCGAAGTCGAGGAACGAACGCCGGAAAGGTGCCGCGGTGATGATTTCGCGCAGGTAATAGGTGCTCAGGGTGGTACCGGGGATTGGCTTGCCGAGGTGCAGCGAGCCCTCCCCGAGTAGTAGATCGGACAGGCTGACTCGGTGCGCCAATGCTGTGGTGAGCACTAGCGGCAGGGCTACCAGCTGCTCGGCGGTGAGCGCCTTTTGGCCCCGCTCGACCGCCGACACCCAGGCCGCCGTCCACTCGAGTCCGAAGTGGCTGGCGGCACGGGCCACATCTTCGGGCTGGACGGTAGTCCCGGAGCGAAGTCTGCGAATATTTGTGGCGATGAGTTCACGCAGGGTCGTGGGGTGGTTCACGATCAGAAGCTACCGATTAACAACTGCTCAAGGCAATGTCGTGTTTCGTACCAGACCTGGTATGGCACGCAAAATGACCGTCCGTTTGACTTGGGTGTCTTCGAGATCACTGTTAACTGGGACGTCATACTCAGCTATCCGGTCGAATCCGGAGGTCGGGGCGTAGGCCCGGCCCGGGTCACCGACGAGCACGAGCTCGCCATCGAATCTGTCCAGGAAGGACAGCATCCGCTGGGTCATCTCCCGGCTGTAGAAGATGTCGCCGGCCAGGACCACATCCACGTCGACCTCCTCCTCCAGCAGGTCGCCGAGATGCGCCCGCACCTGCACGTCGTTGGCCTGGGCGTTGAGCGAGACGGCGGCAATGGCGTATTCGTCGATCTCGTTGGCGATGACCTCGGCCGCACCGCATTGTGCGGCGGCGATGGCCACCAACCCGGAGCCCGATGCCAGGTCGAGGACTCGCTTACCGCGCACAAGATCGGGATTGTCGATCAGATGGCGGGCTAGAGCCTGCCCGCCCGCCCACGCGAAGGCCCAGAAGGGCGGAGCGTCACGTTCGGACTTTTCCCAAACGGGTATCACCTCGTCAGCCAAATACAGGCGGATCGACGGGATGAAGTCCAGCGTGGTCAACCTGGTTTGGCCAAGCACGAAGTTGTCCATGGAAACGCTCCCGGGAAAAGGTACGAACAGCTCAGGTGCCAATTAGTGTGCCAAACCTCACGAGTACTCCCGCAATACCTGAGCGAACGTTTAGCGTCCCGCGAAAGACTGAGTTTCGGAGGTGCTCGATGACGAAGTACGTGTACGACTTCTCAGAGGGCCACAAGGGCCTGAAGGATCTTCTCGGTGGCAAGGGTGCCAACCTCTGCGAGATGGTCCGCCTCGGCCTGCCCGTGCCCCCTGGCTTCATCATCACGACCGAAGCTTGCCGCGCCTACCTACATGACGGCAAACCGCCGGTGTCACTCGAGTCCGAGGTGGACGAACACCTCAGCGCGCTCGAGCGGAGCATGGGCCGCAAGCTGGGCGACCCCTCGGATCCCCTCCTGGTGTCGGTGCGGTCGGGTGCCAAGTTCTCCATGCCCGGAATGATGGAGACGGTGCTCAATGTCGGCCTGACCGATCAGTCGGTCCTCGGCCTGGCGAAGAGCAGCGGCAACGAGCACTTCGCGTGGGACTCCTACCGGCGGCTGATCCAGATGTTCGGCAAGACGGTCTGTGGCGTGCCCAACTTCCCACACCCCGAAGAGGGCCAGGACCCGCGAGACACGGTCACCGAGTACAAGCGAATCTTCCGTGAGCACACCGGCCGCGACTTCCCCCAGGACCCCCGAGAACAAATGGACATGGCCGTCTCGGCCGTCTTCGACTCGTGGAACACCGAGCGTGCCGTGATCTACCGTCGCCAAGAACGCATCCCGGCAGACCTCGGTACGGCGGTCAACATCGTGGCTATGGTCTTCGGCAACCTCGGCCCGGATTCGGGCACCGGCGTCGCCTTCACCCGCGACCCGGCCACCGGCCACCGCGGCGTTTACGGCGACTACCTCGCCAACGCACAGGGCGAGGATGTGGTGGCGGGCATCCGCAACACTGTCCCGCTACAGGAGATGCCCAAGCAGTGCTTTGAAGAGCTGATGAGCATCGTTTCGATTCTGGAGAACCATTACCGCGACCTGTGTGACATCGAGTTCACCGTCGAGCGCGGCAAGCTGTGGATGCTCCAGGTCCGCGTGGGCAAGCGGACCGCGGCGGCGGCCTTTACCATCGCGTGCCAGCTCGTGGACGAGGGCCTGATCGACGTCGACGAGGCGCTGAAGCGGGTAACCGGAAGCCAACTCGCGCACCTGATGTTCCCCGCCTTCGATCTGGCCGCAAAGCCGGAGCCGGTGGCGACTGGCATTGGAGCTTCGCCAGGCGCCGCCGTCGGCAAGGCTGTGTTCTCGTCAGCGGCAGCGCTTGCGTCCAAGGAGCCGGTCATCCTGGTACGCCGTGAGACCAACCCGGACGACCTGCCCGGAATGATTGCGGCCCAAGGCATCCTGACCAGTCGCGGCGGCAAGACGTCACACGCCGCCGTCGTGGCGCGGGGCATGGGCAAGACCTGCGTCTGCGGAGCGGACTCGATTGTGGTGGGGGACAACGAGTTCCGGGTGGCCGACACCGTCGTCGGCGAAGGTGACGTCATCTCCATCGACGGCACCACGGGCAAGGTCTACCTGGGCGAGATCCCGGTCCGGCACTCGCCGGTGGTTCAGTACTTCGACGGAAAGCTTGCCCCGACTTCGGATGCGCTGGTCACCGCAGTCGACCGGCTGATGAAGCACGCGGACGAGCGTCGCAGGCTGGCCGTGCGCACCAACGCGGACACCGGCGATGACGCGGCGCGGGCGCGCCGCTTTGGTGCCCAGGGCATCGGCCTGACTCGGACCGAGCACATGTTCCTCGGCGACCGCCGCCCACTGATTGAGCGGCTGGTGCTGGCCACCTCGCCGACCGAGCAACGTGCCGCGCTGGATGAGCTGCTTCCGTTGCAGCGCAACGACTTCGCCGAGATCTTCCAGGCGATGGCCGGCCTGCCGGTCACCATCCGGCTCATCGACCCGCCGCTGCACGAATTCCTGCCCCCGTTGGAGGAGCTGGCGGTCAAGGTGGCCACCGGCCAGGGCGACGAGCACGACAAGGAGCTGCTCGCCGCCGTAAGGCGAATGCACGAGCAGAACCCGATGCTCGGCCTGCGTGGAGTGCGGCTCGGGCTGGTCATCCCGGGCCTGTTCGAGATGCAGGTAAGGGCGATCGTCCAGGCGTACCTTCAGGTGCCCGATGCCAAACCCGAGATCATGGTGCCGCTGGTCGGTGCGGTGCAAGAGCTCGAAGCCGTCCGGGCGGCAGCGACATCCATCATGGTGGATGAGGGTCTGGAGCACCATCTCCCCATCGGCACCATGATCGAAGTTCCGAGGGCGGCGTTGACGGCAGGCCAGATCGCGCAGGCGGCCGACTTCTTCTCCTTCGGCACCAACGATCTGACCCAGATGGGTTGGGGCTTCTCACGCGACGACGTGGAAGGGACCTTCTTTACCCGGTACCTGGAGCTGGGGATCTTTGGGGTTTCGCCCTTCGAGACGCTGGACCGTGAAGGCATCGGCCGACTCGTAACCATCGCGGTGCAAGAGGGCCGTGCCGTCAAGCCTGACCTCAAAATCGGCGTCTGCGGCGAACACGGTGGCGACCCGGATTCGGTCCACTTCTTCCATTCGTCCGGTTTGGACTATGTGTCGTGCTCGCCCTTCCGGGTGCCCATCGCTCGACTGGAAGCCGGACGCGCTGCCGTTCTGGCGGAAGGAACATCAGACGAATAGGCTCTGTCGATGGGATTGCGTTGGCATGGCACGGCAGTGGACGCCATCGACCCGGCTCGGCTCGCTCGCTGGTGGGCCGAGGTGCTCGGAGTGCGTGTCGTCTACGAGAAACCCGATGTCGTGGCCCTGCCAGGCCTGATCTTTGTCAGGGCTTTTTCCGCCAAGGACGGGAAGAACCGGCTGCACCTCGAGCTGGATTGTGACGATCTTGCGGCCGACGTCGAAAGATTGGTGGATATGGGAGCCCGCCATGTCGATGTCGGCCAGGGCTCGCCCAAATGGGTGGTCCTCGCCGATCCCGAAGGTAACGAGTTTTGTGTCCTCCCGCCCCGATACTCTTCGTAGGTGGTCGATACCGAACGCTTCGCCCCCGAGCCCGACAAGGAGCACTCGGCACGCAGCCCGTTTGAGCGTGACCGGGCGCGTGTGCTGCACTCGGCCGGCTTTCGTCGGTTGGCTGCCAAAACCCAGGTCCACACGGCTGGGACAGATGATTTCCTGCGCACCCGGCTGACCCATTCGCTTGAGGTCGCCCAGATCGCTCGCGAGATGGGCGCCCGGCTGGGCTGCGATCCCGATGTGGTCGACGTCGCCGGGCTCGCGCATGACATTGGGCATCCGCCCTTCGGGCACAACGGTGAGGACGCTCTTAATGTGGTCGCTGAGCCGTGCGGTGGCTTCGAGGGCAACGCGCAGACGTTGCGGGTGCTGACCCGGCTCGAGGCCAAGGTGGAGTCGGCCGGTCTCAACCTTACCCGGGCTTCGCTGGACGCGATCTGCAAGTACCCGTGGCCACTTGTGAAGGGGCGCCGCAAGTTCGGGGTGTATGCCGATGACATGCCGGTGTTCGAGTGGTTCCGCGAAGGCCGTCCCGCCGATCGGCGATGCCTTGAGGCGCAGGTGATGGATTGGGCCGACGACGTCGCCTATTCGGTGCACGACGTCGAGGACGGTTTCTTCTCAGGCTTCATCGACCTCAGGCCACTACTGTCCGATTCGGACGAACGAGCCGCCCTCTGCGCCGACGTCGCCGAGGCCTATTCGTCGGCGCCGGTCTTCGCGCTCGAGTCCTCTTTGGAGCAACTGCTAGCCGATCCGATCTTTGCCCAGCTTGCTTCCTACGACGGCTCACATCGCGCTCAAATAGCTTTGAAGCATTTCACGAGTACCATGACCGGCCGCTTCGTGGCCGCGGCAGTCAACGGCACCCGGCTCAAGTACGGCTTCAATCCGTTGCGCCGCTACGACGCCGACCTGGTCGTCCCAACCGTGGAGCGGGCGCATTGCGCTCTGCTCAAGGGGATCGCGCTGCGCTATGTGATGCGCCGCCGGGGGACTGAGCCTTGGTACGAGGAGCAGCGCCAGATTCTCACCGATCTGGTGGGCGTTCTCGCGCAACGCGCGCCGGACGGGCTCGATCCGGTCTTCGCGCCACTGTGGAAGGAAGCCCAGGACGATTCGGCCCGCCTGCGCGTGGTGATCGACCAGATCGCGTCGCTCACCGACCCCGCCGCGGTGGCCTGGCACAGAAATCTCGTCGGAAGAGATTTGACTTAGAGCGCACTCGAAGGTGAAGGCTTCATCCCATGAAGCAACGACAGCTTGGCAACAGGGGTCCATTGGTTTCCGAGTTGGGGCTCGGCTGCATGGGGATGAGCGCCTTCTACGGCGAGCGCGACGAGGCGGGGTCGCAGGAGACTCTGCTTCGGGCCCTGGACCTCGGGATCACCCACTTCGACACCTCCGACATGTACGGCAACGGCCACAACGAGGAGCTGATCGGGCGCACGCTCGGCAGCCGCCGCGATGAGTTCGTTCTTGCCACCAAGTTCGCCATCAGAACGAAGGACGACGGCACACGTTTCGTGGACTCCTCCGGCGTATGGGCTCGGGAAGCTTGCGACGCCTCACTTCGCCGGCTTGGCGTGGAGACCATTGATCTCTATTACATGCACCGGCGCAACCCGCAGACTCCGATCGAGGAAACCGTTTCGGCGATGAGCAAGCTGGTCGCGGCGGGGAAGGTGCGTCATCTCGGGCTCTCCGAGGTCAGCCCGGCGACGCTGCGGGCAGCCCATGCCATCCACCCGATCGCGGCAGTGCAGATGGAGTATTCGCTGTTCACTCGCTTCGTTGAGGACGAGATGCTTGCCACGTGCCGCGAGCTCGGGGTGGCCATGGTCGCCTACTCGCCGGTCGGTCGCGGGTGGCTCACCGGCACGGTCACCTCGGCGGACTCGTTCACCGAGGGCGACTTCCGCCGCACTCTGCCGCGCTTCACCGGGGAGAACTTTGACGTCAACGCCGCTTTGGTGGCCGCGGTGCAACGCGTGGCGGCTGAGATCGGGTGTACCCCGGCGCAGGCGGCCCTGGCTTGGCTGCTGGCACAGGGCGATGATGTGCTGCCGATTCCTGGTACCAAACGGGTGTCCTATTTGGAGGAAAACACCGCCGCCGCCGATCTGACCCTGTCACCCGATCAGCTCGGCGCGCTGGCCGCCGCCGTCCCGACCGACGCCGTCGCTGGCACCCGCTACAGCGAATCCACCCTCCGCACCACCGGCCACTAGCTCCCACCGGCCGCCGCCCCACTGCGCGTTGATCATGAACTTAAGGTCTTGCTCGACGGCGTGTCGTGGTCCCCAGCGTCTTGATCAACAACAGGAGGCAGGATGTAGGCATGGCCGGTGGTGGACGGATTCGCGATGAGGACATCGCGCTCGTGCGCGAGCGCAGCTCGATCGTCGATGTCGCGTCCGAACAGGTCACCCTCAAGTCGGCCGGTGGCGGCAATCTGAAGGGGTTGTGCCCTTTCCACGACGAGAAGACGCCGTCCTTCACCGTGGCCCAGGCCCGCAACGTTTATTTCTGCCACGGCTGCGGTGAGGGCGGCGACGTCATCAACTTCGTGCAGAAGATCGACCATCTGACCTTCATCGAGGCGGTCGAGCGGCTCGCTGAGCGAGCGGGCATCGCGCTGCGCCGGATCGAGGGCGGGTCCGCCCCGACCAAGCCGACCGGCCAACGGCAGAGGCTGGTCGACGCGCACAAAGCGGCAGCCGCCTTCTACTCCGAGCTGTTGCTAAGTCCGGCGGCACGACCTGCGAGGGAGTTCCTCGCGCAGCGCGGCTTCGACCGCGAAGCGGCGCAGCGCTATGGCTGTGGTTTCGCCCCGGTCGAGTGGGATCTGCTCGTCAAACACTTGCGCCAGCTGGGTTTCACCAGCACCGAGATGGAGACCGCGGGCCTGGCCAGGCAATCGCGTTCGGGCAGTCTGATCGATCGCTTCCGCCGCCGTCTGTTGTGGCCGATCCGCGATGTCAGCGGCGATGTCATCGGCTTCGGCGCCCGCAAGATCTTCGATGACGACGACGGCCCTAAATACCTCAACACCCCGGAAAGCCCACTGTATAAGAAGTCCCACGTGCTTTACGGCGTCGACATGGCCAAGCGGGAGATCGCCAAGCAGGGCCGGGCTGTGATCGTCGAGGGATACACCGATGTCATGGCCTGCCATCTCGCGGGTGTCACCACGGCCGTGGCGACCTGCGGCACGGCGTTCGGCAACGACCACATCTCTGTGCTGCGAAGGCTTTTGCTCGACACCGACACCTACGGTGGCGAGATCATCTTTACTTTCGACGGCGACGCGGCCGGTCAGAAGGCTGCGCTGCGAGCGTTTGCCGACGACCAACGCTTCGTGGGCCAGACCTTCATCGCGGTCAGCCCGGACAACATGGATCCGTGTGAGCTGCGGCTGTCCAAGGGCGACCTTGCTGTGCGCGATCTGGTGGCCTCGCGCGAGCCATTGATCGCCTTCGCTTTGCGCTCCACCATGGCCCGTTATGACCTCGACACCGTGGAAGGCCGCGTCTCCGCTTTGCGCGCCACCGCCCCCATGGTGGCAAAGATCAAGGACAGATCACTTCTTGGCGGGTACTCGCAACGCCTCGCAGGTGATCTTGGGCTTGATGTGGAGGAAGTCAGGCGGGCCGTGCAACAGGCGGGTGGATCGGCACCCGCGCCACAGCAACGTTCGCAACCGGTGGCGGCCAACCCCAGACTGCTTGTCGAGCGGGAAGCCCTCAAACTGGCCGTACAGTCCCCGGTTCTGGCCGGGCCGGTGTTCGACACGGTGGACCACTCGTTTTACAGCGATCCGTTGCATCAAGCCATCCGGCTCGCGATTGTCGAGGTCGGCGGGGCGTCGGCCGGGGTGAGCGGTCCGGGCTGGATCAACACGGTGCGCGACGCCTGCCCGGACCTCGCCACGCAAATGCTGGTCATGGAGCTGGCAGTGGAGCCGGTGCGCTATGACGGCGAGCCCGATTCGGTTTACCTCAATGTCGTGCTGGCCCGACTACAGCTGGCCCACCTGAAGCAGCGCATTGACGAAGTCAAATCGAAGCTGCAACGGATCAATCCGGTGACCGAGAAAGAGGAGTACCACCGGCGCTTCTCCGAGCTGCTGGCGCTGGAGCAGCACGCCAGAGCGCTCAAAGAGCAGGCGGCGGGAGGCTTGTGATGTTCGGTCGGCTCTTCAAGCGACGCCTTTTGCCGGCAGCGCACCGGCCCGCGTTCGCCAAGGACGAAAGGGTGCTCGCCTGGGCGCTCACCACAGCAGATGTGGCGGTGATCGCGACCAACAAGCGACTCTGGTGGGGCGGAACAGGTACCCCCTGGAATGAGATCTCAAAAGCCACCTGGGACGGCTCGGTGCTGACGGTGACCCCCTCGGAGATCGTCGAAGAGTGCTCCGGCTACACAGTGATCGCCGACTCCCAGCCGGTGCGATTTGAGCTCGTCGATCCGGGGCATCTGCCGCATCAGGTGCGGCTGCGGGTCACGACCTCGGTGGTGCAGCCGTCGCACCACGGCCTGCCCGGGGGTGGGGGAGTGTGGATCGCTGCCCGGCGGGTCCCGGGGGTGGATGGGCTTTCCTGGATCGTGCGCTACGACGCGGGCACCGATGGGAAAGATCCCCAGGTCAGAGAGGCCACCGAGGCCATATTCCAGGAAACCTATTGGAGGGTTGTCGCACCTGACGAGTAGCGTCGCTCGCGTGACTCAGGAACCTCTTATCTACGCCCGTGGGCTGGTCAAAAAGTTCGGGGATTTCACGGCTGTCGATGGGATCGACCTCGAGGTGCAACGTGGCGAGGCCTTCGGGTTTCTAGGGCCCAACGGGGCAGGCAAATCGTCCACCATGCGCATGATCAGCTGTGTCTCCACGCCAACCGTCGGCGAGCTGCGGATCCTCGGCATGGATCCGATCAAGGATGGGCCCGCCATCCGCGGCAGGCTGGGAGTCTGCCCGCAGTTGGACAATCTCGATCCCGACCTGACGGTGTTCGAGAATCTGACCACCTATGCCCGCTACTTCGGCATATCCCGGGCTGAGGGGCGCCGCAGGGCGGCCGAGCTGCTCGACTTCGTTCAGCTCACCGAGAAGGCCAACGGCAAGGTTGAGCCGCTGTCCGGTGGAATGAAGCGTCGCCTCACCATCGCGCGGGCGATGGTCAATGAGCCCGAGCTGGTGTTGCTCGACGAGCCGACCACCGGCCTCGACCCGCAGGCGCGTCACCTGTTGTGGGAGCGGTTGTTCCGGCTCAAGCAAAGCGGCACCACCCTCGTTTTGACGACCCACTACATGGATGAGGCCGAGCAGCTTTGCGACCGGCTCGTGGTGATGGATGCCGGCAAGATCGTCGCCGAAGGATCGCCGCGCCACCTGATCGACACCTACTCCACCCGCGAGGTGGTGGAGCTGCGCTTCGGCGATGAGGCACCCACGACCTATGTGGAGAAGCTGGCCGGCATCGGTGACCGGCTCGACCCGCTGCCCGATCGACTGCTGCTTTACAGCACCGACGGCGATGGCGCGGTCAATGAGATTCACCGCCGCGGGTTCACCCCGTCGAGCGTGCTGGTGCGACGGTCCACTTTGGAGGATGTCTTCCTCATCCTCACCGGCCGCACGTTGGTGGATTAGCCATGAGCCAGCAGACATTGACTGCCACTCAGGCCGGTGTCACCCGGCCGCCCACGCTGATGGGCGGCACGCTCGCCATTCTCGAGCGGCACATGACCATCTACCGGCGCGTCTGGCAAGCGTCGGTCTTCTCGTCGTTCATCCTGCCGGTGCTCTTCGTGGTCAGCATCGGCATCGGTGTCGGCGGCTACGTCGGCAAGGTCAACGGCTGGGATTACCTGTCCTACATCGTTCCCGGGGTGCTGGCCTCGGGCGCGTTCCAGACCGCCATTGGCGAGTCGACCTTCCCGGTGCTGGGCGACTTCAAGTGGTCGCGCGCCTATCACGCCATGCGGGCCACGCCGTTGCGGATCGGCGAGATGATCGCGGGCTGGCAGCTATACATCCAGATCCGGGTCTTCATCGCCTCGGTGGTGTTCCTCGCGGTGGCCGGCATCTTTGGCGCCGTGCACTCATGGTGGGTCCTGACGACTCCACTGATCTGTGCGTTGGTGGCCCTTTCCACCGCCGCGCCGATCAGTGCCTTCTCCGCCGGCCTGGAGAACGACTCGTACTTCTCGTTGTTGTTCCGATTCATCGTCATCCCGTCCAGCCTGTTCGCCGGGGTCTTCTTCCCAGTCGAGCAGTTGCCCGCCGCCGTCCGGCCATTGGCCTACGCATCACCGCTGTGGCACGCCGTGGAGCTGTGCCGGTCGGCGATGCTGGGCGGTTCACCACCTTGGCCCATCTGGGTGCACGTCGGCTATCTGCTGGCGCTCTCCGGCCTCGGGCTCTGGTGGGCTTTCCGGGCCTATTCGAAGCGACTCAAGGACTGACGAGATGATTGCCGCTCTTGCCTTCTCACCCGCCCGGGTCGGTTCGGTCATCAACCGCAACGTCGGCGCGCTGCGCTCCGGCCCGTCCTATTGGCTGGTGCTCTTCTCCGGCTTCTTCGAGCCGATTCTTTACCTCTTCTCGATCGGGGTGGGGGTCGGCGCACTCATCGGGAACCTGTCGGTGGGGGATCAGACCATGTCCTACGCGGCCTTCGTCGCCCCCGCGATGCTCGCCGTCGCCGCGATGTCCGGTGCGCTGGCCGAGACCACCTTCAACTTCTTTTTCAAGTTCAAGTACGTCAAGACCTACGACGCCATGCTCGCCACCCCGATCCGCCCGATGGACATCGCCATGGGCGAGCTCACTTGGGCGATGCTGCGCGGTTCCCTTTACACGGCATGCTTCCTGGCGGTCATGATCATGATGGATCTGACGACCTTCGGGTGGGCGTTGGCGGTCTTCCCGGCGACCATGCTCGTCGGTCTGGCCTTCGGCTCGGTCGGCATGGCGATCAGCACGGTGATCCGCGGATGGCAAGATTTTGATCTGGTGTTCACCGGTCAATTCGCGATGTTCCTTTTCTCCGGCACGTTTTCGCCGGTCCAGCAGTATCCGCTGGGAGTTGAGATCCTGATCGCCGTCACTCCGCTCTATCACGCTGTCGAATTGGTACGAGGGTTGTCGACAGGGGTCCTCAGCTGGGGATTGCTAGGCAACGCCGCATACCTCGCGGCGATGACAGCGATCGGGTTGTACTTCGCCGCCCGCCGGATGACCAAGGTGCTGACCGCCTAGAGCTGCGCAGACGTGAATGAGTCGGTGAACTGATCACTTTCATCGACTCATTTGTTATGCTCTATTTGTCTGATGTGGACTGTGACGATAGTTTCTCGGGCAATGCTTTCCCGAGCGGGCCTTCGCCATGTATGGCCCTCGGACCGGGTGGAGGTGGCCGATGCGTTTGCGACACCCCGATGGCCAAACCGTGCACCTAGCCGGTCTGCTCAGCCCCGAGCCTGAGAACGAGCTGCGCGACCTTCTCACCCGGCTGGAGACATACAGCGGCGATCTCTCGTGCCTTTCCCTGTCGTTGAGCCCGGCCTTTGCCTCTGGCCTGGCCGGCTCCATCGGGATGCGCCGCCGGTTGGAGATGGGGCTTTCCGCCCGCGGCCTCGAGGTCGTCACGCTGCGGGCTGCCTTCGTCCACCACAGCTGGCGATCTTGGTGGACCTACCTGCTCGATCTGGCCTATATCCTGGCCGACCTGCTGCCCGAGGACACCACCCACGGCTCGATCTCCACGACCGTCCCGAGTCTGGGCGAAGATCCGTGGGAGAGTGCCGCTCGCGAGCTCGAGGATCTTGGGTCGGGGCTGACCGAGATCGCCTGGCACACCGGCAGCTTCATCCGGGTGGCCTGCGCCCCGCAAGAAGGAACACTCCTAGCCGACATCGACGACTCGGTGCGGCTGCTCAGCTCGGTCGACCCCGCCCGCATAGGCGTCTGCCTCGACCCGGCCACGCTCGCCGAGCTCTCCGAAACCCCCGCCCAAGCGCTGCTCAAGCTGCGCCGGGCCAAACTCAACGTGGTGAAGCTGCGTCTCGGCGGGGCCGCGGGATCAGCCACGCAGGCTCTGCTGGGAGCCGTCCTGGGCAGCGCCCATCCGCTATGTGATCACTTTGAGGCGGCGCCGGCCGCGCTCGATGAAGCCCTGGAGGAGTTCGGCATCCTCGGGATGGCAGAAATGGAAGACCGGCCCATGCCCGGGCTGGGCCGGTCAGTCGCCTGAGACGCCGCTAAGAGGCGAACTTGCGCTTGCTCTCGTCGAGCAGACGATTAGCCTGCTCCTGGACCACGCCAGCAACCTCCTGGACGGTGGGATGATCCAAGATCTTTTGTGCCGTAGCCACCAGGTCGTCGTAGGCCTTCTGGCCTCCCCTGGTGCCGACCACATAGCCAACGGCCAAACCCGCGCCGAACCACAGCAGCTTGCGCATCCGGTCTCCTTCTCCATCCGAGCGTGGTACGTCCTATCCTGCCCGGTCTCAGCCCGGATAAACACCATGACTGACTCACCGGTACCCGTTTGCTGGCTTTGAAGACCGTCCTGTAATCTCGTCCATGCCATTCCCCTGTAGCTCAATTGGCAGAGCAGCCGGCTGTTAACCGGCAGGTTCTTGGTTCGAGTCCAAGTGGGGGAGCCAAGTTGGAAACAACGGAACCCCAGGCGCTAAGCCTGGGGTTCCGTTGTTTCTAGGAAGAACTCGTCTCACCGTTTCCGCGAGGGCCTCGGCCTGGTGCCGACATAGTCCGCGAGGTGCTCGCCGGTGAGGGTGGAGCGGTCGGCGACGATTTCGGTGGGTGTGCCCTCGAAGACAATCCGGCCGCCGTCGTGACCGGCGCCGGGGCCGAGGTCG
>DPJL01000398.1 GCA_003543035.1 Micromonosporaceae bacterium | reverse complement strand
AGGATCGCCAGCGGCCAGAAGTTGGTGGCCTTGTCCTTGGTGGCGAAGGGGCGCTCGCCGATGACGTGACAGATCGAGTTGACCGACCACGTGACGTGGTGCAGCAGGGCCATCCGGATCAGCCCGGCCCAGAAGAACCCGCTCACCGCGCCCATCCAGCTCTGCGAGACGAGACCACCGATGACGGCGGGGGTGAGTAGCGAGATCGCGACCAGCGCCCCGAAGAGGCGGTCTACCACCCGGATGTCGCGGTCGGCCAGCAGGTCGGGGGCGAAACGGCTGCGGTTGCTCAGATCCCGGCGGAACATCCAGCCGATGTGCGCGTGGAACAGTCCTTTTAGGACGGCGAAGGCGCTGGTGCCGTAGCGCCACGGGGAGTGCGGATCGCCCTCGCGGTCGGCATAGGCGTGGTGGCGTCGATGGTTGGCCACCCACTGCGACGGAGCGCCTTGCACCGCAAAGCAACCCGCGACGGCAAGGGCCACCCGCAGGAACCTGTGCGCCTTGAACGAGCCGTGCGTGAGGTAACGATGAAAGCCGATCGTCACGCCGAAGCCGGAGACGAGATAGGCGGTAACCGCCATCGCCAAGTCAAGTGAGGTCATCCCCCAGCCCCAGGCAATCGGCGCCGCGGCGAGCAGAGCGATGAACGGGGTGATCACGAAGATCCACATCGCGACGGCACCTGCCGCGCTCTGCCGCACGGACAGCACCGGCGCAACTCGCTCTGCCTTGGCGGTGTCCTGGGGAGTGATCAGGTCGGGAGTTGTCACGCGGTGGCTCCTGTCTGCGCCTGCGCGCGTCCCAAGCAGCCTAGCTCGCTTGCGTGACTTCGCCACCAGCGGCCATGGGCGGGCACGTGGCCCGCCCATGAAGCCTTGGTGGGACCGGATTCTCCACCGTTCACCGATGGGCTCCAGTCAGAATGCAGGCATGAGCGAGCAGAGCGAATTCAACCCGCAACTCATGCAGGTCGCCTCGAAGATGTTCGACCTTGCCCGGGAAGGCGCTTCGGCAGAGCTGGCTGCGTATGTCGACGCCGGGGTGCCGGCCAACCTGACCAACGAACGGGGCGACACGTTGCTGATGCTCGCCGCCTATCACGGGCAGACGGAATCCGTCGAAGCCCTCCTGACGCGCGGTGCGGATCCGAACCGGGCCAACGACCGCGGTCAGAGCCCGTTGGCGGGGGCGGTCTTCAAGGGCGACGTGGACATCATCAACCTCCTGCTCAAGCACGGAGCCAATCCCGATGGCGGCAGCCCTTCCGCCGTTGCCACGGCGGCGATGTTCGGTCGCGAAGACCTGCTCAGCCTGCTATCGGGGGCTGCGAAGCATCCTTCGTGAGAGCGCTCTCGGGAAAACTCTTGACTCAGGCATGCCTCTAGTCATAATTTTGACTATTTAGAGGCATCAATGAAACTAATTCTGTCTGAGGAGATCCCGTGCCCTCCATCGCCAAAGGGGCAGCCCTGATGCTGCTCGCCGGTGCCCTCACCGGCATTGCCAGCTCGGCCGAGGCTGAACCGGTACCAGTCGAAGCATCTGCTGTTTGCAGTGTGCTCTTTGACGACTTCCACTACGCGTCGTCGACGGATCCGCTGTTGCGGGCTCGCAATTGGACTGTGCGCACCAACGCCGGCGGCCCAGGAGTGCCTGGTGCCTCCTGGCCGGCCTCGAACATCACCTTCCCCACCGCCGAAGGCCAACGGGTCATGCAGCTTTCGGCCTCGACCGACGGATCGAACTCCGGCACAAGCCAGTCGGAGATCCTGCATCAGCGAAAGTTCTTCGAAGGCACCTATGCCAGCCGGGTCCGTTTCACCGACGCGCCAACCACCGGCGCCGACGGAGATCACATGGTGGAGACCTTCTTCACCATCACCCCGCTGAACTATCCGATGGATCCCAGCTATGGCGAGATCGACTTCGAATATCTGCCCAACGGCGGGTGGGGCGAGACGGGCCCGACGTTCTTCGAAACCACTTGGGAGACTTACCAACCCGACCCGTGGATCGCCGACAACGTCCATTCGTTGCAGCGCCGCAGCTATGCCGGTTGGCACGATCTCGTCGCACAGGTCAAGAACGGCAGGGTGAAGTACTACATCGACGGCACGCTGGTCGCCGATCACGGGGACAAGTTCTACCCCGAGACGCCGATGTCGATCAACTACAACCTCTGGTTCATCGACCTCGCGGGCCACTCGGGCGGCCGGAGCACCTATATCCAGCAAGTGGATTGGCTGTATTTCGCGGACGGCGAAGTGATCACCACTGACGACGCCCGAAACCGCGTCGCCAGCTATCGTGCCGCGGGGACGACTCACGTCGACACCGTTGGCACCCCAGGCACTTGCCCCGATCCGGGCGGCCGCCCGCTTATCGGGCTCGCGAACAAGTGCGCCGACGTCCGCGCGGCCAATAGCGCCAACGGCACCCCGATCCAGATCTACGACTGCAATGGGACTCCTGCGCAGCAGTGGACCGTGGTCGGGAACACCTTGCGCGCCTTCGGGAAATGCATGGACATCTACAACGGTGGCACCGCCAACGGCTCCCGGATCATTCTCTGGCCGTGCCATGGCGGCCTGAATCAGGTCTGGCAACTCCGCAGTGATCAGACCGTTTACAACCCTCGCTCGGGCCGTTGCCTGGACGTGCCAAACAACAACAGCACCAACGGCACTCAACTAGAGGGTGTCTCTCGGAT
>DPJL01000429.1 GCA_003543035.1 Micromonosporaceae bacterium | reverse complement strand
CCCGGGTCGCCCCGATCGGGCCACTGAACGGCAGGCCGGACAGCTTGGTGGACATGCTCGCCGCGTTGATCGCGACCACGTCGTAAGGATGCGCCGGGTCGAGCGCGAGCACCGTCTCGATCACCTGGATCTCGTTGCGCAGGCCCTTGACGAAGGACGGGCGCAGCGGCCGGTCGATCAGGCGGCAGGTAAGGACGGCGTCCTCGCTCGGGCGGCCTTCCCTGCGGAAGAACGACCCCGGGATCCGGCCGGCGGCATACATCCGCTCCTCGACGTCCACCGTCAGCGGGAAGAAGTCGAACTGTTCCTTGGGCTGCTTGCTTGCGGTCGTGGTGGAAAGCACCACGGTGTCGCCAAGCTGGGCGACGACCGAACCGGCGGCCTGCTGGGCCAGCCGTCCGGTGGAGAAAGTGATCTCACGGGTACCAAACGACCCGTTGTCGATCACTGCTTTGCTGTGCTGTTCGCCGAGTGTCGTCTCGGTCATGTGAGCTTCCTGCTCCTTCGCGTCGTGGCACGCTGCGGCAGGCTAGGGGAAGAGCCGGTCTTCGATCGAAGTACTCGGAGTCTCTCCGGGTACCACTACCGAGGACCGACGGCCCGCCGTTAGCACGCCAAATTCCTTGTGTAGTACGGGGGAGCGACCAAGTGGTCACTCCCCCGGTTAAGTCACCTGCGCAGGCCGAGACGCCCAATGAGCTCGCGGTAGCGCGTGATGTCTTCCTTCTGAAGGTAGGTGAGCAGCCGCTTGCGGCGGCCGACCAGCAGAAGCAGACCACGACGGCTGTGGTGGTCGTGCTTGTGCAACTTCAGATGCTCGGTCAGGTCCTTGATCCGCTTGGTAAGCATCGCCACCTGAACCTCGGGCGAACCAGTGTCGCCTTCAACGGTCGCGTACTCCTGCATGATCGACTTCTTGACTTCAGCGTCGAGCGCCATGATCTCCCTAACTTTGGAGTGTTCCTTGCGCCCCGTCCCCCACGGCGTCGGGCAGGCAGACGAGGCATAACCTCCCCAAGGCTATCAGCTAGGACGAGGGCTCCACTCCGAGTACCTGCCGAGTGCGCGTTACGTCATCTTCGATGGCCGCGACAAGATCTTTGACGTTGTCAAACTTCAGCATAGGGCGCAAATGGGCGACAAAGTCCAAGGCCAGCCGCTCGCCGTAGAGATCACCATCGAAGTCCAGGACATACGCCTCGACCCGGCGATCCTGGCCGGAGAAGGTGGGGTTGGTACCGATGGAGACAGCCGCAGGAAGCCGCTGGCTACCCCGGACCAACCAGGCCGCATAGATCCCGTCGCCGGGGATGGCGGTGAAGCGCGCAGTCATCAGGTTCGCGGTCGGAAATCCGAGGTCATGGCCGCGCTGATCGCCTCGGACAACGACGCCTTCGACCCGGTGTGGGCGCCCGAGCACCCGCGCGGCGGCCTCGACGTCCCCGGCGTCCACGCAAGCTCTTACATACGTGGAGGAGAAGATCACACCGTCCGAGGTGACCAGGGGTGCGGGCTCCACGGCGAAACCGAAGGTGCGGCCCAGCTTGGTCAGCAGCTCGACATCGCCGGCCGCCCGATGCCCGAAGCGGAAGTTCTCCCCCACCACGACCAGCGCCGCGTGCAGGTGCTCGACCAGCATGTCGTGCACGAACTGCTCGGCACTGAGCCGGGAGAAGTCCAAAGTGAACGGCTGCACGCAAAGCACGTCGACACCGAGCTGCTCGATCAGCTCGGCCTTGCGCAGCGGCCCGGTGAGCACGGCCGGATGTGAACCCGGTCGCACCACCTCGGACGGATGCGGGTCAAAGGTGAGCACCAGCGAGGGCAGCTCGAGCTCCTTGGCCCTTTCGACGGCGTGGCCGATCGTGCGCTGGTGTCCGGTGTGGACACCGTCGAAGACCCCGATCGTGACCACCGAACGGCCCCAGCCACCTGGAGCCGCCTCAAATCCCCGCCACCGTTGCATCTATTCACTACCCCCAACCAAGACTATTTCCGGGCGGGCACGGCCATCTCGCTCCGACATGACTGCGAGCGCGGCGCCGTCCGGCCCGATCACACCGTACGGGCCGGGCTGGCCGGACAGTGCCAGTGGGCCACCATGGGAAACGGCTCGCGCCTCCTCCTCGCTCACGTGACGCAAGGGCATGATGCGCGCCAATGCCTCCGGCGCAGGCAGAAGTCTTAGTTCATCGAGGGTGCGGGCCTCATCGAGGGTGAAGTCGCCCACCTTGGTGCGGCGCAGGGCTGTTAGGTGGCCGCCGACTCCCAGCGACGACCCGAGATCCCTTGCGATGGCACGGATATAGGTACCAGAGGAGCAGGCCACCTCGACCTCGACGTCGACCAGATCGGCGTCGCGGGTGATGTTGAACACGTCGATCCGCGAGATGGTGATCCTGCGGGCCGGAAGCTCAACCTGCTCACCTTGGCGCACCCGGTGGTACGACCGGACGCCCTTGATCTTGATCGCGCTGACCGCCGAAGGCACCTGGTCCACCGCACCGGTCATGCTTGCGAGCTGTGCCCGCACCGCTTCGTCGGTGAGGTGTCCGGCCGGGACGGTCGCGGTCACGTCGCCTTCGGCGTCGTCGGTGATGGTGGCTTCGCCAAGCCGAATGATGCCCCGATAGACCTTGTCGGTGCCCACTACGTACGTGAGCAGCCGCGTCGCCCGGCCCACCCCGAGCACAAGCACCCCGGTGGCCATCGGGTCCAAGGTGCCGCCGTGGCCGACCTTTCGGGTCCCGAGGATCCGGCGCACTCGGGCGACCACGTCATGCGAGGTCATGCCCGGCGCCTTGTCGACCACGACCAGTCCGTCAGTGCTCATGAAGGACAAGCCTGACAGACCCCTGCGTCGCAACTCCACAGGAGTTGCGGTTTAGACGACGCCTATAACAGCAACTCCTGTGGAGTTGCGCCTACTGGCGGGTGTCCATCGAGGTCTGCAGAGCGCGGCGGGCCTGCTCGCGGTCTTCCTCGGATGTCGGCTTCGGGTGCGCCTGCTGCGGCTTCTTGACGGGCATGACGGGTCCTTCTCTCCAAACGCTGCTTTTAGAAGACCAACGTCAATGCCCGGGATCGCCGGGATCGATCATTGAGCCTGCTGCGAGCGCCCGGGGCGGTTAACCCACTCATGGCGTTGCACTCACCAAACTATCGTTCAGGTCCACATGTTGTTAACTCGTTCCCACCATGTGAACGTCGGCTTTCCATTACCTAGCCAAGAAGTGCCATCCGCACCAAAACCAGAAGCCGAGCAGGGCCAACCGGCCGACGGGCAGGCCGCCTACCTCGTAGCGCATAACCACCGCGGCGACCTCGCCGAACCGTGGGACGGTCGAGCCGGGGCGGCGGGCCAGGTACTGCACAAGCAGCGCGGCCACCGCGGCAAGCACGAACCCGGTGATCACCAGTAACCGTGTCAGACTCATCGCCGCACCATCCCCCAGAAGACCGTAAGCCAGCCGAAGTAGCCGAGGCTGCGCAACAGGTACCCGTCGAGCAACGGATCAGCCAGCAGCGACAGCGTCGGAAAGTGGTGCGTGGACCCGAGCGCGTAGGTCGCCACCTCAAAGACAGTGAGCAGGCCAATCGGCAGCAGCCACCAGACAACACCGGGGGGAAGCTCGTCAGGAGCCGCGATCCGCGGCATCCTGCTCGACATGCCCGCCACCATGAGCGCGCCGCCCAACAGCAGGACATAGAGATTCGCGGTCAGCGAGAACGAGGGAAAGAGCCCACCCAGCAACGACAACGGCACGAACAGTGGGAGAACCGTAAAGCGCCGCGGCCATGGGCTTGAACGTTCGATGGTCAGCTCAGGCGGTTGCTCCATGTCCTGATTGTGCCGCGCTTAGCCCACTTGGGGGGAGAAATATTCACCCTAAGCGTGCACGAACCGCCGAGATGATCTCCTCAGCGGTGCCGTGGCCGGTGAAGCCGGCCGCGAGCCGGTGCCCGCCACCGCCCATCGCCACAGCCACCTCACTCACATCAGCTCCGCCCTTGCTGCGCATGGAAATCGCCCACTCCTCCGGAGCAACCTGCTTGAGCAGAAGGGCAACGTCGGCCTCGGCGGTGCACCGAATGGAGTCGATCAGCGCTTCGAGGATGTAGGGCGGCTGATCGTGCCGGGCCAAATCGTCCAGGGTCGCCACGGCGCACACCATCCCCCGGCCACCGGCCGCCGCCGGATCCAGCTCGGCACGGCCAAGCACCTCGCCGAACAGGCGCACCGCCCCGAACGGGCGCGTGTCGAAGATCCGGCGGGAGATCTCACCGACGTTGATCCCGGTCGCCACCAGACGCGCGGCCAGCTCGTGCACCTCGGGTGTGGTCAGGTCGAACTTGAACGAACCGGTGTCGGTGACCAGCGCAATGTAGAGGCACTCGGCGATGTCTCGATCGAAGACCACACCGAGCCTCTCGAGCAGGCGGGCCGCCACGAGCGAGGTGGCGGGGGGGCGGCGGGGGCGAGCCGGTCGACGTGGTCTGCCTGGCGTTCGGACGTCCGTGGGAGATCGGAAGAG
>DPJL01000430.1:4961-22883 GCA_003543035.1 Micromonosporaceae bacterium | reverse complement strand
GCGCGAATGTCCTGTAAAGCCTGGCGGCCCTTTGCCTCGTTGCGCACCGCCATGACCACGTGCGCTCCGCGCTTGGCCAACTCTCTGGTAGTCACGTAGCCCAGGCCGCTGTTGGCGCCTGTGACGAGGAAGGTCTTGCCGGTCTGATCGGGTATCCGATCCGCTGTCCAACGATCCATACAACACAGCATGCCCTCTGTGACACTCAGTGTCAACAATGGCCCTGTGTGATGAATGCTGCACCTGAGGGGGTACGATCACCGCGTGACCCTGGCCGAACGCAAACGACAACTGGTGCGAGATGAGCTCACCGAAGCCGCTCTCAAACTGCTGGCGTTTCAAGGCTTCGAGGAGACCACGATCGATCAGATCGTGGCCGCAGCCGGTGTTTCCCGGCGCACCTTCTTCCGCTACTTCAGATCCAAGGAAGACGTCATCATCGAGTTCCTCGGGCACCTCGGCACGAAGCTGCACGACGCGCTGGCTTCCCGTCCCGCCAAGGAACCGCCCGCGGTCGCGTTGCGCCACGCGCTTTCGATCTTCACGGCCACCTACCACGAGCACCCCGAGAAGTCGATCCGGCTGGCCCGGCTCACCCTCGGGACACCCTCACTTTTAGCTCGGTACCTGGAGCGCCAAACGGAGTGGCGGGCAGATCTGACCGCCGTGCTCGCCCAGCGTATGAAGCTGGACCCTGCCACGGATCTGCGGCCGGCTCTCACGGTGGCGGTTGCGTTCGCGGCCTTCGACACCGCTCTCAGCGCATGGGTGCACGGCGACGGCGCAGAAAACCTCAACGATCTCGTCGACCGGGCCTTCACCTTCGCCGCTCTCTTAGGGTCGCGGTAAATATCCTCGCGACACGAGGTCGACGGCAAAGCCGGCTGCGCGCTGCGGGGTCCAGCCGCCGTCCGCGTGATAGGCCCGCAGATGGACATAGGTCAGCAGCACCATATTGGTCAGCGCCCCGATGAACATCCTCGGTTCTTCAGGTGGCTCAAGCGAACCATCCGCCACGGCAAGATCCACCATGCGCAGCCAGGGGCCGTAGAAATCGAGAGTGATGCCGACCGCATCCAGATCAGGACCGTGGAAAGCGGTCTCGGTATGGGCCAACAGAGGGAGGTTGCGCTCGGCGACCGCGCAAAGCGCCAGCAGAGCCTGCTCCAAACGCTGCTCACCGGGCCCGCCATGAGTCAGCGGCTCCCACATCAAATCCCGGTAGTCGGCAACGAGGCGGTGGCGAAGCACACGCTCGACCGCCGCGCGGGTCAAACCTTGGCGCCAGACGGTAGCCCTTGAGACGCCCGCGCGCTCGGCGATCGCGTCAAGGCTGAGCGCCTGCCAGCCCTTCTCGTGCAGCAACTGGATGGCGACCTCCAACAGCGAGCTATTCATCGTTCCCCTCTGGATGAAACTGAAAGTCTCATGCTACGCATACATCTGTCTCGCAACGAAAGTTCATCCCGAGGGGGTTGCATGCGCATCGAGCCTGCCGTCGCGCCAGGACAGCACAACGTGACTTTCGCTTGGCACGAAACAGATCCGGACCGGCCCGCCCATGCCGTTCTCGTTCGTCTGGTGGCCGAAACCGACTACGCCCAGGACGACGGCGACCTCAGCCCCTACCTGATGAGCTTGCAAGGCGATGGCCTGTGGGCACTCACGATTGCCCTGCCATCAAACCTTCGTTCCGCGTACCAGATCTGCCCGATCAGAGACGAGCCGCTCAACGGTCACCCTTCGCAGGAGCGATGGATGGCCATCATCGGCATGGGTGTGCGCGACCCGCTCAACCCGTTGGTGCACCCGGCCGGAGCAACCTATGGCAACGCAGCTGATGCGTCGATCCTTGAGCTGCCCGAAGCGTCGCCACAACCGTGGCGGGCCAGGCGTCCTGAGGTGAGTCAAGGGACGATGGCCCGCCACGAGATCGACGCAGCCGGTCGCGAGCCAGCCGTCGTCCATGTCTATTTGCCATATGAGTACCAGGCAAACGCCGCCCCGCTTCCCCTCGTGATCCTCTTCGACGCGAAGTGGTGGATGAACCTGGATGTGATGGCCACCTTCGACAATCTCATCGCCGACGGCGCGGTCCGGCCGATGATCGTTGCCGCTGTCGAGTCGATGCACGGTGCGGCTCGCTGGCAGGGCCTCACCCATCCGGAGGTGTTCGAACCGTTTATCCTCAACGGTTTGCTGCCCTGGATTCAGGCCAGGTGGAAGGTCTCGGACGATCCAGCCGAGACGTTGCTCGCCGGCCAGAGCTTAGGCGGAATCGTGGCATCGCACTTGGCGCGCAACCATTCCGGCCGGTTCGGCTGGGTGATCGGGCATTCCATGGCCCTGTGGTGGCCCGGGGACGACGAGGGCGGCCTTACCGGTCAACAGGTCATCGACGCTTACGCGTCAGGTGAGCAAGTCCCGGTGCGCTTCTTCCTCGACGTCGGGTCACGCGAACGCGACCTTCTGAAGTCGGTGCGGGTCATGCGGGAAACCTTGTCGCAGCTGAACTATGACGTCCGCTATCGCGAATACGAAGGCGGGCATGACTTTTCCTGCTGGCGAGGCGGTCTGGCCGACGGACTCATCGCCGCACTGGGACGCTGATCCGCGAAACAGTATTCACCCGCGCTTGGGCTCGCGTTTCGCTGCGCAGAGATCTTCGTTCTCGACCGTCGTGGCTAATGTGCGAGTGCCACAGTCCAGTCGAAGATACCTCTTGGATGCCGACCGAGGTGATTCCGAGCCATTGGAAGCATCTTTGAAGTACCTGGTGCAAGCGCGGGCGAGCGAGAACATCGTCTTCGCCGCGCATCTCGGCGACATGGTGGAAAACGCTGCCGCACCAGAGCTTGCCGAAGCCGGCCGGGTCATGCGGATCCTCGATCGGCACCGGCTGCCCTACAGCGTGCTCGCCGGCACAGCTCCTATTTGGACGTTTTCGGGCCTTCCCGGTACCAGTCGATGCAGACCTTTGGTGGTTTCACTTCTGGCGGTTACAACACCTACCATCGGCTGCACGCCAGTGGCCGCGATTGGCTGCCTTTCGCACTCGACTGGCGCGTCTCGGCCCGCACCCCGGTGATCCTTACCACGCACGACCTTGCGTTCGCCGATGAACATGGCACGGCAACGCATTCACCGCGTGGTGAGCATCTGGGGCCTCTTCTGGCACCGGGAATCTCCGGTGCCAGACGAGCGGCGGTCAGGCGGGCTGGATGAGCCCGATGATGTTGCCGTCGGCGTCTTTGACCGAAGCGATCAGCTTGCCCCCGCCTACGTCCTTGGTCGCCTCATGGGCCTGCGCACCGGCTTCGAGCAGCTCCTTAAGGCTCTCCTCGATGTTGTCGACATGCCAGTAGGCGACCGGCCCGGCCATTCCCTTGCCGTGGCCGTGGGGATCCAGGCCCACGTCCAGGCCCGCGGCAATGAACCCGACGTAGTACGGCTCGTCCATCTCGGGCGCGACGCCCAAGAGCTTGCTATACAGCGTCTTCGCATTAGCCAGATCCTTGACGGGATAGATGATTGTCTTCATATCTGAGATCATGAAGAGTTCCTCACTCTCGCTGTTCACCTCGACCGCACTTCGATCGTCACAGCAATGACGAAACGCCGCGCAGGAATGTGACGGCGTACAGCGGGAAATTGTTGGTGATCCGGCGAAGATCCTTACGAGCGGGCATGATCAGGTAGTGGGCACCGCCGGGTGGCCGGCTCTGATCAAGCCGATGCTGGCCGTGCCCGGGGAGCTGCCGCCCGGGCCGGGCTGGGCCTATGAGGCCAAGTGGGACGGCGTTCGCGCGGTCGCCTACATCAACAAGGCGGGTAAGCTGAAGCTGTTGTCGCGCAACGATCTGGACGTGACCAAGACCTACGCCGAGATTGAAGTGTTGGGATCGTTGGTACCTGGCCAAGCGGCCGTCCTGGACGGCGAGCTGGTGACCTTGGATAGGCATGGCGTGCCCAGCTTCGCCGCGCTCCAGCGGCGAATGCACGTTGTCTCGCCCAGCCCCGCTCTGATCGCCTCGGCGCCTGTGCAATACATGGTGTTCGACCTGATGTATCTGGACCGCTCGCTCATAGCCAAGCCATGGTCGCAGCGCCGTGCCAGGCTCGAACAGTTGGAGCTCAACCGGCTGCAGGTGCTGACACCCCCGGTGTTCTACAGCGACCCGGATGCGGTGATGGAAGCCGTGAAAGGCCAAGGTATGGAAGGCATTGTCTCCAAACGGAACGACTCGATTTATGAGCCTGGCAAACGATCTCATGCTTGGCGCAAGACAGCATTGATCCAGACCACCGAGGTCATCATCGGCGGTTACAAGCCTGGTGGGGGACGTCGTGCCGGCACGGTGGGGTCCCTGCTCCTTGGCATCCACGATGCGGAAGGCCGGCTGGCATATGTCGGCGGTGTCGGCACCGGCTTCACCGATGCCATGCTCACTGATCTACACAGACGCTTGCGCTCGTTAGAGACGGTCACATCTCCTTTCGCGACAACCGTTCCGACCACCGATGCCAAGGGCGCGCGATGGGTGAAGCCGGTGCTGGTGGGTGAGGTTGTCTATCGAACGATCACCCCCGACGGTCGCCTGAGACATTCCTCCTGGCGCGGCCTACGGCCTGATCGCGATCCAGCCGAGGTCAACCGATGGCAGAATTTTCCGACGTCGGCCGATGAGTTTCGACACTCCCGCCGGTCCAAGTTATAGAACACCGAGAAGGGAGTACCAATGACCGAGCTAGAGACCCACACCCTTGACGCACCCGGGGCGGTCGTGCATTACGACGTAAGGGAGGCCAAGGCGAGCACCGCGCCGATCCTGCTGATGATCGGATCACCCATGGGGGCGAGTGGGTTCGCCACCCTGGCCGAGCAATTCCGGGATCGTACGGTGGTGACCTACGACCCGCGGGGGGCAGACCGGAGCAAGCGCACCGACGCCGCCGGCGAGTCCACACCCGACGAGCACGCGAACGACCTGCACCAGCTGATCTCCGCCCTCGGCGGCGCACCGGTGGACATCTTCGCCAGCAGCGGCGGCGCCGTCAACGGGCTGGCTCTAGTGGCCCGCCACCCGGAGCAGGTGCGAACCATCGTTGCGCACGAGCCGCCGGCCGCTCAGGCCCTGCCGGACCGTGAGCAGGCGCTGGCGGCGACGGCGGCCATCCGCCGCACGTACGAGCGCGACGGCTTCGGCCCGGCAATGGCAAAGTTCATCGCGCTTGTCGGTCTGCGAGGCGAGATTCCAGCCGATTTCGCCGACCGGCCCGCACCGAATCCGGCCGATTTCGGGTTACCGTCCGAGGACGACGGCTCCCGTGACGACCCGTTGGTCGGGCAGAACATCATCACGTGTACCCACTACGAGCACGACTTCGACGCGCTGCGCGCGGCATCGACCCACATCGTCGTCGGCGTCGGCGCCGAATCGGAGGGCGAAATGGCCCACCGCGCAGGATTGGCAGTGGCTGAACGGCTCGGCACGAATGCCGTCACCTTCCCCAGCCACCACGGCGGGTTTCTCGGCGACGAATTCGGCATGAAGGGCGAACCGGAGGCGTTCGCCGTGACGCTGCGCCAAATTCTCACCGACGAGGGCTGAGGGACGACTGCCGGCCGCCGCTGCTCCCGGCGACGGCTGGCAGTCGACTCGCCAGTCTCGCGAATCGGCCGTTAATCGGAATTGCAGCGGGGGAAATGACAATGCAGCAACGCATCTCAGATTTGGCGCAGCTGGTCACAAAGGAGCTGCGCGCAGCGGGGCTCCAGCCAGTCAGCGAGGAAACGCTAGCGCTCGGCGGATTCGGCGTCGATGAGCATGCCGAGACGCCGACGCCAATGGTGACGGTGATGTGGCTCGTGTCAGGATGCATGAGCGGCACTCATGCATCCTGACTAGGCAATCCAAAAACGCCTTAGCCGGTGATGTGCATGATCGCGTCGGCTCCGTCGACGGTCGCCTGGTCGAGCGGGAAATAGCCCTGCTGCGGGGTGGTGTCCGCGCGCGTGCGAGCTGGGGACACCTCGGTGGCGCGGATCAGGCCCCAGCCGGTGATGCGGCGTTGCAGGAAACCCTCGAAGGTGTCCGGCTCGGGCTCGCCCAGCTTGAGAACCTCACTGCGCCCGAGACTGGCTGCGATGAAGAAGTAGCTTTCGATCCGCAGGGAGTCCACGATGGACCCGGCGCCGAACCAGTTGGCGCTCATGTCGCCCAGGCTCCCGGCGCTCCCGTTTCGTTGCAGGTGAAGGTTGTGGGCGAAGAGCAGCGTCGGGCCGCGCCCCGCCTCGACGCTGCGGATGTCGAGCAGATTGCGCGCCATCAACGTGTCCCGCGTGGTCAGCAGGAGGGAGACCCGATCGCTTTGCCCGAGGGGCTGCGCCGCCTGCCAGTGGTAGTGGAGCAGCCCGAGGCCGGCATCGAGGTGCATCTTGGCCCGGAGCCACTCGGCGCGTGAGGTCCTTGCGATCAGCTCTGGTGCGCGGGCGTAAAGCCTCGTGAGCAGGTCCTCGCCGATCCTTCGCAGCCGCTCGGCTTCGGGCGTGGCGCCCATGGACATGGCGAAGTCGAGGATCGCCTCAGCGCGGCTCCAGCGATGGTCGTCTCCGGCGATGCCCGCGATGTCGAGGTTCTCGATGTGCAGATAGTCGCGTGCATACTCGAAATAGCTTCTCGGGCTGGGTGCGCTGGTGTTTTCGGTCGGGGCGTCGAAACCGTGGAAGGTCAAGCGCTCGTGCGCTGGCCGGTTCCGGTTGTACTCCCGCATCCAGGCGACCAGCCGCCGATTGGCGTCCAAGGCGCCGAAGTCGTGGGAGAAGCCTTCGCTCATCACCGAGTCGAGGCTTCCGGTGCCGTTCAGTACGTAGTCGTTGACGGCGAACGCGGCCACGCGATCGGTCTCGAGGGCGATCGAACGGAAGCCGAGCTCGACCAGCTGGGCGAAGAGTTCGTTGCGGACCGCGCCGAAAGCGGGCTCCTGGTGGGTCGGCTCGCCTAGGGCGAGAAGATCACATGGCTCGGGTACGAAGTCTCGAATGTCCTGGCTCATGTGGCTAAAACGTACCATTGAACCTTTGGTTGAGACTTTTCATTCGAGTGGAGTGCGTAGTTTCGCGGTAAAGTTTCAAACCGTGCGACCATCCGACCTCGCGCGCGAGCACGGACTCTCGACCCAGGCGGTCCGCAACTACGAGCGAGACGGGTTCATCCCGCCCGCTGAGCGCACGCGCAGCGGTTACCGGGTCTACACCGAGGTTCATGCGGCCGCGCTGCGTGCCTATCTGGCGCTCGTCGCGGCATACGGATACCCGGCCGCTGGCCAGATCATGAACGCGCTGCACGATGGCGTGCTCGACGACGCGCTGATCGTCATCGATCGCGGTCACGGCCAGATGCTGCGCGACCGGGACACGCTCGACGCGGTGCGAGAAGCGATTGGGGACCTGCCTGCGGGGCCGGACAACGCTCCGGCCTCCGGCGTGTGGACCATCGGCGAACTCGCGCGCCGGCTCCGGGTCACCCCGGCCACCTTGCGCAAATGGGAAAGCGCCGGCATCCTCGCCCCCGCACGCGATCCGGCCACCGGCTACCGGGTGTTTCGCGCGAGTGACACCCGCGACGCCGAGCTGGCCCACCTGCTGCGGCGCGGAGGATATCTGCTGAACCACATAGCAACCGTGGTCCAGCAGGTCCGAACGGCGGGCGGCACGGAGACGCTCTCCCGCGCCCTGGATGACTGGCAGCGACGGCTTACCGCGCAGGGCGTCGCCATGCTCGACGCCGCCTCCCGGCTCAGCCATTATCTGAGCCTCGCGGCGATTATCTAAGCCTGGCGGCGATTATCTAAGCCTGGCGGCGGCGACTATTTGAGCCTGGCGGCGACTATTTGAGCCTGGCGATGACGCCGGGCGTGATGGCGGCTGCACGCCTGTAACCAAGGCGCTCTTGAAATCAGGCTGTGCTTGAAGCCTAGGCGCGCCCAACATCGGGCCGTGGCCACCAGGTACGACAAGCTTGCCGTCCGCTACGAGGCTACGGTCCGCATCGCCGCGATCAACGAATGGCTACGACCCTTTTGAAACAGGCCCTAGTCCGGTGCGTCCACAATGGACGCACCGGTTGGCGTGCGGACGGGGCGGTTCTCGGCAATCCACCGGTCAATCTGCTCCCACCACCCGTAGAGCCACGTGACCTGCTCGTCGCGATCGCGTGGGATCTGGGCGGCCGGCACGCGCCACCACCGGGACTTGACCGTCTGCTCCATCGGGATGCTGTGCCAGATGTCCCTTACCGTGATCAGGTCGTCCAAACCGGTGTGCGCCACGAAAATCACGTCCGCGGTAGGAGCCGCCGAGACCGCGGCCAGCACTCCACCCGTGCGCGGGGCGAGCAGGTTGGACATACCCCGGGCTCGCTCGGCTGCCTCGCGCTGACCGCTGCTCTCCAACCGCTCGATCGCTCGCTCACGCCGTCCGTGGGTGAAGTTGCCGCCCTCGGGAAAGATCAGCAATGCATCGGCGTCGCCCAACCGGGACGCGAGCCGGGTGATTTCCTCGGTGACACCGCTGCCGGGTCCCTTGCTCGGCCAGACAAACGCGTGCGGCAAACGATTGATGACCACGTCGAGCGCGGGATCGAACTGCAGGGCGCCTTTCATGACAATGGAGGGCCGTCGCCCGTACTGGCTCAGCATCTGGTTGACGATGAGAAACGAATCGCCCGGCCCCGCATGGCGGCTGAGCACAATCACCGGACGGGTCAGGCGGGCCGCCGCCTCTTCCGGGGTGAACTCGGGCTCCTGCACCTCAAGTGTCACGTTGAAAAGGCGGGTGATCACCGGGAAGAGCGTGCCCATGAACCAGCCGACGAGCCGGTAATGGCGCTCCTGATTCGCCGCGGATCGCAATCTGCCGCCGAACCCGCTCGCGATCCAGAGACCGAGGCTCGCGAATAGTGTGGCCGACTCCATCACAAGCCACGCGACGCTGAAGAAGACGAGCCTCAGCGTGCGCCGGCGCCCGGCCCTCGACGGTGCCACCACAATCGCGAGCAGCAGCAACAGCGGAAGGAGAACTATCCAGGCCAGGGTGATCACAATTGCCAGCGGTGCGAAAATCAAACGCCGAACTATTCGAGGTGGCACTAGTCCTCCTTGGACGAAGGCAAGCACCAGGAGCAAAACTAGGCGATCGATTCCAAATAGGAACGCGAGGCCTGGTACGCCCTTTGGATATGCACATCGATACGCGATGTGTCGCGGTAACGCAAGGGGGACAAGTCGCCGCGGGGACTCGGGCTATCCGCACCGGCGGGCAATACGTGTACCTTCACGTCCTTTGGTAGAGATGCCATCTCCTCAAAGAAGCGATGCCGCCGCGCGATCTCGAATGCCACCATGCCGACCTGCCATGGTCGCCGGGGCGCGGCCAATGCGCGCTCGATTCTTCCCACATGGAGGACGTAAACCGTTTCCGCCCCAAGCGCTACGGCCCGTCCGACAGGGATGCTGTGTACCAGACCGCCGTCCAGGAAATGCTCTTCACCGATCCGGACAGCGGGCAGCAGACCCGGGACAGCGGATGACGCGAGGACCGCGGGGATGATGGGGCCGTCGATGAACCAGTGCGCGGTGGCCCGCTCGATGCTCGCCGCCACACATTGGAACGGCACCTCGAGGTCTTCGATCCGCTCGACCGGGAGAAGCTCGGCGAGCAGGCCCTCCAAACCATGGCTGGACTGGACGTGGGTGCCGGATCGGAGAAATGTGCCCACTCTGGTCACGAGTGATCCGTCGAAGACCGACATGACCCCGCCCGACCGCCAGAGGTCGGCCAGCTTCTCGATCCCTTTCGGATAGGCAGCGGCGAAGACGCCGTTGATCGCCCCGACCGAGGTGCCGATGATGACATCGGGCCTGATCCCGGCCTCGGCCAACGCCTGCAACATGCCTACTTCGTGAGCCCCGAGCACGCCCCCGCCGCCGAGGACAAATGCGACCTTGCCGGCAGACCTGCTCGCCACTCGTTCCTCCTCCAGGGCCAAGCTCTCCCGTCACCCTAGCGTTTCCATCGCGGAACGCAGCTGTCGGGCAAATCGCCCTGCGGAATAGGTATCCGATATATGCGCTCGTGGTATCTCACCAATGTCTTTTCATCTCAGCTTTCCGGGGCCTCGATCGAGGTTCCTGATAATTGGTGTAGGGGGGATCGTTCACTTTTCGAACCCGATGGTCTCGTTGGGTACCAATGCAGCCCTACCCGGCGAAGACAGGATCTGCTTTTGGCGTTAACCTGCCCTGCGGACCACTGTATGGAGGGCGCCTCAAATGCGGATATCCCGTCTGTTAGCACTCGTCGTTGGCACCTGTGCCGTCATCGTTATGGCGGCATGTGCCAAACAGGTCGATCCGCAACCTGAAAACGGCTATGAAGGTCTATTCCTCTATGGCTCGGACGGCAATGTCCAAAATGGTTTCGCCGTCGCATTCAAGAATGAGCCGGGCCTGCTCGAAGGCATGAAGGGGACCGCCCCGCTGGCTCAGCTGGGCCAGGATTTCCGCAGCCGCATCTCCGTTATCGACCCGAACCTGAGGGACCTGATCTTCGCGGGTGAGACCTACGACGCGATAGTAATTTCGGCGATCGCGGCGCAGTTGGCCGGGACAACCGACCCGAAGGCGATCGCCAAGCAGATCAACGGCGTCACCATCGGCGCCGACGTCTGTTCCTCCGTCGCGGAGTGCCTCGCCCATGCGCGGGCCGGCCGGGATCCGGCCTACCGAGGCGTGACGCTGCGGCACGGCTTCACCTCAGCGGGAGAGCCGTCGACGGCCAGTTATGGGGTGTTCCACTTCGGCCCCAACAACCAGATCGACAACGGCAAGACGGAGTTTCTCAACACCGGCAACGATCGCAATGCCATGTCGGAGCAACCATCCCGGCCCGCAGCGTCAAGCGGCAGGGGCAATCCACTGATCCTGGGCGGGCTGCTGCCGATGGAGGGCGGCCTCTCCTTCGCCTATCCCCCGATGAGTGCCGGAGCAAGGCTTGCGCTCAAGGAGGTCAACGAGGCCGGTGGGGTGCTTGGGCAGCCGGTGCAGTGGCGCGATGGCAACGACTTCACCGATCCCAAGAAGGCGTTGGCGACGGTCGCGAAGCACAAGGCCGACGGCGTACACGTCATCATCGGTGCCAGCGGATCCGGGATCAGCCTCGCGGTACTCCCCGAAGTGATTAAAGGCGGGATGATCATGTTCTCGCCATCGAACACGGCCGAAGCGCTAAGCACCGTGGAGGACAGTGGCCTTTACTTCCGCACCGCGCCCTCGGACATTCTGCAAGCCCGGGCCCTGGCCGATGTGATGCTCCGCGACGGAGTCCAAAAGCTCTGCATCGTCGCCAGAAACGACGCCTACGGCGAGGGTTTGATGGCCGGCGTGCAGAAGGAGCTGGCCGCTGCGGGGATATCCCCGAGTCAGATCAAGACCTTCCGCTATGACGTCGGCGAAAACGGGATGGTCGCCAAACCTGACCAGGTCAACGACATCATCCGGCAGGTCAACGCCTTCCAGCCGGAGGGGGTGCTCGTGATCGGCTTCGAAGAGTCCGCCGAAGTCATCAAGGGCATTTCCAAGGCAGGCCTCAAATTCCGCCGTTGACGCTGCTGGATCGCTCCGTAAGGCCGCCATGGCCTGGCCGTAAGTGCGTCATCGCAATGACAACCGGGTCCCCAGGCCCCGTACACACGGCCGTTGACGTGGCTGAACTGCGAATGCGAGTCTGACCGGGCCGATTCCTGGAGATCTTCACAGGTCAGGGAGCCGGCGCGCTCGCCAAGGCTGATAAATACAAACACCGACCGGGATGCCTCTGGCCAGGCCCTCCCTCAGTCATACATTCGCCAAGGTGACGCGCCACCGGGATGCCCCGAGGATCGGGGCATCCCGGTACCTTTACCCCCACCCAATGTCTGCACGGACGTCGTGCTCAACCGTCAGTCCGGCGTTGAGGGCAACACGTTCAGCTCTCATGCCGCCCCCGTTGCGAGGTGCAATATCGGTGATGACGCGCAACCGGACCGATTAGCAGGAGGCTCCGAATTGACCAGCGATCCCGGCGGTCTTGTAGCCGCCACCATCGCCGCGCTGGACAGCATGCCGGCCATGGACCGTGCCCTGTCCGCCGCAGCGCTTATCGCCGCCGTGCAAGGCGTTGAGGATAGGCGCATAGCCCGCATCCGCTGGGCCGCCATCGCCGAGCTGCACGACAGCGGCATCACCATGACCGACATTGGCACTGCCCTAGGGGTGACTGCCGAAGCGGTCGACCTCGCACTGCAGGCACACAAGCGCGCGAGCTCGGTACCCGTCTAGGCCTTGGTGAGGTTCCAGGTCACCATCGGGGTGATCAGGGTCGCCTTGTTGCCGCCGCAGGTGTAGCCGAGGGCACCCGATGACATGTCGAGCGAGCCACTTAACGGGGTCGTCGTCGCGGGTACCTCCTTGCCGCCCACCGTCGTGACGATTGTGCTTGTCACGGTGTTGGCCGGCATGGTTCCGGCGAGTTTGCCGTCCTTCGCGGTCCAGTCGGTGCTGGTGGCATCACCGGCAAAAGTGTTTTTCATGTTCATCGTGAGGCCGCTGCCGATGGGCGAGTCGATGGCGATGGCGTTGTTGTATTTGATGGTCATCTGATCGCCGAAGATAAGGGTGATGGTGCCGGTGCCTGTGCCGGTCGCACCGCGGCCCATTTTGGTCGCGGTCTGTTGAGCCATGTCGTTGACGTCGACATTCCAGGTGCCGATCAGACAGCCGTCCCGGCCTGCCGACCCTGTGCCGGTCGTGGCAGTGCTTGTGGGGCTCGTGCCGGCGCCGGGTGTACCGGACCCATCGTTCGCGCAGCCGGCCATCGGCAGCGCGGCGACTGCGAGCAGTAGGAGTGCTTTGACCTTCATCGGTGCAGCGTGGCAGGCGCGGCGACCGAAGGCACCGGCACGTCGGATTCACGTCACCGCGGCCTGATAGGCGCTCGAGAGAGCGCTCTCTAACCACGAACTTCATCGCTTCGACATGTTGACGTAACGATCAGCAAGGTCTAGTTTGCGTCATGAGAGAGCGCTCTCACAGCTGGCAACGGGGGGCCCTCATTGTGTTCACGCTCCATATCGGAGGAATAAATGAACTCCCCTGAACTGCTCAGACACGGCTTACTCAGATCCCGGCGGCATCGTTTCCGGGTGCGTGGATTGGCCATTGCCGCGGCGGCAGCGATCGCCGCGGGCTTCGTCGGCTTCTTCATCACACACTCCGCCGAGGCTGGCACAGTCGGCGCAGGCAGCTATGCCGACAGTTTGCCGGCCGGGCGGAGTCTGCCGACCGGATGCGGCGCCATCTCCACCAACCCGCGCCAGTGGGCCACGGCCAATGCTCCCGCCGGTGCGATCCCCACCAATGACTGGTGGTCATCGATCCTCTATAAGAAGACGGACTGCGCTTTCGGCGAGCCACTGCACGCCCACCCGGTCTCGTATGACACCTTCGGCAACGGGCTCGGCCTGTCCTACAACACCACCCCGCAGATCAGCGGGACGGCCACCGGCGTGGGCGAGTTCCATTTCCCTTACGCCGAGGACATCCGGGTCGGGGTGGCCGGGCTCAACTCCCCCGACGTCAAGGTGGACGGCTGGACAGATTGGACAGTCACCCCGTTCTGGAGCGACGGCGCTCGCACGATGAAGGCCACCATCGGGCACGGTATGCCGTTCAGCTACTACCAAATCACGGGTGGCAACGCACAGATCACGACCATGAGCACGCCCTCGGTCTGGTCCAACAGCGGTGCCACGATTGGGTTTACGGTTGCCGGGCACGACTACGCCGGATACGCCCCGGCGGGCGCGACATGGTCCGTCTCGGGCACGACCATAACCTCTTCGTTGGCGGGCAAGGGTTTCTTCTCCGTCGCGGTGCTGCCCGGAGGTGGTGATCGTGCCGCGCTCGCTTCCACGTTTGGTCAGGTGGCTCACGCGCACGTGACCGGCACGAAGGTCAGCTACTCCTACAACCCGGGCGCCAGCACGGTCACGACAACCTATGCCTTCACCACCACCGCCCGCGAAGGCACCGCGACCGGCACGGTCGTTGGACTCTATCCCCACCAATGGAATTCGCTGACCGGCGGAACACCGATCAGTGCGGCCTATGTGTCTCCACGCGGCACGATGAAGGTGCTCACCGGCGTGCCGTCCTTCACGACGAGCATGAAGTACACCGGTGTGCTGCCTGAGGTTCCGGCGGTCGCCGACAGCGGCGGCGCCGACCTCACCCGGATCACCAATCTGCTCAACGCGGAGTTGGGCAACCCGGCGGACTTCCGGGGCGAGGACACGTATTGGACGGGCAAGGGACTCGGCCGGGCCGCTCGGATCGCGGAGATCGCCGACCAGCTCAACCTCACCAACGTCCGGGACTCCGCCCTGAACGTCATCCGAGCGCGCATGAACGACTGGTTCACTGCCAGCCCTGGGGAGAACTCCCGCGTCTTCTATCTGAACCAGAGCTGGGGGACGCTTATCGGGTACCCGGCATCATTCGGTTCTGATCAGGAACTCAACGATCACCACTTCCACTACGGTTACTTCATCGCAGCCGCCGCGACGCTCGCCAAATTCGACCCCACGTGGGCGAGCAACGCTCAATACGGCGGCATGGTGGACCTGCTGATCCGCGATGCCAACAACTACGACCGCAACGACACCCGATTCCCTTACCTGCGTGACTTCGACATCTATGCCGGGCACGACTGGGCTTCGGGGCACGGTGCCTTCGGAGCGGGTAACAACCAGGAATCCTCTTCGGAGGGAATGAACTTCGCCAACGGCCTGATCCAGTGGGGCCAGGCGACCGGCAACGCCGCCGTTCGCGACGCGGGCATCTACATCTACACCACGCAGTCCGCCGCTATCGCCGAATACTGGTTCGACGCCCGCAACCAGAACTTTCCCGCGGCCTTCGGGCACAACACCGTCGGGATGGTCTGGGGCGACGGCGGGTCGTATGCGACGTGGTTCTCCGCTGAACCCGAAATGATTCAGGGCATCAACATGTTGCCGGTCACCGGTGGCCACTTCTACATGGGAGACAACCCGGGTTATGTGACGACCAACTATAACGAGCTGGTGACCAACAACGGTGGGCCGCCAACCGTTTGGCAGGACATCATCTGGGAGTTCCAGGCGCTGGGTAACGGAGACGCTGCGCTGTCGAATTTCAACGCCAACTCGGGCTTCACCTCCGAGGAAGGTGAGAGCAAAGCCCATACGTTCCACTGGATCCGCAACCTCGCCGCACTGGGCAATGTGGACAACACCGTCACGGCCAACCACCCGCTCGCCAAGGTTTTCCTCAAGGGGACGGCTCGCACCTATGTCGCCTCGAACATCAGCAACGCGGCGATCACCGTGACTTTCTCCAACGGCACAACGCTTAACGTGCCCGCCGGAAAGACGGTCACCTCCGGTGCTTTCACTTGGAGCGGCGGAAATGCCAATGGCGGCACCAATCCCACCACGTCGCCAAGCCCAACGACGTCTCCCAGCCCGACACCGACCGGAAACCAGCTCACCTCAACGCAATTCCTGTTGCTCGGTGGCGGTCTCTCCGGAACTGCAGGGGCCGCGGGCAACGTGACGGTCGCAGCGGCAAACGGAAACCATGATGGGACACCGGCCAACGCACAGGTCTTCACGGCGACCGGGCTCAACGGCAGCTATGGCGGCGGGTCCACGGCCTTCGATCTCTTCGTTGACTCGGGAGGCGGTGTCGGCAATGGCATTCAAGCTCGCATCTCCTATGACCTGACCGGTGACGGCACCTTCGACCGGCTGGAGACCTACAACTACTTCCCCACCGATCCGGTCAACGGGTTCGAGCACTACACCCAGAGCCGGGGCTTGCGCTCGTCCAGCGGCGCGCTCGCCAATCTGGTCAACGGAAGGGTCCGGGTCGAAGTCTGGAACGCCATCGGCAGCTCGGCCGGCACGGTCGGCGTAGGCAACCAGTCTCAGATCGTGCTGCCCTTCACGGGTGGCGGCACGACCAGCCCGACGCCGTCCTCAACCGGCGGGCCGTTCGCGGCCACCCGCTACCCACAGAGCGGTGGCGGGCTCACCGGCACGCAAGGCACCGCCACCACCGCCACCATCACGGCGGCAAACGGCAACTGGGTTGGCAGCCCACACAACCCGATCACCTTCACCGCAACCGGTTTGACCGGAACATTCAGCGGCGGTGCGACCACTTTCGACCTCTTCATCGATGCCGGCTCCGGCGTAGGCAACGGCACGCAGGTGCGCGTTTCCTATGACCTGACCGGCAATGGCAGCTTCGATCGGGTCGAGACATATAACTACTTCGCCACCGATCCGGTTTCCGGTTGGGAGCATTACACCCATTCGGCGGGTACCAGTTCAGTCTCGGGCGCCTTCGGCAACCTAGCCGGCGGCACGGTGAAGATAGAGGTCTGGAACGCCATCGGCGGCGGGAGCAGCACCCTCGGCGTAGGCAACCAAACGAGGATCACGATTCCCTTCGCCTAGCCAAGTAACAGTTGCGGCTCTTCAGGTTTGTCACCTGGAGAGCCGCACTTCGTCTGTCATGTTCAATCGTGATCACATAACTGGTCCAGCGTAGTTCTTGACTCGTTCACCCGGTACCGATGTGATTCTCCTATGTCACGGAGATTGATAGCCCTGTATGCCGCTGTAGCCGCGGCGGCCGCCCTGACCATCTTCACGCCACCCGCGCAAGCAGCGGCACCGGTCAAGAAAGTCCTCGTCGTCGGCATGGACGGCCTGAACTGGGCCAAGGTCGTGCAGGCCAACACCCCTACCCTGGACGGCTTGGCCGCCGCCGGCACGCTGGGACACAGCCTGCTCTACTGCAACCCAGTGGCGAATTCATCGAGCGGCCCGGGCTGGTCGACGATCGCGGCCGGCGTCTGGCCGGACAAGCACGGCGTCAAGGACAACAGCTTCAGCGGCAAGCAATACGGCACCTACCCCGACTTCCTCACCAGACTCGAGCAGGCCAACTCCGCCTACCGCACACTGTCCATTCTGGACTGGGCTGTCCTGCACACGCAGGGCACCTTCGGCTCGGCGATCGACACCCGGATCACTTACAACGGCGACGCCAACGGCTATGTCGGCGAGGATATCAAGGTCACCAACGACGCTGTGAACCAGCTTCGCAACGGGAATCCGGACGCGTCCTTTGTGTACCTCGGCAACACCGACGTCGTAGCCCACGCGAGTGGGACCGGGAGTGCTTATATTGCGGCGATTGAGAAGCAGGACGCTCAGCTCAAGCAGATGCTCGACGCCATCGCGGCCCGGCCGACCTACGCGAACGAGGACTGGCTGATCGTCGTCACCACCGACCACGGCCACCTCAACCCTGGCGGCGGGCACGGCGGCTGCGGCATCAACGACGAGCGGCGCACCTGGGTGCTCGCCGAGGGCACCGGGCACACGCCGGGCCTACGGCCAACGGACACAAGGCTTTCCGATGTCGCGTCGACTGTCTTCGCCCACCTCGGCGTGAACGTGAACCCGTCGTGGAATCTCGACAGCAAGCCGCTCAACGTGCGCTCGACCGATCCGTTCGACGCGTTGACGCTGCAGTCGCGGGTGCACGAGACCGGCATCCCGGCCTCGGTACTCGGCTGGACACCTTCTGGTCCCTCGGGCTGGACCGTCGATCGTTCGGCGATGCCTAGCGGTGGCGTGACCGAATGGCGTGGCTGGTCCTTTACCAATGAAGAATTCTGGTCTCGTACCCAGTCCAGCCAGAATCGCGAAAACGGCTTTCGGCTAAGGGGAATCTTTGATCGGAAGAGAGTCGGGTAGGGAAAGAGGG